>CAZKPE010000119.1:3597-11939 GCA_964554545.1 uncultured Lewinella sp.
TCCCAGTCTACCGCCCGCGGAGCGATCCGGTCGGAGTACCACTCGAGCGGGCCCCAGTGGGAGCCGTCGCCGTACTGAATGGAGCGGGTTTCGAGGGGTCGACCGTCCGTTCGGATCAGCCGTCGGGCCGGTTCGAAGCGTCGGTCGTCCTCACTTCCCGAGTTGATCACGATAGTCGGGAAGCCCCCCTCCGCCCCGAGTAAGAGATCGGTGTCGCCGTCGCCGTCCCAGTCTACCGGGTCCACGGTCGAGATGCCCATCCCGTATACCGGGGTAGTCGGACTGGCGCGGATACTGAGGTGACCGGAATGCCGCCACCCCGCCCCCGCCCGCTGGTAGACCAGGTAGCGGTCGTTATTCCCGTAGTAGGACGTCCCGACCAGTTCGTCCTCCCCGTCCCCGTCCAGATCAGCGGGCTGTACCCGTATGGTCAGGAAGGTTTGCGGGGACTGACCGTCCTCGTCCCCTAGCAGACCCGCATCTTTCAGGACTGGCTCCCCCTCCGGTGCGGTGTTTCGGAAGAAGCGCAGGCGGGTGTCGTGACTTCCCACGATCAAGTCCTGCCGTCCGTCCCGGTCGAGGTCGTAGACCAGGGGGTAGGGGAAGACGTAGGTGCGTATGGGCTGCTCGTCCGCCAGTATTGGTTGCTCCCGGGCAAAAACCGGAGGGCCTCCGGGTTTACTTAGGTTACGCAGCCAGGCGATCCTCCCGACATGGGGGTGGTAGGCGGCCGTGTCCCGGAATCCGGACACCCGTTGCCGTTTGTTCTCCTGGGTCGACTCGGGGACCAGGGCCTGGACGTCTTCGTAGGCCACGATGAGGTCCTGCCGGCCGTCGCCGTCCCAGTCCGCGGCGCTGATGCGGTAGCTCGCCCAGCTTTCCGGGGCGGGGCGAATGGTGTCGCCTTCGGGATCGACTGCGGTGAGGTGTTCCCACTTCGGGGTCGTCGACTTGGTCGTCTGCCGGTACAGGAGCAGGCTGCCCCCGGGGCCGGCATAGGCAGCCAGTTCCCGTTTTCCATCGCCGTCGTAATCGATCACGTCAAAATAGCTGACCCGTGAGTCGGGCAGCAGTACCGCGTTTTCTTCCAACGAACGAAAGCGCGCCGACTGCGGCGTGCCAATATTCCGGTACCAAACCAAGCCCTTACCCCTCCGGATGGTGGCCAGTAAATCCACCAGGCCGTCCTCATCCCAGTCTACTAGCTTGTAGTCCATAGCCAGGCCGGGGAGAGGCGCATCGATCGACTGCCCGTAGGTGATCGGCTCATAGGGCACCCGGTAGCGATCGGCCGGGCCCTCGTCACCGTGCCCGCCGGAAACGATGCGCTGGCGGTCGGTGCAGCCGGCAAGGGCAAGCATGGCCAGCAACAGAAAGCCAATGGGGCTTGGCGCGCTACGATGTAAGATGCGGTGGAGGATAGGTATGGTAATTAGAATATGTAGGAAAGAATGACCGTTAATCGTAGGCCGGGTCCTGAACGAGGTTCGGGTTCACGTCCAGTTCCGCCTGCGGGAGAGGGAAAAACTCATTCACCCCATCAACAAAGTTCTTCCCCTCCGCCCGTAGCGTTTCCCCCAGTAGTCCCCAGCGCCGCAGGTCGAAGAAGCGGTGGCCTTCCCCGGCCAGTTCCACCCGGCGTTCATGGTAGATGGCCTGACGCATCTCGTCCTGGCTCAGGCCGGTGACATCCTCCAGCAAATCATCCGGCGGCGGGACCAGTTCGCCGACGCTCAGGATTTCCCCGTTCGTAGGGTCGTAGGTGTATTCGAAGCTGTTGGGATTAAGGGCGTAGCTGCCGCGGGCGCGGGCGCGGACCCGGTTGAGGGGCTGCTCGGCTTCGTCGGTCCGTCCGAGCTCGTTCAGCGCCTCCGCCTTCCAGAGCAGGACGTCGGCGTAGCGGATGTAGGTGTAATTGAGGGGGCTGTTGCCCTGCCAGCCGCGAATGCCGTATTCCGCCATCTGGGTCGGGGGCATAAGGCCTTTTTTATTGTACCGCCGCAGATTGGTACGGGCGACGAGCGTACCATCGTTGAGCCGGGTGGAATCGGCGTACACCGCTTCGAAAAATATTCGCCCGGGCAGTCCCAGCGTGAAGTCCAGTCGGGGGTCCGCCTCCTCAAATTCTTCGACCAGGTCTTGGGTACCGATGTGGAAGCCACAGCAGCCAAAGGGCCACCAGGTCCGGTCGCGGGGGGCCGAGCCACCGAAGATTCGCGCTCCGGTGGGCTGCCCCGTATTGGCCGAGTGCTGTAGTTCGAAGATCGATTCGACGTTGTTCTCCCCGGCCAGGGTGAAGTTGCTCTGGTAGTTGGGGGCAAGGTCGTACACGCCCAGTGCTTCGAGCTCGGAGATCCGGTCCAGGGCGGGCTGCCACTCGGAGCGGTGCATATGACTTTTGGCCAGCAGGGCCAGGGCCGCTCCACGCGTGGCCCTGCCGATCTCCTGCTGAACCGGTAAGACGGAAGCCGCCTGGGTCAGATCGTCGATGATCGCCGCCCACACCTCCTCGCGGGGGGTCTTCGGGACGGCCAGTTCGCTGACTTCCAGCGGCTCGGTGATCAGGGGAACGTCCCGGAAGGTCATCAGCAGCTGAAAATACGCCAGCGCCCGCAGGAAGCGCGCCTGCCCGAGGATGTTGCTTTTTTGCTCCTCGTTCATCGTAATGTCGGGCACGTTCCCCAGCACCAGATTGGCGCGGGTGACGACCTCATAGGCGTCTTCGTAGCGCATGCGGAACTTGCTGTTCCCCAGCAGGAAGGTGAAATTTTCGATCTCGAAAACGGACCGCTGGTCCCCGTCACTACCGCCTCCCTTGTCGAAATCATCCGAGGCGATGTCACCGAATATCCAGTTGTTCAGTTCGAAGCCGCCCCAGTTATTCTGGTTGAGGTAGCCGTAGGTGGCATTCAGGCCCAGCACGGCCTCATCGGCACTCGACCAGAAGGAGGCCGAGGAGAGCTGCCCCTTGGGGGACTTATCGAAAAACTCGTCGCCGCAGTTAGCCAACGCAAGCACGAGTAGGAGAAAGGGGGCAAATTTGGGGGCAAACCGTTGCATGATGGTCGACTGATTAAATTAAAGGGATAGGTTGAGGCCAAAGAGGAAGACCCGGGCTTGTGGGTACACGCTGGTGTCGATCCCGTAGCTCTGGTCGTTACCCCGCCGCCGGCCGATCTCGGGGTCGAAGCCCTGGTAGTCGGTAATGGTGAACAGGTTCTGTGCGGAAACATATAGCCGCAGACTGGCCAGCCCGAGGCGATCCAGCACCCCCGCCGGCAGTCGGTAGCCCAGTTGGACGTTGCGCAGCCGCAGGAAGGACCCATCCTCGATGAATCGACTCGAAAAGCGACTGTTGTTATTCGGGTCGCCAGCCACCAGCCGGGGCATTTCCGTATCGGTATTCGTAGGCGTCCAGCGATCGAGCAGGGTGGCGTAGCCGTTGCGATCGACCAGGCTGCTGGGCTCGAAGAAGGAGCGTCCCTGGTTGTAGATGTCGTTGCCCGTCACCCCCTGGAGAAAGATGGACAAATCGAAGTTCCCGTACCCCAGGTCGGCATTGAAGCCGTAGGTGAAGTCGGGGAACGGACTGCCGATCGCCGTCCGATCGTCCGCGTTGACGACCCCGTCCCCGTTCGTATCCACGAAGCGCACGTCCCCGGGCGCGGTGGCCGCATTCTGGTAGGGAGTGGAAGGGTCGCCGTCGATGGCGTCGAGGGCCGCGATTTCCTCCTCCGACTGGAAGATACCGTCCGCCTCGAAGCCGAAGAAGAAACCGATCTGCCGCCCCACTTCGGTACGGGTGAACCCGCTGCTGCGGATGCCGAATTCGGGATCGTCCGTACCCAGGGAGGTGACCTCATTGTTGATCGTGGTCAGGTTGACCGATACGTCATAGGTGAAGCCTTCGGGCTTACCCCCCTGGTAGCCGATGAGAAATTCGAAGCCGTCGTTGGTCACCGTCGCCGCATTCACGAAGGGGGCCGGGGCAACGCCGCCGGTCGCCGGTACGGGGGTCCGCAGCAGGATATCCTCGGTCGTCCGGTTGTAGTAGTCCACCGTGAAGCGCAGCCGGTAGTCGAACAGGCTCGCGTCGAAGCCGATGTTGGACTGGTTGGAGGTTTCCCAGACGATGTCCGGATTGCCCCGGGTGACTACCGCGTAGCCCGCCGAGGCCGCCTCCTGCCCGCCCCCGAAGCCGTAAAAAGCATCCCCGCGCAGCCCGTAGAGCGTCAGCGTGGGATAGAAGCCGATGTCCTGGTTACCCAGCTGCCCCCAGCCCCCCCGTATCTTCAGGTCGGAAAACACCGGTGAATCAGCCAGGAAGCTTTCCTCACTGACCCGCCAACCCGCCGAAAAGGAGGGGAAATAGCCCCAGCGGTTCTCCTCGGTGAAGCGGGAGGAGCCATCAGCCCGAAAACTGGCCGTGAGGAGGTAGCGATTGAGAAAGCTGTAGTTGACGCGACCGAGATAGGAGAACAAGGACCAGTCGTTCGCCCCGCCCCCCGCGGAAGGGTTCAGCGTTCCCCCGTTCAGGTAGCGGTTCTCTTCCACCTGGGAGAGGAACTGATCCCGACCGGCGGATACGAAGTCGATCTCGAATTCCTGGGCCGTGACGCCCCCGAGTACGGTGAGTTCGTGGTTTCGGCCCAGCTCGGCGGTGTAGGTCAGGGTATTCTCCCAGCTGTAGTAGTTGGTCTGGTTGATGCTGCGGCGGAGCAGATTCCCGGGGCCCGTCCGGTTGCCCTCGTTAAAATCGACCCGGAAGAAGTCGTTGTCGTTGTTGATGTAGTCGAACTGGAAGTCGCTCTTCAGCACCAGTCCGCGAATGGGCTCGTAGGCGGCGTAAAAGTTGCCCAGAATGCGGGTATTGGTGGAGAGGTCATCCCGCCGTTCCGCCTGCCCGACGGCATTCTGCTGGCGACCGTAAAACTCCTGGGGTTCCGGGGGGCCGGCGTAGCTGCCGTCCTCATCGAATACGGGAATGACCGGCGGGGTGCCCAGCGCGTTTTGCAGGACCTCATCGGCATCGTCGTCGGAACTGATGAAGTTGCGGTTCGAGCGGCTCAGCGTCAGGTTCGTACCCATTTGCAGCCGGTCCCCCACCTCGGTCTCCACATTGGCCCGCAGACTGGCCCGCTCGAAAAAGGAGTTTCGTACGATCCCCTCCTGGTCGAAGTAGTTGCCCGAAAAATAGTAGCGGGTCGAGGCCGATCCCCCGGATACGCCCAGCTGGTAGCTCTGCATGGGGGCCGGGCGGAAGACCTCGTCCAGCCAGTCGGTACCCTCCCCGGCGGCGGCGATCTCCTCGTCGGTATCGAAGTCCGGGTTCAGATCCATTCCCCCGTTCGTCAGGGCTTCCCGCTGCAGCAGGGCCCATTCCGAACCATTGAGCGCCTCGACGAGGCCCGTAGGCTCCTGGATACCGTAGTAGGTGCTCAGACTTACGGTCGGCCTGGCGTTGTACTGCCCTTTTTTGGTCGTGATCAGCACCACCCCGTTGGCCCCGCGTACGCCGTAGATCGCCGCGGCGGAGGCATCCTTCAGAATTTCGATGGACTGGATGTCGTTCGGGTTCAGCAGGTTCAGTCCGTCTTTGGTTTGTACCCCATCGATGACGTAAAGGGGCTCATTGTCCCCCAGTGAACCCAGCCCGCGTATTCGCACCGACACGCTGCCCCCCGGTGCCCCCGAGTCCTGGATCACGACCACCCCCGCCGCACGCCCCTGTAGCGCACTTTCGATTCCGGGTACCGGCAGGCGCTCGATCTCCTCCGAGGTGACCGAGGAGATGGACCCTGTCACGTCCCGCCGGGTGGTGGTACCGTAGCCGATCACGACCACCTCGTCGAGGTTGGTCCGGTCTTCGGTCAGCTGAATGTCCAGACTGCTCCGGTTGCCAACGGCAATTTCCTCGGTCCGGTAGCCGATGTAGCTGATCACGAGCACAGCCTCCGCTTCCGGTACTTGCAAGGAAAAGGTGCCATCCAGGTCAGTGACGGTACCACTTCCCGTGCCCTGTAGCCGTACCGTAGCTCCCACGATGGCCTGACCATCCGCGTCCGTTACCACCCCGCTCACCAGGCGTTGGCTCTGCGCCTGGAGCATGCCACCGCTCAGCAAAAGGAGGAAAAACGCGACGATGCCGGGAAACATCTGCTTGTGAAGGTGGAATTGCATGATCGATAAGTTGTTATGTAGTGCATATCTACATAAATTATCTTTCATTTCCTAGTTTCACTCAATTTTTTATCGGTTGGTGTTTTGTTTTACGGTTCAGCGGGCGGCGGCGCGCAGGTGCAAGGGGGATGGGAAATCAATACCGCGTTCCCGGGAATTCCGGATAGGGGATAATCTTCCGTTTCTCGATCCGGGTATAGAAAATGCAGAAGTCCTCGATGGACTCTTCGCCGTGGCGAAATCGCCGGCGGGCAGTCAGGTGGAGGTAGTCTGAGTCGACCCAAATGGCGAGATTGGTGAAGCGGTTGTCCTTGGTCAGGTAGCGGGGCTGTCCCGCCTGAAGCGCCACTGTATCCAGGGATGGATAGCCCCAGTCGTCCACGTCCATGACGTACCGCCAGGTCCTGGTGCTATCGTCGCTTACCGCCAGCCCCATGCGGGTACGTGGCTGATTGTTGACCGACGGTTCGTCGTCTTTATCGTTGTAGGTCCAAAACATCCAGGTCTGGCCGGTATAGGGGTCCTGCTTGACGCTAAAGGCACACTTGGAGGATACGAAGGGGGTGTTGTCCCTTTCGTAGGGCGTCCAGCTCCGTCCCCCGTCGGAGGACCACCGCTTAACGAGGGTTTGCGATTCCGGCCAGCCTTCCCGGGCACCGTCATCGCGTGCGTAGAGGGCCAGGATCGAATCTGAAATCTGGACCAGCTGGTGTTCCTGGGAGGGCGGATTCCAGGTGGTGTTCCCCGGATGAAAAACGTAGATCGGCTCCCACTCCCGGGCCTCCGCGTCGGCATGCCAAAGAACGCGCGTCGTCGGGTAGTAGAGGCCGAACGCATTCGCGGAGAGCTTTGCGGGCATCGCCATTTGGTCGAGCTGCCAGGGGTGGCCGGTATGGATTTGTCGGAGTTCATCCGTAATGCGAAGCGCTCCGGCGGTTTGCCAACTTTCCCCCTCATCCGTGCTGAGGTGGGCGCTGTTATACCCGGTTTCGCTCTTGTACCCCATCAGTATCCAGCCCTTGTCCGTCCGCGTCAGGTTCGGCCAGATGCCACGGATGTAGGCTCCCTGTTGATCCCTGAGCCAGCTACGGTCCCCGAGTTCCAGACCGGACCAGCTAAGTCCTTGATTGGCCGACCGGATTACGGCAAAAGGCGGGGGTCCCTCGGCGGCATCACGGGATTCATGATCCCGAAAGCCGACGATCCCCAGCAGGGTAGAATCGACTTGGGGAATGACCCCGAGGTGTAAACCCCAGAAGGGCCTTCCCGCGGAATTAAGTTTATCCGCACCGTAAGGAATCCGGATCTCCCCCTGTACCACGCCGGGATTAGGCCTGCCCTCATTTCCTTCGTAACGGACATCGTCGATCCGCAACTTGGTGTTGTAGGTTTCGAATCCGACTTTGCCGAAGGTGAGGTGGCGTGCCGTGGTAGTGGACAGTACCGACCGCCCGTCCAGAAAGAAAGAGACGGCCGTACTGTCCCCCACTACGCGGATGTCGTGCCAGTCGTTTCCGAGATCGACGGTATACTCATCCAGGACACGAAGGGGCCGGCCAACATCTTCCTGCTCGCTTAGGATCAGCCGTTTGCGACCGGGAAAGTAGGTGACCTTGGTGTAGGCTCCATCGGCATTGTACCGCAGCAGCATACTGAAGTGGCCTCGCCGCTTCCACTCCGCCACCCTTATTCGTCCGGCGAAGACCGGGTTGCGCTCGAACAGGTGCAGGTAGACCTGATTGGTATCCGATCGAAGCTCGGTTTGGGTGAGGAAGCGGTTTCCCCCATCGTCTTTCACTACCCAGCTCGACTGGCCGTAAGTTTCCACCCAGAATTCGGGCAGGGTGTCTGGCCTGAATGTTTGGAAGTCTTCAGTGTAGGTATACCGATAATCACCCTTTCCGTTACAGGAAAAAATACCGGCCGCCGTCGTGAATAGCAGCGCTCCCCAGAGGATTAGGGCCGAAAGGTGGTCCTTCATAAGCATTGCTTTAAGGTACTGCACCTGCGCCCCGCCGCCCACTTTACCGATAGATGCGTAAGGAACGACTCGAATAGCCGCGAAATCACCAAAGTACTTGCTCGCGGATGTCTACTCACCGAATCAACGCCACCGAGCCCCGCTCCACCTGCTCCACCCCGTCCAGGTATACGATACGCGC
>CAZKPE010000120.1:0-3192 GCA_964554545.1 uncultured Lewinella sp.
GAGGTGCCGGTGACCGGCGAGCGGGTACGGCAGAATGCCGGGGTGATCCGCAACTCCGGCCTGGAGGTTGCCCTGGGCTACCGCAACAAGACCGAATGGGGGCTGGGATATCGCCTCAACGCCAACTTCGCCACGCTGAGCAATGAGGTGCAGAGTCTCTTCGGCCAGCCCTTCATCGATGGGGGCTCGGCGGAGTTCCGGCAGCGGTCGATCGTGGGGCAGCCGGTGGCCGCCTTCTTCGGGCTGGAGCTGGACGGGGTCTACCAGAACGAGGCGGAAATCTCCGGCGACCCCGTAGCGGTAAGTCAGGACCTCGAGCCGGGCGACCTGCGCTATGTCGACCAGAATGGCGACGGGGCGATCACGGGCGAGGACCGGGTCATCCTGGGGTCCTACCTGCCGAGCTACTCCTGGGGCGGCAATGTCGGTCTGACCTACGACAATTTCGACCTGGCCGTCACCTTTTTTGGGCAGGGGGGGAATAAAATTCTCAACCGCCGGCGGGGGGAAGTCATTTTTACGAATGATACCAACATCGACGCCGACCTGGCCGAAAACGCCTGGCGGGGAGAGGGGACCAGCAATATCTACCCCTCGAGCGCCGGCCGCCGCAAAGCCTGGAACCAGCAGCTGAGCGATCAGTGGGTCGAGGACGGGACCTTCTGGCGGATCCAGAACGCCCAGTTGGGCTACACCCTCCGGCAGGGGACGCTCTTTGGGGCGAACTCGCCCGCGGTGCGCTTCTACGTGACGGCCGACCGCCCGCTGACGGTGTTCGACTACAACGGCTTCACCCCCGAGATCGGCAATGGGGTCGATCGCCAGGTGTATCCCGTTCCGGCCACCTACACGGGTGGCGTGAGCGTCACTTTTTGAGTCCGCGTTTTTCCTATTCTAATCGCCTGAACCATCATGCAACTAGCTACCATCACCCGAATCCTTATCCCGGCGGCCCTGCTGCTCGGGCTAAGTGCCTGCCACGATAACCTGGACGAGTTGCGGCTGAATACCGAATTCATCGAGGACATCGACTTTTCAGAGTCCCAGAATATCGTGGAACCCGCCATCGGGGCCTACGCCGACTTCTATAGTCGGGGGTGGGAAACGATCCCCCTTATCTCCGTGCGCGGTGACGACGTGAATGCCGGCGGGCTCGGCGACCAGCAGCCCTTCGCCGATACGGACCGCTACATCTACAATAAGGACTACTGGATGTACAACTCCCTCTGGGAACTGAACTACCGCGACATCTATACCGGGCAAAACGCGATCGGGCTCATCGAAAACTACCGGGAGGCCGGGGCCGACGATGCAATCGCCGACCAGTATATCGCCGAGGTGAAGGTGCTCAATGCCTTCCTGCTGTACTACCTGACGCAGGTGTGGGGCGACGTGCTGATCCCAAATACGACCAATCCGGCCGACCTGCTGAACGAGCCGGTGAGTTCGCGGGAGGAGGTTCTGCGCTACATCAGCGCCGAAATGGATGCGGCCATTCCGGAGCTGAGTACCGTACACCCGGCCGACCGGGACGACATCGAGGGCGGGGTGAACCGCTACACCGCCCTGGCCATCAAGGCGCGGGTCGAAGCCGAACTGGGGAACTACGAAGCCGTAGCGGCCGCAACTTCCGAGATCATCAACAGCGGGGTATACCAGCTGCACGACGACTACTATGAGCTCTTTAAACTCGAAGGTGAACTGAGCCGGGAGAATCTGCTGGAGTTGCAGTACTCGGACTACGGACAGGCGAACGGGGACGAGAACTTCCACCTGTACAACTTCTACGGCCCCCAGGGGTGGACACCCGCCGTGGAGGGGGCCGGTAGCGGCTGGGGCTTCTACGAGCCGAGCCTGAAGTTCATCGAGTTCATGCTGGACCGCAACGAGACGGTCCGGCTGGAAACCAGCGTACTGTTCACCGAACGGGGTATCGCCGAGATCGACCGAACGGACCTGCCCGCCTTCGTGAGCAACACCACCCGCGACGGCGACGTCATCAACAACTACGCCCGCGCCCTCTTCGCCAGCGGCAAGCACTACCTGCCCACCAACGAACTGACGCCGGGACGGACCCGCTACGGAACGAGCAAGAACTACATCTGCATTCGCTACGCCGAAGTACTGCTGCTCCACGCCGAGGCCCTAGTGCGTGGCGCGACCGGCACGGCCATCAGTGCCGAGGAGGCGGTCAACCTGGTACGCACGCGGGCCGGCCTGCCCACCCTCGGTGCGGTGACGCTGGACGAGGTCGCGGATGAGAAATTCGCCGAACTGGCCATGGAGTGGGGGATTCGCTACTACGACCTCATCCGCTGGGAGCGCTACGAGGAACTCGAGTACGACGGACGGGACTTCAACGCCCCCGAGGATATCTACCTCCCCTATCCCCAGAACCAGGTCGACCAACTGCCGACCCTGGGTAATTAAGTCGCCGGACTGCGGCACCTAATCTTCGATCATGAACTTTACCACCAAACTTTTTGCCGCTCTGCTGCTCCTCGCCACCCTCGGCTGCGAGCGCGACGGTATCGACCCCATCACCCCCCTCGAGCCCGGTCCCGACCAGACCGCTCCCGAGGTAAGCCTGTCCGCCCCCCTGGACGGTAACGTCATTCAGGTGCTCGAGGCGGTCACCTCTGTCACCATCCGCTTCGAGGCGGTGGACGACATCGAGGTCGAGCGCGTATCCGTGGCCTTCGACGGTACGGAGATCGCCAGTTTCGAAAATTTCCCCGACTACCGCCGTGTTGTCGAAGAAGTGGTATACGATAACGTAACGGACGGGACGCACACCGTCAGCGTTACGGCAACCGACCTGAGCGGGAAGTCGACTACCGAAACCGTCACCATCACCAAGGAGCCGGCCTATACCCCGGTCTACCCGGGGGAGGTGCTCTACATGCCCTTCGACGGCGACTACGTCGACCTGGTCCATATTCAGATGCCGACCGTGGTCGGCACTCCGGGCTTCGCCGGCGAGAGCGTGGGCGGAAGCAATGCCTACGCGGGGGCCGAGGGATCCTACCTGACCTACCCCACCGACGGAATGCTGGGAGCTGAATTCAGCGCCGTATTCTGGATGAAGGTGAACGCCATCCCCGACCGGGCCGGCGTACTGGTGATCGGTCCCCCCGACCCCACTAACCCGGACAACCCGAGAAATTTGCAGGGCGGCTTCCGCTTCTTCCG
>CAZKPE010000120.1:3292-5052 GCA_964554545.1 uncultured Lewinella sp.
CTGAACGTCGGTACCGGGGAGGGGCAAAGCTGGTTCGACGGTGGCGAGGCCGCCGACCTGCCGGTCGATTCGGAGGAATGGCACCACCTGGCGTTCTCCATCGCCGCCGACCGCGCCGCCGTCTACATCGACGGGCAGGAGGTCGCCAGCGGGGAGTTCCCGGGTATTGACTGGACGGACTGTAACCTGCTCTCCATCATGTCGGGCGCGCCGAACTTCGTCGGCTGGAACCACCGCAGCGACCGGGGGATGCTCGATGATCTGCGGCTCTTCGATAAGGCACTGACCGCCGAGGAAGTTACCGCCCTGTATAACGAGTAATTTACCGTTGCTAATCTTCCCCGATTGACCTCTTCCCGCTATCTGTTGCTTGTTCTTTTGTTGGGCCCCCTACTGGGCTGCCCCGCGGAAGACGACGATGTGACCCCCCAGCCCACGGAGACGCTACGCAATGTATACGCCCGGCTGGGTAGCCAGTCGATCGCCAGTGGAAATGCCGTAGCGGGGGAGGGTGAGCTGGTGCTCGGATTCTCCGCGCCGGTGAGTGGGCGTAGCGGGGACCTGTTCACGGTAACGGCGGATGGAAACGCCCTATCGGACACCGAGAGCTGGAACGCCGCGGGAACCGAGGTGACCATAGGGGTAGCCGAAAGCTGGTTGCCCGGCATTCCGTATCGGGTCGCCGCCAGAGAGGAACTGAATGGAGAGGGGGTCGCTCCACTTTCCGGACTGTCGCTACCGTTCACCATCATCCAGTCGCCCCTGACCCTGGTTAGCCTGCGCTCGGCCGGTCGTGAGTTGCCGCTGGGTGAAAATCAACTGCGGGACAGCGTGGCGGTAGCCGGCCCCCTGGAGCTGGAATTTTCCCATCCGGTGACGCCGGGGGCGGATCGCTTTGCCATCACCGGCCCGGGAAGCGGGGCGGTAACCGTGACGAACGTGAGTGACCGGGTCATTCAGTTGATGCCCGCGGACCCCCTGCGGGACTTCACCGTGTACGAACTGGCGCTGGCGCAGGTGCTGGGGGAGGACGCTAACCGGGAATTCACGGCCCTGACCCTCGACTTTTTCACTGGGCCGGCGGCCGAATCCGACTTTCCCGAAGTATCGGATGAGGAACTGCTGACCCTTGTGCAGGAGCAGACCTTCAAATACTTCTGGGACTTCGCCGAGCCCAACAGCGGCATGGCCCGCGAGCGCAACACCAGCGGCCGGTTGGTGACCAGCGGCGGGAGTGGCTTCGGACTGATGGCCATGGTCGTCGGGGTCGAGCGCGGCTTTATCACCCGGGCGGAAGCGATAGAGCGGTGGAAGCGGGTGGTCGGATTTCTGGAGGGGGCGGATCGCTTCCACGGAGCCTGGTCGCACTGGATCAACGGGGAGACGGGCACAGTGATCCCCTTCAGTCCGCGGGACAACGGCGGCGACCTGGTCGAGACCGCCTTCCTGGTGCAGGGGCTGCTCACCGTGCGGGAGTACCTGAAGCGGGAGGTACCCACCGAGACCGACCTGATCGACCGCATCACGACCCTCTGGGAAGGGGTGGAATGGGAGTGGTACACCAAGGGGGGCGACGAGGCCCTCTACTGGCACTGGTCGCCCGACCAGGAGTGGGCCATCAACCTACGCATCAGCGGCCACAACGAAACCCAGATCGTGTATACCCTGGCCGCGGCCTCGCCGACCCATTCCGTTCCAAAGGCGATCTACGACTCCGGCTACGCCCGCGACGGGGCCATGCGGAACGGACAGACGCACTA
>CAZKPE010000120.1:5152-11757 GCA_964554545.1 uncultured Lewinella sp.
ACAGCTTAGCTGCTGATTTTGGAACACGGATTTACGCGGATGTCAGGCACGAATTTGTATGGATTAGGGTTGGTTGTCATTCTACTGCTGAGTGGATGCAGTGAACCGGAGGAGGGCCCAGCGGTGGAGTCTGACCCAAGTTATCCAACCCACATTGCACCTGCGCCCGCGCAAAAAAAGTATACGACCTACTGCAACCCGCTCGACATCGACTACACCTATATGTCGCACTACCGGGCCCGCAACAATGTCTCCTACCGGTCGGGGGCCGACCCGGCGGTGGTGAACTTCCGGGGGAAGTACTACCTCTTCGTGACCCGCTCCCACGGCTACTGGGTCAGCGACGACCTGAGCAACTGGACCTTCATCCGGCCGCAGAGCTGGTACTTCAACGGTTCGAATGCCCCGGCGGCGGCCGTACATAATGACAAGATCATCCTGCTGGGCGACCCCTCCGGGCGGGGCGCGGTGATCGAAACCGACAACCCGGACCTGGGGGACTGGCGGACCAACTTCGCCGTCATCAACGTGCCGCGGGGGGTGCAGGACCCGAACCTGTTCGTCGACGACGATGGCCGGGTGTACCTCTACGAGGAAAGCTCGAACAAATTCCCGATCCACGGCATCGAGCTGGACGGGGAGAACTACTACATTCCGATGGGGGAGCAGACGGAGCTATTCAATCTCGATCCGGAGCGCCACGGCTGGGAGCGCTTCGGTCAGGACCATAAGTCCGACCTGAAGCCCTACATCGAAGGCCCCTGGATGGTCAAACACGGAGACACCTACTACCTCGAGTACGGGGCGCCGGGAACGCAGTGGAACGTCTACGCCGACGGGGTCTACACCAGCGACTCCCCCCTGGGCCCCTTCACTTATGCCCCCTACAACCCGATCTCCTACAAGCCGGGGGGCTTCCTGAAGGGGTCGGGTCATGGTAGTACGCTGCTGGATAACGACGGCAACTACTGGCACTTTGCGACCATGGCGATCTCGGTGAATTACAAGTTCGAGCGGCGGCTGGGCATGTACCCCGCCGGCTTCGAGGAGGACGGGCAGATGTACGTCAACACCGCCTACGGAGATTACCCCCACTACCTGCCCGCGGCGGAGGTGGCGGACCACAAGGACCGCTTCACCGGCTGGATGCTGCTGAGCTACGGTAAGCCGGTACGCACGAACAGCGGCCTGGTCGAAAAGGAGCTCAACGTCGTCGACGAAAGCGAAAGCGGCTATATGCTGGAGCAGATCACCGACTTCGGGATTGAGCGGATCAACGACGAGGAAATCCGCTCCTACTGGGTGTCGGAGGCGAACCACGATTCCATTTACGTGGAGTTGGACCTGGAGGAGGTGATGGACGTCTACGCTATCCAGCTAAATTTTCAGGACTTCCGCAGCGAGATCTTCGGCCGCCCGGATACGCTGCGGCAGCAGTTCGTGATCCGGGGGTCAAAGGATGGGGAAAAGTGGTTCGACGTGGCCGACTTTTCCGAAAATCAGCGTGACATGCCCCACGGCTACATCGAACTCGACGTGCCGGCCGCCGCGCGCTACCTCCGCTACGAACACGTCTACAACACCACCAAGCATCTGGCGATCGCCGAGTGGCGGGTCTTCGGAAAGGGGCGGGGAGCGGTGCCGGCTGCGCCGCAAAACTTCACGGTCACCCGGCAGGCGGACGAGCGCAACGCCGACCTGAGCTGGACGGTCGACCCTACGGCCACCGGCTACGTCATCTACTGGGGCATCGCGCCGGATAAGCTCAATCTCTCCGCCCTGATGTACGATCGGGCCGACTATGAGCTACGGGCGCTGAACGTGGACCAGCCGTACTACTTTCAGGTAGAGGCGTTTAATGAGAATGGGGTGTCGGAGCGGAGTGAGGTCGTGCGGGTGGATTGATAGGGGGTCTAACTGGGTAGGGTTTCAATCTGTGCTATTGACATTCCGGTGATTTCGGCGACCTGCGCTGTTGACATGCCGGAGTTCAGCAAGCGTCGGGCTACTTCGCCCATTGCCTTTGTATAGCCTTCCTCCCGGCCTTCCTCCCGGCCTTCCTCCCGTGACGTATCTACTACGTTCTTAATGTCCCTGTAATATTTGAGGCTTTCCTCATAGGCTTCCCGTTCGGTGCTGGTGAAGTTCCCGATCTCAGCTACTGCGAATAGTTTTTCGAATACGCGCTCTTTCAGGCGCGGCGGACGTGCGTCTAGGTCGGCCAAGTGACGGAACACGTAAAGCCACTTATCGAAATCACTCTCCAGTTCTGACTCGTCTTTGCGAAATTTAGGCAACTCGATGTAGATGTATTTGAGTTTATCGTAAAACACCTCATTGCGCTGATTTTTCAATTCTACGACATGGTAGAGTTGTTTGTCGTCCTTGTGGTCATCGAAGATGAAATCGAGAATACCAACGGTATAGACGGCATCGAGACGGAAATCCCAATTGCCCCTTTTAGCTTGTTCCTGTATGGGAAAGGAGGAGTAAAAGACGCTGCGATCCCGGAAGTAATTCTGCTTGGCCTTCTGTAGCTCTACAATAAATCGCTCTCCGGTGATGGAGGTGCAGTACAGATCGAAAATAGCTTTACGATTTACTTCTCCGGCGCCTAACTGCTCATTCTTAGAGTAGCTGAGGTCCTCAATTTTGTGCCGAACCGGTAAGACCTCGTTCAAAAAGCTGATGAGGATATCTTTATTCGGTTCCTCCCCGAATATCTTCTTAAATCCGAAGTCGGTGAGGGGGTTAACGTACCTTCCGGGCGATCCATGCATGCTATCTATACCGTATTGATCCAGCCCCCGAAGATAGGAGTTTTTGCGCCTCGATCTTCCTGACAACCCTTGCACCCGCGCACCCGCCAAACCAAGCCCGCCCCCCGTGCGTCTTAGGGGTATGCCCCAACCCACCTTCCCCGAATTCACCTACACCCGCCCCGATCTGGACCGCTTGGAAGAGGCCTTCCAATCGGTACTCGCCGAACTGAAGACCGCCGAAACGGTTAATGACGCCCTCGCCGCCGTCGAGCAGATCGATGCCATCCGCGCCAGCGTGGCCACGGCTTATAACATCGGCTATATCCGCTACTCCATCGATACGCGGGATGAGTTCTACCGCCGGGAAAAAGATTGGTTCGACCAGCACCTGCCCCGTACCGAGCAGTGGCGGGTCGACTATTACCGGGTGCTACTCGACAGTCCTCATCGCGAAGCCCTCGAAACCCACTTCGGTAAGCAACTTTTCGCCTCGGCGGAGGTGAGCGTGAATACCTTCCGCCCCGAGATATTGGAGGAACTACAGGCGGTCAACAAACTGAGCAGCGAGTTCACCCAACTGCGTGGCGGGGCCAAGATCGAACTGGACGGGGAAACCTACAACCTCTCCAGCATCACCCCCCTCGAGCAGGTACCCGACCGGGAAAAGCGCAAGCGGGCCAGCACCGCCAAGTGGAACTGGTTCGCCGAGCACCGCCCCCGCTTCGAGAACATCTACGCCGAGATGGTGCAGCTCCGCACGGCCATGGCCCGCAAACTCGATCACGAAAACTACGTCGGTCTGGGTTACGCGAATATGAACCGCACCGACTACGGGCCGGAAGAAGTGGCCAACTTCCGGCGGCAGGTGCAAGAATACATCGTACCCATCGCCCAAACACTCTACGAGCGGCAGCGCGAGCGCATCGGGGTGGACCGGCTCCGCTACTACGATCTTGGCTTCCGCTTTCCCGATGGCAACCCCAAACCCCAGGGTGACCCGGAAGCGATCGTGGCCCATGCCGACAAGATGTACCGGGAACTGAGCGAGGAAACCGGCAGTTTCTTCCACTACCTACAGGAAAATAAACTGATGGACCTGGAAGCCAAAGACGGTAAGGCCCCCGGCGGCTACTGCACCTACATCAACGAGTACCAGGCCCCCTACATCTTCAGCAACTTCAACGGAACGAGCCACGACATCGACGTGCTGACCCACGAGTTCGGCCACGCCTTCCAGGTGTATTCGAGCCGCGACCAGCGTCCCATGGAATACAACTGGCCGACCTACGACGCGGCCGAGATCCATTCCATGAGCATGGAGTTCTTCACCTACCCCTGGATGGAGGGCTTCTTCGGCCCCGACACCGAGAAGTACTACTTCAGCCACGTAGCCGGCTCCCTCCGCTTCCTGCCCTACGGCTGCGCGGTGGACGAGTTCCAGCACCGCGTCTACGAAAACCCCGATCTCGACAACGCCGGCCGCAACGCCATCTGGAAAAAAATGGAAGAAAAGTACCTGCCCCACCTCGACTACCGCGACAACGATCACCTGGCCGCCGGCACCTTCTGGCAGAGCCAGGGCCATATTTTCTCGGTACCTTTCTACTACATCGATTACTGCCTGGCGCAGATCTGTGCCTTCCAGTTCATGCTCAAGGACGAACGGGACCACGCCTCGGCCTGGGCCGACTACGTGCGGCTGTGCCGGGCGGGCGGGAGTAAGTCGTTCCTACAGTTGGTCGAGCTGGCCAATCTGGAGAATCCCTTCGAGGATGGGGTAGTGAAGAAGATTGCGGAGAGGATGGGGGAACGGTTAGATGCCTGACCTCCGCCTCCAGCCGCCCCGGCGATTGTCACTCCGCCTCAGCCTCCTCTTATTTCTCCAATTCGGCGTCTGGGCCAGTTGGCTCATCAACCTGGGTACCTATTTGCTGCAGAGCCTCGAGTTCACGGGCCTGCAGGTGGGCATGATCTACGCGACCAATGCGGTGGCGGCGACCATTACACCTCCGATCATGGGTTGGCTGGCCGACCGTCGGTTCGCCAGCGAGCGCATCATGGGGGTGCTGAACGCCATCGGGGGGCTGGCGCTGATCGCCTGCTACTTCACCACCTCCTTCCCCTGGTTTTACGGTTGGATGTTGCTGTTCAACTGCTGCTTCATCCCTACTTTCAGTCTGGCAGCGGCCATGTGTTTTTACCATTTGGAGGAGCCGGCGCGGGAGTATCCCCGCATTCGGGTGTGGGGGACGGTGGCCTTCATGATCGTGGGTGTATTACTGAGTCTGTTGGAGGTAGAGAACTCTGCGTTGCCCATTCTGGCGGGGGGCGGCGGCGCGCTGGTGCTGGCGGGATACGCGAACTTTCTGCCCCACACCCCTCCGAAGTCCGGCTTCGACTGGACGACCCTGAGGGGGGAGGAAGTACGGGGGATTTTCCGGCAGCGGGGTATGATCATTCTGTTGATCGCACTGCTGGCGAGCTGCATACCGGCATCCTTTTATTACAGCTTCCTGAACCCCTTCCTCAACGAGATTGGCTGGCCGGCGGCGGCGGCGAAGATGGCCCTGGGGCAGCTGGTGGAGATTCCGGTCGTACTAGCCATGCCGCTGGTCTTTCGCCGCTTCCGCTTCCGCAACATCATCTTCTGGGGCCTGATGGCCTGGGGGCTGCGCTACTTCGCCTTCGGGCTGGGGCGGCCGGGGGATCAGGAGTGGTTGCTCTACGCCGGCATCGTGGTACAGGGGGTGGCTTTCGCGTGGATCATCATTGCCGCTCAGATCTACATCGATAATCGGGTGCCGGCCAGCCTACGGAATACGGCCCAGGGCATCATTTCCTTCGCCAATCTGGGTATCGGGGCCTTCCTGGGGAGCTGGATCGCCGGCACGGTCGTGAGCGCGAATGAATTGCCCGGCGGATCCCACGACTGGTGGACCATCTGGTTGGTCCCGGCCTGCGTAGGAGTGGCGGCGGCAATTTTCTTTCTACTCACCTTTCCGCGGGAGGGGCGGCTGTAGGTCGAGGACAAATAAAAAAGCCGCCCCAATTCCGGAGCGGCCGTATACACACACTATGAACACACACATTGAGAGACACTATGAAAACACGTCGTAAAGGGTTATGAATTTTTGGCTACCCGGTACTGGGCGGGGCTGCCGCCCGTCTCTTCTCGGAACACCCGGTGGAAGACGCTACGGGTGTTGAAGCCGGCTTTCTGCCCGATCTGTTCAATGCTGAGATGACGGTAACGGTCATCGGTAAGTAAGCGCATAGCCTCCCGCAGCCGGTAGCGATTGATAAAGGCGCTAAAATTGTCATCGGTGTGCTCGCTGATGAGCCGGCTCAGGGTGCGGTTGCAGATGCCGAGTCGTTCGGCGATGTCGCGCTGTAGGAGGTTACCGTCCAGGTAGGGGCGCTCCTCCCGCATGATGTCGAGCAGTCGTACAAAGCGGGAAGAAGTAGTTTTGGAAAGATCGGTAGTCTGGTTGTGGTGGTAAAGCTGTAGGTTCAGGGTCACGTAAAGGTGGTTTGGCTTTCAGGTATTGGGAGTGCAAATTTCCGCTGAAAACCGAGGTGAGATGTACGGAATACCGCCAAAGCCGCCAACTCACCCGCTTTTGGCGGAAATGTGAACGAGTTCATAGGTACAGCGAAGCGGATGGAGTGGAAATGGCGGGAATGGAGACGCTAGGCCGCGCGGTGTTGCCGCCGGTATACGGCCGGACTGAGATCACTGTGTCGCCGGAAGGCTTTGTAGAAGGTCGCCTTGGAGTTAAATCCCGCTTCTTCGGCGATCGCGTCCATCGTATAGTGGTCGTAAGCGGGATCGGCCAGTAGCTC
>CAZKPE010000121.1:0-7313 GCA_964554545.1 uncultured Lewinella sp.
AGCAGGGGAAAAAAGAACAGTTGCCCCCGCGCCCGCCCCGCCACCCGTCGCCAGATCAGGTACAGCAGGCCGACCGTAGCCGCCAATACCGTGAAGTTGTACACGTCCTCGGTATGGAGCCGATCCCCGAAAACGCGGAAGAAGAGCGACTCCAGGAAAAACAGCAGCGGCGGGTGGCCGTAGAACACGCTGCCGCCCCCATCGGCCGTCGGGGCCCAGAAGCTGCCGACCCCCCGCGCCATATCCCGGGCGATATTGGTGTAGGCCAGTCCGTCGATGAACATACCGTCCCGCACCATAGGCCCCACTACCAATGCCAGCAGCAGGGCCAGGGGCAGTGCCCAGAGCGCGAGCAGGATGGGGGTGGCGGAAGAAGGGATGCGCATGAAAAGGGAGTGCGCAAAAGTAAGCCGTGCTACCTTCGCGCCCGTGATTCCCGCTATCTCCCACCGGACCGGCCTCATCCTCCTCTTCCTCGGTGCCCTCGCTTACGCTTTTCTCAATCTGGGAGGAGAGCCCTACCACGAGGGGGACGAGGCGCGGGGTGGCATCAACGCCCTGGAGATGCGCACGACCGGCGACCTGGTGAACCTGCGGTACATGGGTGCCCCGGATGAGGTGCGGGCCAAGCCGCCGCTGCTCATTTGGTGCATATCGGCGAGTATGGAGGTCTTCGGGCCCACCCCCTTCGCCCTCCGCTTCCCTTCCGCCGTGGCCATCACCCTGGCCTTCCTGGTGCTGTTTCAGCTCATCACCCTGTACCGCTCGCCCGGTTTTGCCCTGCTGACCGGACTGGTGCTGCTCTCCGTGACGGGTATGGCGGGCTGGCACGTGGGGCGTACGGGTGACTTCGACGCCATCTTGCTTTTGTTTCTGCTGACGGGGCTGTACTTCGTCCTGCGCTACCTCGACCTCGGCCACCGCTGGGCGATGGTGCCAGCCGGATTCTTCTGGGGGCTGGCTTTCCTGACCAAGGGGCTGGCCATGGGGGCGCTCTTTCCCGGTATGTTCCTTTATTTGCTGCTGACGCGGCGGCTCGGTAAGGTGCTATCCGACGGCCGGTTCTGGGTGGGGGTTGGGGTTTGGCTCCTGTTCGTGGGGGGGTGGTACGCCGTGGTGGACCGCTACGGGGCCACCTGGGAGGAGCCGCTCTACACTGGCGAAAATGTCTTCGAGCGACTGATCGTCCACGATATCTGGGAGCGCTTCACCCAGCCCAACTTCGAGGGGCGCACCACCACCTCCAAGTTCACCTACTTTCTTTCCAGCCTCGACCGCACCTTCAATTTGTGGAACTACCCCTTCTTCGGCTTCCTGCTGTATGGGCTCTACCGCAGCTACTCGCTCCGCGGGCGGGCCCTTGACTGGCTGCGGCGCCGGCCACTGCTACTGCTTTCCCTATGCCTGTGGTTTCCCTATGCGATGTTGCTGTCCCTGACGCCCCAGGCCCTGCGGCAGTACATCGTTCCGGTGCTGCCCTTCGTGGGCATCGCTACCGTGTGGGGCTTCGTCCACTTCGAGCGCAAACGGGAGTGGGTGCGCTACCTTTTTTACGGTCTGCTGGTGTTTACGTTGGTACGCCATATGTACGAAATCTACACGCCCCGGGGGGAGCCGCCGATCGTGAAGGTCCTGCCGGAAGTGCGGGCGGCGGAGCGGGTCTATGTCGAACTGGATGCCCTGGCGAACGATGAGCTCTACTACGTGTACCTGGCCAATCAGGAGGCCCTGCTCTTTGATTCCACCCGGGTGGATGAGTCGGTCGACCTGCTGATCCTGCGGCACGACAGTCCGTTGCGGGAGCGGGCGGGGACGCGGGATGCCATCTTTTCGGGAAGAAAAGGGAAAATCTGGCAGTGAACCGGAGGGGGGGCACGGGAGTCAGCGGCGGCGGTAAGCGATCAGCTCCTCACCCACCGGGGCTGCTTCCCCGAAGTACGGAAGGAGCAGACGGACCAGTTCGCTTTCCAAAGCGGGATCGTCACGACGGGCGATAAGGTAGGTGACGTCGCCATCCGTTAAAATGGCAGCGGCTTCCCGTTCGGGATCGACCCGGAAGTTGACCTGGTGGACCGGATCGAAGAGGAGGGAGGGATGAACCAAGGCGACCGGGACGGGTCGGTCCAACAGGTAGAAAGCGATTTGGTGGCCGTTGATGGTGAAGAATGTCTCACCGGGGCCCAGGCGGGGGACGAGGTAGGCGGCGATTCGTCGGGGTTCATCCGGTTTGGCGGCGTAGTAGAAGTGATGCACGAAACCCAGGGCCAGCGCCACGATGCCCACGCCGAGTACTGCCGCCCGCCCGCCCGCGACCTTTGCGAATGCCACCCCCACCGTCGTGCCCACCCACAGGGCCAGCACCGGGTGTAGCTGGATCTGATAATGGCCGAACTGCTTGCCCGTGAGGGAAACCACGATCGCCACGAGCACGAACTGCAGGAGCAGATAACCGAGCCATTCGCCGCGTCGGCCTTCCCACTTCGCCCGCACCTGCGCTACGCCGCCCAGAAGAACCAACGGAAAGTAGCGACCGAAATACTCGAGAATGAACAGCACCCGCTCGTACCACGCTGCCTCCACCGGGTAGCCGCGGCTTACCTCGACGCCGTAGTACCAGAGCTCGGCCAGGAGATCGTGGTAGGTAAAGTAGGCAACCCCCGCCCCGACGGGCAGCAGGAAGGCGGTAACTAGAAGCAGACCGCTGCCCAGCATCCGCCCCACCCGCCGGCGGTAGTGCCAGATCAGGTAAAGCCCGATCGCCAGGGCCTCGGCGGTCACGAAGGGTTTGATGAGGAAGCCGGTGCCCAAAAGGAGACCGGCCAGTGCCCACTGCTTCCGCTCCGCCACCACCGTGAGCGCGACCGCCCCGATGGTGCAGAGATTGAACCAGATCTCGGTGTTGGGGCTGACCCCGTAGAACTTGTACACGCTGCAGGCCAGTACGTAGGTCACTCCCGCCACGAAGCCACCGGCCGCCGTACCACTCATTTTCCCGGCCATTCGGCTCAGCAGCCAGCCCCCCAGTCCCACCGCCACGGCCGCCGCCAAGCGCAGGGCCACGATGCCGCCCCCCGTAAGCTTGATGAGGGCGGCGTAGAGCCAGAAGATGCCGATGGGTTTGGTGTCGATGACGTCGCGGAGGTAGACCTCCCCCCGCAGTAGCTCATTGGCGATGACGATATAGGTGCTCTCGTCGTGGTTGATCACCGAGATGAAGAAGCTGCCCCACCGCATACCGATAGCCAGGGCCACGAAGGCCAGCAGCGAAAGCCAGGAAGAGCGGGTGAGGTGCATGGGGGTGGCTTACCTTCGCGCAATGTACCAACGCCTCGTCATCAAAGTCGGCACCAACGTACTCACGCGGCCCGACGGCCAGCTCGACGTGACGAGCATCAGCGGACTGGTGGACCAGATCGCTGAACTGAAACGTCAGGGCGTGGAACTCGTACTCGTGAGCAGCGGCGCGGTTGGGGCGGGTCGGGGCATGTACAAAGGGCTCGGGGAGGAGGAGAGCGAGGTCGCCCGTCGGCAGGTCTTCTCCGCTATCGGACAGGTACGGCTGATGGAGCTGTACCGCCAGCTGTTCCAGGGGCACGGCCTGCTCTGCGCCCAGGTACTGGCTACCAAGAGCGACTTCCGCGACGACCGCCACCGCGAGAATATGCTGGGTTGCCTGCGGGCGTTGCTCCAGGACCGGATCGTACCCGTGGTGAACGAGAACGATGTGGTGGCCGTACGGGAACTGATGTTCACCGACAATGACGAGCTGGCCGGCATGATGGCCGAGATGCTAGGGGTGGATGCCCTGGTGATCCTGAGTAGCGTAGAGGGGCTGTACGACGGTCCGCCCGCGGCAACCGGGAGCCGGCTCGTATCCCGGATTACCGCCGGCGACGGTTCGGCTGCCGGATACGTGCAGGAAAGCCGGAGCCGGGGGGGGCGCGGGGGGATGGCCACCAAACTGCGAATCGCCAATGAAACCGCCGCGGCCGGCATCCCCGTCCTGATCGGCCACGGCCGCCGCCCAGGCATCCTGCGGGAGGTCGGCTCCGTACCCTGGCCCGGCACCACTATCCTCCCCGCGCAATAGAGCGCACCCTGCCGAAGTTATTCCCCCTGTTCCGCTAGTCTATATGCACCTTCCTCTCCGCTTCCTGTTTGCCGCCGCCCTGCTCAGCTACCTAGCCTGTGAGGTGGACCGCGACTTCGTCACCGGCGATGAGGTGGAACTGCGGTTCAGCCTGGATACCCTCACCTTCGATACCGTCTTCGCGGCGCGGGGGAGCGCCACCCGTTCTTTTCGGGTATATAACGACGGCGTCGAGCCGGTGCGTATCGACCGCATCGGCGTGGCGGGGATGACGGGGGTAGACTTCACTTTCAACGTCGACGGCTTCGTAGGCCCCGAGGTGCGGGACGTGGTGATCTGGGGGCAAGACAGCATCTTCGTCTTTGTGGAAGTGGAGGTCGACCCGACCGACCCGGCGGAGGTGAGCCCCTTTATCGCGGAGGATCGCCTGGTTTTTGAAACGGGTAACGTGGAAACGGGCATACTGCTACAGGCCTACGGGCAAAACGCCTTCTACCTGAACGGCTTCAATGCCAATGGGGTATTCCAACCTATATGCCAGCGGGGGGAGTTCGTACTGCCGACCGACCTGCCGACCGTGATCTACGGGGGTATGGTCGTCGACAGTTGTACGCTGCGGGCCCTGGCCGGTACGCGGATCTATATGCACGGCGGCATCCAGCGCAACGTACCCGCCATCGGGGGCAGCGGCATCTTCCAGGCGGGCTTCATTTTCACCCTGTCGGAGGGGCGGGTGGAGCTGCTCGGCACGGCGGAGGAGCCGGTACTGGTGGCTACCGACCGGCTGGAAGAATCGTTTGCCGAAAGTCGGGGCGGGTACCGGGGTTTCATCCTTGGATCGGGCAGCCGGGGCAATCGCTTCGAGCACGTCCGTATCTACAACGCCATCGAGGGCATCTTCGCCGACAGCCTGGCCGAAGTGACCGTGGAGAACAGCATCATCGCCTTCACCCAGGCGGCGGCCTTATCCACCTATCAGGCCGAGGTGACGGCCGTGAACAGTATCTTCCATACCAACGGAGGCAACTCCGTACAGGCTCTGAAAGGAGGCACGATCTCGCTCGATCACTGCACGGTTGCCAACTACAACGGTACCGGGGTGGCTCTGGGGCTCTCCAACGCTTTCGAGTGTGCCGAAGACCTGCTCTGCGTAGCACCCCTCCGTGCTACCGTGCGCAACTCCATCCTGGCGGGAGGGGACGGGAGTGAGCTGCTGGTCAGTGACGTGAGCGAGGGCGATGAACCGGACCTTTTCCAGCTGTCAATCACCAACAGCGTGGTGCGGACCGACCGGGATTTCCTGAATACGCCGGGTGATTTTCTCCAGGATTTTTACGGGGATGAGTGCCGGGATTGCTACAACCTGCAGTTCGGTGACCCGCTCTTCGCGGACCCGAGCGAAGATGACTATACCCCCGACAGCCTGAGCGTGGCCCGGCAATTGGGTGTCTTCCTTCCCGCCTATCCCTTCGATCTGGAGGGCCGGCCGCGCAATACCGATTCCCCGGATGCCGGTGCCCTGGAGTGGCAAACCAATTAAGAACCCTCAACGTTACTCCCCACATGGTCATCGACAATATGCTGTATCACCTGGGTCGCTACGTCATGCTGCTGCGTGACGCCTTTTCGCGCCCGGAGAAGTTCTCGATGTACTACAAGGAGACCATGCGCCAGATGGACGCTATCGGGGTGGGCTCCGTCTTCATCGTACTGCTTATTTCGGTCTTCATCGGCATGGTGACGGCCGTGCAGTTCGCCGATCAATTGGGCGACAGTTTCGTGCCGAGCTACTACATCGGCTACATCGTGCGGGACATCACCATCATCGAGATGGCCCCGACCATCACCTGCCTGGTCCTGGCCGGTAAGGTGGGCTCCAACCTGGCCGCCGAGATCGGCGGGATGCGGCAGAAGGAGCACATCGACGCCATGGAAATCATGGGCGTCAATACGGCCGCCTACCTGATCATGCCGAAGATCATCGCGGCCGTGGTGGTTATTCCCATGCTGGTCGCCATCGCCGCCTTCGTGAGCATCATCGGGGGGTACATCTCCACGGTGCTGCCTGGATCTCTATCGCATACCGAATACGTACTGGGGCTGCGTTCCTTCTTCGTGCCACGTTATGTGTTCATGATGTTCGTCAAGGCGGCGGTATTCGCTTTTTTACTCACCTCGGTAAGTTGCTATATGGGGTACTTCGTGCGGGGCGGCAGTATCGAGTTGGGGCAGGCTAGTACCAGCGCGGTGGTGGTCAGTAACGTCCTAATCCTATTGTTCGATTTCATCATTGCGCTCCTCCTGACCTAAGCCCCCGACCATGATCCGTACGGAAGAAATACACAAGTCATTCGGGGAAAATCACGTGCTTAAGGGCATCACTACGGAGTTCTACGCCGGCAAGCCCAACCTGATCATCGGCAGCTCCGGGGCCGGTAAAACGGTACTGCTTAAACTGCTGATCGGGCTTTTCGCGCCGACCTCCGGTAAGGTGTACTACGACGATGTCGATCTGTTCAGCCTCGACGATGATGCCATCCGTCAGGTGCGCATGAAAGTCGGCATGCTCTTTCAGGGCAATGCGCTTTTTGACTCCATGACGGTGGGCGAAAATATCCGTTTCCCCATGGACATGTTCACCGACATGAGCCTGAAGGACAAGGAGCGGCGCGTAGACGAATGCCTCGAAATGGTCAATATGGAGGGCATCAATGACCGCTTTCCCTCCGAGGTCTCCGGCGGAATGCAGAAGCGGGTCGGCATCGCCCGGGCCATGGTCCTGGAGCCGAAGTACCTCTTCTGCGACGAGCCCAATTCCGGCCTCGACCCCAAGACCTCCATCCTGATCGACGAACTGATCTGCGACCTCACCAACCGCAACAACATCACCACCGTCATCAATACCCACGACATGAACTCGGTAATGGGCATCGGCGACAACATCGTCTTGCTCAAGGATGGCAACCTGGTCTGGCAGGGCGATAAATCCCAGGTCCTCGAAAGCGACAAACAGGTTCTCCAGGATTTCATCTTCGCCAGCCCCTTTCTGCGACGCCTCCGGGAGGACGCGCTGAAGCAGCGGCAGACGCAGGAGTAGGTAGGGTTCAAGATGGATGGTTCACCGCGGAGGGTGCCGAGGTATGCGCGGAGGGAGCGCGGAGGAGTTGGTAATCCGTGCAAATCCGTGCCCTAATCCGTGATCAATCCGTGGTTAAAAAAACGA
>CAZKPE010000121.1:7413-11655 GCA_964554545.1 uncultured Lewinella sp.
CTCAGTACACCCGATCCACCACATAATTCACCAGCTCCTCCAGCCCCCCCCGCGCCTCCGTCTCCGGTAGCTGGTGCAGCAGCTCGAAAGCTTCCGCCCGGTAGCGCTGCATGGCGGCCTCCGCGTAGGCGATCCCCTCGCTCTCCCGCACGAAGCGCAGCACTTCCTGCACCCGCTCCGGCTCGTCGCTGTGCTTCTTGATGGTGCGGATCATCCGGCGGCGTACCGACCGGCTGGCCTGGTTCAGGGCGTGGATGAGGGGCAGCGTCATCTTCTTTTCCTTGATGTCGATGCCCCGGGGCTTGCCGACGTCGTCCAGCCCGAAGTCGAACAGGTCGTCGCGGATCTGGAAGGCGATGCCGATCTTTTCCCCGAAGCGGTGCATCAGGTCCACGGTCGCGTCTTCCTTGGTGGCAGAAGCTGCCCCCGCCGCGCAGGAGGCCGCGATCAGGCTGGCCGTCTTCTGCCGGATGACCTCGAAGTAGACTTCCTCATCAATATCCAGCCGCCGTGCCTTTTCGATCTGCAGCAGCTCGCCCTCCGCCAGGGCCTGTACGGCGTTCGAGCTGATCTCCAGTGTCCGGTACTGCTTGGTTTCCAGGGCTATGGCTAGCCCGCGACTCAAAAAATAATCGCCCACCAGCACGGCGATCTTGTTTTTCCACAGGGCATTGATGCTGAAAAAGCCCCGCCGCTCGTAGCTCTCGTCCACCACGTCGTCGTGTACCAGACTGGCCGTATGCACCAGCTCGATCAGGCTGGCCGCGGTATAGGTGTCGTCGGTGATGCCCCCGCAGGCCTGGGCCGAAAAGAAGGTGAACATGGGCCGCATCTGCTTGCCCTTACGGCGCACGATGTAGTAGGTGATGCGGTCCATCAGCGGCACCGGCGAGCGCAGCGTCTCCCGGAAGCGGCGCTCGAAGGCATCGAGTTCGGCGGTAATGGGTTGTTTGATCTGGTCGAGGCCGTGGGCCATACGGTGGGGGAGGGGCGCTGTTGAGGGGGCAAAGGTAGTCCGGCAACCCTACTTGACCGGGGCGAAGCGGTAGATGCGGGCCGGCTCCCCCTTATGGGCTTCTGTGCTGAGGTAAAGCCGGTCGTCGCTATCAAAAGCAATCCCTTCGGCGCGGGGCAGTTTCTGCTTACTGAGCTTGCGCTGGGCCAGAATGCGGCCTTCGGTGTCGATACGCGCCAGCCAGTTCTCGACGCTACTGCAGAGGTAGAGGCTACCGTCGGCGTGGACCGCGATCCCGGCAGGGGAGAAGTCGCCCCGCCGTTCCATCGTGATGATTTCCCGTTCCGCCAGCGTCCGACTTTCCAGATCGAAGGCGAATACGTAGCGGTTCTCCTTAGGTCGGCCATCGCCGCGAATATCATCCTTACAGGCTACCAGCAGGCGGTTCCGGGTGGGGTCGTAGGCCAGACCTTCCGCGTCGTTGCCCCCGGACAACCAGGTATCGTAGGTTTCCGTTCCCCCCGCTTCCGTCACCCGGTACAGCATCCCGTTGCTCTCCAGCACCCAGATGTCATCTCCCACCAGCGCGATCCCTTCGTAGTCCCCGTCCTCCCCGAAGTCGATACGCCGAAGGAGGTGTCCCTTCTCCCGGTCCAGTACGAAGATGCTTCCCTCCTCGTCCCCGATCGCGTAGATTTCTTCTCCCCGAATTGCCAGACCGGAGATTTCGGCCAATTCTTCCGGCAGCCGGCTCAGGGCTTCTCCGCGGGAGAGATCGAAGGGCAGGTCATTTCCTCCTTGGGCTTGGGCGCGGACGCAGGTGCAGAGAAGAACGGTAAACAGTAAAAAGGGGCGAAGGTCAGTCATTATCGGTCCGGCGGTCTTGGCTTGTCACTCTCCAACGAATCGACTAGCTTTGCAAATATGCTCCGTTAGCTCAGTTGGATAGAGCAGGAATCTTCTAAATTTCAGGTCAAAGGTTCGAATCCTTTACGGGGCACTGGGCGCGCAGCGCCGGGTGGACGGGCTTCGCCCGGGGATAGAGGCCGCTACGCGGATGGACGGCTACGCCGGGGATGGACGGCCTCCATCCGCGGAGCGGCCTCCATCCCCGCCGAAGGCGTCTACTCGCGCGCAGCGCCCCACCTCCCCTCCAACTCATCCACCGCCGAGAACAGCGTCGCGAAGTCATCGATCGCGAAGTACAGCATCTGCACCTCCGTGATGATGAAGTCCTGGGCCATGACGCGATCCAGATCGAAAGGCTCGATGCGGACGTCTGGATTTTCATAAACGTGCTTGGTTTCCCCCGGGCTGCTGCAGATACCCGCCCCGTACACTTTCACCTTTCCCTCCTGCCGGATCACCCCGAACTCGATGGTGAACCAGTAGAGCCGCTGGAGCATGGTCACCTTCTCCTCGTCGTGGGCGTATTTCACGCCGAGGGCACCGAGCTTCTGGGCAAAGTCGGCGTAGTCTTTATTCAGGTAGAGCGGGATGTGACCGAAGATGTCGTGGAACATATCGGGCTCTTCCAGGTACTGGAGCTGGTCTTCGCTGCGGAGCCAGGTACTGGAGCAGAAGCGGCGACGGGAAAGGAGACTGAAAAACTCATCCACCGGCAAAAAGCCCTTCACCACCTCGATCGACCAGCCGTGGGCCGACCGCAACGCCCGGTTCAGATCGCTGAACCGGGGCGGATGATCGGGAGACAGGATGGGATAAAGCTCGTGCAGGCAGTGGAGGTACTCGGCCGCGGCTACCGGCTTTAGGGCGTCCATCTGCCGGGAGGCCAGCAGCCGCCAGATGCGGTAGTCGGTACCGGTGTAGGCGGCGTAGTCCTGGCCGGGACTGGTGGTGGGAGGATTATTTGACATGATCGATGACATTTGAGGGGGCAACTGTTGTCTGTGCAACTGTAAATATAGGGGGAAGGTTTGTAGGGGGCAAGCCCCGTCCGCCGGGCGTCAGCAATCCGCGTTCAATCCGCGAAACTACATCTGCGTGAATCTGCGGTGCGTTAGCCTAACTCCCCCTGCGTCACCCGCTCCGGTGACCGCCGAAACTCCACCTCCAGCTTATACTCCGGCCCGATATTCGAGATCAGCGGCCCGAACATCGTATTCATCAGTTCTCGGGCCTGCACCTGCGCCCGCGCCATCACGTCGCTCTCCAACGCGTCCTGCCGGAAACTCTCGCGCAGGGCATTGACCCCCTCGTTGATGTTGACGCCCTCCACCTCCCGCAGCCAGCCGATGTCGAGCTTCTCTACTTTGGGCAGTACCTCGTGGCTTAGGATGACCGGCTCGGGCAGGGTGATGCGGACGGTCTTGCTCCGCTCGTCCAGCGCCAGGTCGAAGTACTCGTTGAGGCGGAAGCCGACTTTCAGGATCGACAGGGCGGTGATCTCCACGTCGGTATTCGACACGTTGACGCCCCAGACGGTAGTTTGTAGATTCTTACTCAGCCCCTTCTTGTCGCGGATCTCGATGGTCGCCAGCTCACCGATGACGTTCTCGACCTTTTCCTGGAAGAGTCCCCGGCTGCGACTGAAGTCCTCGATGGCGGCCCGTTCCCGCATCCGGGCGACCAGTGGCCGCAGGGCTTCTCCCATCGCGATGCTACAGGGGTTCTGCACGTCGGCGCCCCGGGCCAGGATGTTGCCGTTGCGGGTGCGGATAACGGCGGCCAGCACCTTGTTGAGCATGAAACAGGTATAGTTGCTGGCTACCTCTTCAAAGATCTCGGTGACCTTTTGTCCGCCCTCGTCGTACCAGGTTTCGTAGATGGCCGCGCTGGTATCGCGCAGGCGCATGAAGTCGGTGTAGTAGAGCTCGGTTAGCTGGGGGTGCTGTCGGTCGTATTCCCGGATGACCTCTTGCTGGAGGCTATCGTTCAGTCCCATCCGCCGGCCGACGTGATTGAGGATATCGGTATTGATGTCATAGACCAGCTCGTCAAATTCCCGGCGGTAGCGCCGCGGGTTCTGTAGGATAGCCAGGGCGGTCTCGGGGTCGATATTGAAGGTGAAGTCGGCCGGAACGTACTGTAACTCGTACTCCGCCGGCCCCGCCAGAAAACTGCCGGGGGTGTTGCGTAGCATCCGGTAGCCGAGCACGCCCAGGATGCCGAGAATGAGGACGACGATGAGGAGCTGGCCCTTGCCGACGGAGTTGGGAGTTTGGTCCATTGCTCCTGGAAAACGAGGAGGGCGGGGGCATTGTTTCCGATCCGGGGACTGCGCCCCCGGGTATGGGGATGGTTCCTTTGGAACCAGTGTCGCCCTT
>CAZKPE010000122.1:0-11469 GCA_964554545.1 uncultured Lewinella sp.
CACGAGCACGCGGGCGGCATTCCCGGCTACGCATACTGGGTCGGCAGTCTGCTGCTGGTGGGGGCGCTATTCATGTACTTCAGCCGGAAGGGCTAGTGGGGCGCTACGGATGCGTTGTAGCGTTGTTGCTTAGTTCGGCCCTACTGGCGGCCCACGGGGTAAGTGAGGGCGACCAGCAGACGCTGAGCGAGGGGGGGTTGCTGGCCTATATCTGGGTGGGGGCCAAGCATATGGTCACGGGCTACGACCACCTGCTCTTCCTGGTCGGGGTGATCTTTTACCTGAGCGGCTTTCGGGATATCGTCAAGTTCGTCAGTGTCTTCACCCTGGGACACAGCATCACCCTGATCGGCGCGACCTACCTGGGGATCCGGGCCGACGAGCACCTGATCGACGCGGTGATCGCACTGAGCGTGCTCTACAAGGGGTTTGAGAACCTGGGGGGCTTTCGTAAGGTGTTCGGTGTCGTTTCTCCTAACCTGCTGCTGATGGTTTTTCTCTTCGGCCTTATCCACGGTTTTGGGCTGAGTACTCGCCTACAGTCTTTCGACCTGGGGGCGGGGCAATTCCTGGCCAAGATCATCAGCTTCAACGTGGGGGTGGAATTGGGGCAGATCGTGGCGCTCATCCCCATCGTCTTCGTCATCGAGCGCTGGCGGGGGCGGGAGAGCTTTTCGGCTTTTTACCGGGCGACGAACGTGTACTTATGTATTGCGGGGGTGGGGCTGTTTGTGTGGCAACTGTATGGATACTTCACCAGCTGATGCGATTTCACCAGCTAACGCGATTTGCAATCGCGATAGGAGGCCGCAACTTGTAGTTGCGTGCTGCTGCCGTACCAAATAACGCGATTTGCAATCGCGCCAGGAAGCCGCAACTTGTAGTTGCGTGCTGCTGCATGGCCTGCGCGACTGCAAGTCGCATCGTGCTATCGCGATTGCAAATCGCGTTCTACTGGCGCGAATGCAAATCGCGTTCTACTAGCGCCCCAGGTGCACCAGCAGCACGCTCACGTCCGCCGGGCTCACCCCGCTGATGCGGCTGGCCTGCCCGATGGTGACCGGTTTGAGCTGATTGAGCTTCTGCCGGGCTTCTTTGCTCAGGGCGGTGAGTTGCTCGTAATCGAAGCTGCGGCCCAGTTTGATGCCCTCCAGGCGGCTCATCTTCTCCACGGCCTGCCGTTCGCGCTCGATGTAGCCAGCGTACTTCATGGTCACTTCGGCGAGATTGACGGTCTCGGCATCGTAGGCGGAGAGGAAATCGGCCAGGGCGGGGACGGCGGCGGCCATACCCTCCAGGCTCACGCCGGGGCGCGCCAGGATGGAATCCAATTTTACGCCCTGCCGAAGGGGAGCGGTACCCACACTTTCCAGGTAACCATTGATCTGGTCAGGGGTAATGCTGTGTCCCCGTAGCTCGGCCGCGATTTGCTCAACCGCTTCCCGCTTAGCCTGCACCCGCGCTTGCCGCCCCTCCATATTACGTACACCGAGGGCCGCCGCCATGGGGGTCAGCCGCAGATCGGCATCGTCCTGCCGCAACAGAATGCGGTACTCGGCCCGGCTCGTGAACATCCGGTAGGGCTCGTCGGTCCCCTTGTTGATCAGGTCGTCGATGAGCACGCCGATGTAGGCATCGCTGCGGCGCAGGATGAAGGGATCGCGCTCCTGTACGGCCAGGGCGGCGTTCATGCCGGCGATCAGTCCCTGGCAGCCCGCCTCCTCGTAGCCGGTGGTGCCATTGATCTGTCCGGCGAAGTAAAGCCCGTCGACCAGCCGCGTCTCCAGCGTCGGACCGAGCTGGGTGGGCGGAAAAAAGTCGTACTCGATGGCGTAGCCGGGGCGGAACATCTTCATGTTCTCGAAGCCGCGGATCTTTCGCAGGGCTTTATACTGTACGTCCTCCGGCAGGCTGGAGCTAAAGCCGTTCACGTAAATTTCGCAGGTATTGCGGCCCTCGGGCTCCACGAAAAGTTGGTGCTGGTCGCGGCCGGCAAAGCGATCGATCTTGTCCTCGATACTCGGACAGTAGCGCGGCCCCAGCCCCCGGATGCGGCCGTTGAACATGGGGCTGCGGTCGAAGCCTTCCCGCAACGTCTCATGTACTTCCTTGCTGGTGTAGGTGACGTGGCAGGGCAGTTGGTCGGTCAGCGGCGGCGTTTCGGTGTAGCTGAAGCGGCCCGGATTTTCGTCCCCCGGCTGCTCGGTCATCACGCTGTAGTCGAGGGTGCGGCCATCCAGTCGTGCCGGGGTACCCGTTTTCATTCGGCCGGCCTCGAAGCCAAGTTCCTTCAACTGTTCCGTGATCCCCCTCGCCGCCCGCTCCCCGGCCCTTCCCCCGCCAAATTGCTTTTCGCCGATGTGGATGATGCCGTTCAGGAAGGTCCCGTTGGTCAGCACCACCGATCGCCCCGGTATTTCCATGCCGAGCCCGGTAGTCACCCCTTTACACCTTCCATCCTTCACAATTACCCCCGTCACCATCTCCTGCCAGAAATCGATATTCGGGTGGGCCTCCAGCTTTTCCCGCCAGTTCAGGGCAAAGGCCATTCGGTCGCTCTGGGCCCGCGGGCTCCACATGGCCGGCCCCTTCGAGCGGTTGAGCAGGCGGAACTGCACCATCGTCTCGTCGGTCACGATGCCGGAGTAGCCCCCCAGGGCGTCGATCTCCCGCACGATCTGCCCCTTGCCCACGCCGCCCATGGCGGGGTTGCAACTCATCTGGGCGATGGTCTGCATGTTCATGGTGGCCAGCATCACCCGGGCACCGAGATTGGCGGCGGCAACGGCGGCCTCGCAACCGGCGTGACCGGCGCCGACTACAATGACGTCGTAGGTTGGAAACATGGGATCAGGGGGTAAAGGGGTTAAAGGAGCAGGGGGTTAAGGAACACGTCAGGCCGGCGCAAAGTTACGGGGGCGTATCATTGTAGTATGCGGTATTTACTTGCAGCCCTGGCGGTGGCGGCGCTGTTGCGGGTGCCCGGTTGCTTCACCCAGGAGGAGATGAAACGGTGGTGGCTCTTCCAGTCCGACGAGGAGCAGCATATGGCCATCGCCGTCGACCGCTATAATGAACTGGCGACGGGGCGGGACACCATCCCCGATCCCTTCGAGTTTCGCTCCTTCAATGTGCAGGGTTACGGGCGGTTGGCGGCTTATCCACTATTCGGCTATCATATTTTGAGCGGACGTAGCCCGACTTTCGCCACCATCATCGCGATAAACCGGGGGGTGGCCGTCACCTTTTCGCTCCTTCTGGTAGCGGTCATTTTTTACCTGGCGCGCGGGCTCGGACTGGCACCCGGATGGGCCGGAGTGGCGGCGGGACTTGTGGGCTGCTGCGATCTGTTGGCGAGCTACGGGCACTATGGGCTGCCGCTGTCGGGCTACGTCTTCTTTGCCTACCTGTCGGTACTGGGTGGCGTCGGACTACTACGGAAGGATAGTTGGCGCGACGTGTTCTGGCTTTCCCTGGGCGCGGCCGGAGCGGTGGCCTTTAAATTCGACGTGCTGCCGGCGGTGGCCGGAGGCGGGCTCATTCTGCTTACCGGCAGGGTGCGCTGGAAGGCCGTGCCCGCTCTCCTCCTCTTCGCCCTCTTCGCCTGGCTGCTCACCTACGGGTGGAGTGTGGACGAAATCCGCTACAGCTTCGAGGAGTTGAGGCGGCAGAACGCTAACGTGGTGACCGTTGATGACCACTGGCGGGATAATCTCTTCGCTTACCCCATGGCCGTCCTGGCCGGTATCGGGCTCCCGGCTTTCGCATTGGCCGTCTGGGCTGCGATCGGGCTTATCGGCCGATGGGTTACGGGAAGGCGGGTGATCGTCTACGTTGGCGGCCTGCTAGCCATCGAGTTTGCCCTACTCTGGTCCCTCGATACCACCTTCGTGCGCCGCGCCGCCATCTTCATGCCGGCCGTGGCGCTGCTGGCGGCCTGGAAGCTGCACGACCTGCGGGCGGGGCGTGGCTGGGTGGCGCTGGTCCTTTTGTGGTCTTTCGGTCTGGCGCTGGTCGGTCAGAGCCACCACTGGTTCGATACCCGCTACGCCTTTCGCGACTGGGCCCGGGAGGAGCTACCCCCTTCGGCGGCCATCGGGGCGGCGGGGCTGGCCGTCGAGCTACCCAACCGGCGGTACTACGAAAGCGCGCCGCTCGATTATTTTGCCGTCCACGAAAGCATGTACGGCCGCTATTTGCGCTCCCTCACTACCCCCTTCGGCATACCGGAATGCTGTGCCGAGGTCTATCACTGCGGACCCGTACACCGCTGCCGGCTGGTCCAGGACATCTTGCTCGATCGCCACCCTTCCTTCGAACTGGTGAAGACTTTTCCGACCTGGGACATTTTCCCCGAGCGCCTGCTCTATCACCGGCTGTTCGGCTACTACGAGACTTTTCTCGGGGAGGTACGGGTGTACCGGCGGACCGCTCCTCAGCGGGGGGGGTACCCCCTGGATTAGCCGGCTTACCTTGCGCGGGTGAGCCGCCGCTTGTCCATTCTCCTACCGCTCGTGGTACTGACCATAGCGGCCGTACTCCTCTTCCACCGGCTGGGGGCCAGCCACCTGCAACCCTTCGATGAGGCGCGGCGGGGCAGCAGCGCGATCGAGATGCTGACCGGCCAGAGTCATCCGCTGGTACCGACCTACGCCGGGCGACCGGATCACTGGGGTACCAAACCGCCCCTGCTCATCTGGCTGCAGACGGGGAGTATGGTCCTCTTCGGCGTTTCCGAGTTCGCCGTCCGGCTACCGGCCGTCCTTGCTACGCTTTCCCTTTCCGTCCTTCTGCTTTGGTGGAGCCGCCGCGACTGGGGGAGTTATCTGCCCGGGGCGGGGGCGGTGCTGTATCTGGTCTGCAGTGCCGACTTCATGGGTAACCACGGGGGCCGGTCGGGAGACTTCGATGCGCTACTCCTGCTATTCCTCTTCGGCCAACTCGTCAGCATATATCGCTACGTGCGAAGTCAGCGCCTGGTTTGCCTCCTGGCCTTCGGACTTTGCCTGTTACTCGCCGGTTGGACGAAGGGTATTGCAGGCTGCTTTTTTCTGCCGGGTTTTGGGCTCTGGCTACTGATCGACCCCGGCGCGCGCGTGGTCCTGGGTCAGCCCCGACTTTACATAGTAGGGTTCCTGGCGTTGGTGGGTATCGGCAGCTACTACCCGATCCGGGAAGTACTCGATCCGGGCTATCTGGCCCTGGTCTGGCAAAATGAGGTTGGGGGCCGGTTCACCGAAGCCCGCGAAGGCCACGGCGGAGACTGGCAGACGTACATCCGGTTTTTGATCGTCGATGAGGGTAACCGGTATCTCAACCTCCTTCTTCTTCCCGCCCTCCTTTCATCGTTTCGCGTGGACCGCCGGCTGATGACGCTGACCGGCGCTCTTTTCCTGAGCTTTCTGCTGGTTATCTCCCTGGCGGAAACCAAGATTTTCTGGTACAAGAACCCCCTTCTACCCCTGCTCGGGCTGTGGATCGGGGCGGGGGCAGCCACCTGGGTCGGCTGGCTGCGTCGGGGGGGAGGCATCCGTTGGTTGGCCGCCGTTCTCCTGATCGGTGCGCTTACGCTGAACGGGCATGCGCTGTACGGCACCTTCGTGCAGGTGGATCGGGGGCGGCGGGTGGTGAATTTTCAGCCGGCCATTGAGCTGTACCGCCCGGCCTTCACCTACCCTGAATTTACTCCTCCGTTTACCCTATTGGTCCGCGGTTACAAGCCGCAGGCGCGGTTTTTGGCGGCGCGGGCGCAGGTGGAAGGGGAACAGGTGAATTTAGCATACTCCACCCCTCCACCACCAATCACGGTCGACGGTCAACGATCTACGGCAACCTTCAGGGTCGGGCAGCGGGTGGTGACCTGCAGCGATGGGGACCTGGTCTACCTCAGGGCGGCGGCGGAAATTGACATCCTGGTGGACCGGGGCCACTGCCAGCTCAGTACCGTAATCGCCTTAAGGCAGTGAACAAAATCGGCGCTACTCGGTAGATTAAATCTAAATAAACCACTCAGCTTAACAAGCTGGGCCTCTGGTGGATTAGATGTTACCGAAGTCGTAACTTTGCGGCGATTGCCAAAAGTCTACGGGCTTTAGGCCTTTTTCGGTCGCTTCCGACCGTTTTTTGCTACTAAACCTCTGCCTTGCGTATGAGCATCTTCAAGAGAACGGCCGGTATACTCACCCTGTTTGTGGCAGTCCTGCTGTTGCAATCGCAGTCGTCGGCTACGGGCAGCAACCTGGTCTTTTATGGCATAGCCGCCACGGCCCTGATCATCTTCTTTTTCATCGTGGTCAGCGTGGCTGATAACTTCATGGTGATCGAATCCAAACAGATCGGTATCGACGAGGAGAACAAAGCGGGGCTTTTCCCCTCCTTTCGTCAGCTCTTCGCCAGCAAGACGCCGGACTACCTCCAGAAGGCCCACGTGTTTACGCTAAACAAGGGCTATAACATTCCTATGGAGGGCGTACCGGTAGCCGACATTCACGAGCCTGCCGTCACCCGTTACGCGGTCTGCCCCCCCGACTTCTTCGGCATCCGGCCCATCCCCAAGATGCTGGTCGAGGTAGGTGACAGCGTACAGGCCGGCGACCCCCTCTTCTACGACAAGCAGATGGACCGGGTCAAGTTCGCCGCCCCCGTCAGCGGAGAGGTGATCGAGATCAACCGGGGCCTGAAGCGCTCCATTTCCGAAGTGGTTATCCTGGCCGATAAGGAACAGCAGAGCCGGAAGTACGAGCTACCCGCCGCCGACGCATCCCGGGAGGATTTAGTTGAATTTCTGGTACAAAGCGGAGTCTGGCCCCACATCCGCCAGCGGCCTTACAATATTGTGGCCGATCCCGACGTCGTTCCCCGCGATATCTTCGTCTCGACCTTCGATACCTCGCCGGTCGGTGCCGATTTGAAACTGACCGTCCGCGGTCGCCTGGCCGAATTTCAGGCCGGCATCAACGTGCTGCGTCGCCTGACACCCGGATTGGTCTACCTCGGCCTGGATGGACGCGGAGAGACCGACACCCCGTATTCCGCCGTAAGCGGCGTGGAGAAGCGCTACTTCCGTGGCGCTCATCCAGCGGGCAATGTTGGCGTGCAAATTCACCACATCCATCCCTGCGGGACCGGCGATAATACCGTCTGGACCCTTTCGGTGGAGGCTGTCCTCCTACTAGGAGAAGTTTTCCAGAACGGTCGCTTTGATACCACCCGACTGGTGGCCCTCGGGGGCGGCTCCATCGCCGATCCCTCCTACGTGCGCACCTACGCCGGGGCGAACATTGGCGAGCTGCTCAGCGTGACCCACGTGGAAGACAACGCCCGGATCATCAGTGGTGATGTGCTTTCCGGTACGCAGAAGACCACGGATGCTTACCTGGGCAATTTCGATCGCCAGATCACGGCCATTCCCGAGGGGAACGAAGCCGAGGTCTTCGGCTGGCTGCTGCCCCTCAAGCCGCGGGCATCCATCTCCCCGACCATTCCGGTCCTGAGTAACAAGATCGACATCACTACCAACTCCCACGGGGAGCGTCGTGCCTTTGTAGTCAACAACGACTACGAGTACGTCATGCCGATGGATATTTACCTCACCCATCTCATGAAGTCTATCCTGGTCAACGATCTGGAGAGTATGGAAGGGCTAGGCATTTACGAGTTGGTTCCCGAAGACGTAGCCCTGGCCGAATTCGCCTGCGTGAGCAAGCAGCCCCTGCAACAGATATTGCGTCAGGGCCACGACACCATGATTGCGCAGAGTTAACTATAGCATCGCCGGGCGGTTTTCTTTTATCCGCCCGACCTCATAAAGCTTACCATGAAGGCATTACACGATTTCGTTACCAAGTTTGAGCCGGACCATAAGGAATCCCCGCTCCTGCACACGACCTACGACGCTTTCTATACCTTTCTCTTCCAGCCCCCTGCGGTAACTACCGGTGGTGTTCACGTACGTGACGGCATGGACCTCAAGCGGCAAATGGTTCAGGTCGTACTCGCCCTGCAGCTGCTGTACGTTTTCGGTACCTGGAACATCGGTCACCAGCACTTCCTGGCCCTCGGCGAGTATACCGGGCTGCTCGAAGGACTTCACCTGAAGATCGTCTACGGCCTCATCCAGGTCATCCCCATCTTCATCGTGACCCACGTGGTCGGGCTCGGGATCGAGTTCCTCTACGCCGCCAAGAAGGGGCACTCGGTGGAGGAAGGCTTTCTGGTTTCCGGGGCGCTCATTCCCCTCATCATGCCACCGGACATTCCGCTGTGGATCCTGGCTGTTTCGGTGGCTTTCGCCGTCGTCCTCGGTAAGGAAGCCTTTGGGGGCACCGGTATGAATATCTGGAATATCGCCCTGCTCTCGCGGGTGTTCATCTTCTTCGCCTATCCTACCACCATTTCCGGTGATGAAGTCTGGATCAGCGGTATTGAGAAGGTGGACGTAGGCGTCTACGCCAGTGAGGCATACGGACTGGCCCATAACGCCTTCGACTGGGTGTTCGCCGGCTTTGGTTGGTCGGTCTTCGGCAATGGCGGACAGATCGTGGCGGATGGCTTCACCGGCGCCACTCCCCTTGGTATCGCCGCCAAGGAAGGCTGGGCCGGGGTATCGGCCGTTTACGATCAGAGCAGCATCTTCTGGGGTACTATTCCCGGTTCGATCGGTGAGTCCAGCGCTCCCCTGATCATCATCGGCATGATTTTCCTGATGGTGACCCGTATCGCGGACTGGCGCGTGATCGTCGGCGGACTGATCGGCTTCATGGTCGGCGCGCTGATGCTCAACGCTATTGCTCCGGCGGAAATCACCGAGGACACCCCCGGCATCTTCCGCTTCATGGCTATCCATCCGCTGCGGCAGATGATCATGGGTAGCTTCCTGTTTGCCATTACCTTCATGGCGACCGACCCCGTCAGTAGTGCCGACACCCCGACGGGTAAGTGGATTTACGGCTTCCTGATCGCCTTCATCGGGCTCATCATCCGGGTCCTCAACCCGGCCTATCCCGAGGGCTGGATGCTCTCCATCCTCCTTCTGAACACCTTCGCTCCCCTCATCGACCACTACGTCTACCAGGCCAACATCAAGCGCCGGGCCAAGCGGACCGCTTCCATGGCCAAAACGCGGGACGAGCTCATCACCCGCCGCGGCGAGGTCGACGTCTTCACCCCCGAGAACGCCGAGGGCTACCGCCCCGTCGGGAACGTGGGCATCTACTAATCAATCCAAACCATGGACACCAAGCGCATCTACATCTTCGGCCTGATCATGACGGTCGTCGTGGCCCTCGTACTGGCGGGTTTCCGGACCTTAACGGCCGAGGCCGCCGCCCGGAACGAGGATATCTTCAACAAGCGGGAGATCCTGGCGACCCTCGCTAAGCCGCTGGCCGCCGCCGGTAACCCGGTAGCATCGCTGACGGATGAGGAGGTACTGGCTATCTTTGATGACCAGGTCACCGAGATCGTCGTCAACTCCGCCGGCGAGCCGGTAGAAGGCGTGGGCGTAGCCGATATCGATCTGGCCGCGGAACTGAAGAAACCCGAGGCCCAGCGTCGCTATCCGATTAATCGCTTCGAAATAGACGGTGACAGCTATTATGTCTTCAGTGTACGGGGTAACGGTCTTTGGGATGCGATCTGGGGCAACATTGCCCTGGCCTCCGACCTGAATACGGTGATCGGAGCCAGCTTCGACCACGCCGGGGAAACCCCCGGGCTCGGAGCCGAAATCAAAGACAACGCCGGTTGGAAAGCTCAGTTTGAGGGCAAGCAGATATACGATGGCGATCAGTTCGTCAGCATCCTGGTCCGCAAGGGCGGTGCCGTCGATCTGGACCACGAGGTAGACGGACTGAGTGGAGCCACCGTAACGGCCGACGGCGTCACGAAGATGCTCTACAACGGCCTGAAGGCCTACCAACCCTACATCGAAGAACAGCGGGAGGGAACGACCACCAGCATGAACCTTAAGTAACGCAGCATGGCAGAGACAACTGAAATCAAAACCGGCATCGTGGCCGATCCGAAACCGAAGGAGAAAGAACCTCTTTTCGGGAAAAAGGAACGTGTACTGCTGGTCGATCCCCTGCTGGATAACAACCCCATCACCATCCAGGTGCTCGGGGTCTGTTCAGCCCTGGCGGTGACCTCGTTGGTCTACCCCTCGCTGGTCATGGCGGTCGCCGTGGTGTTCGTGTGTGCCTTTTCGGCGCTGTTCACCTCGCTGCTGCGGAATACGATGCCCAAGAGCATCCGCCTCATCGTGCAGTTGACGATCATCGCCTTTCTGGTCACGATCGTCAACGAGGCCCTGAAGGTGCTTTCCTTCCCGGTTTACAAGTCGCTGTCGGTGTATATCGGGCTGATCATCACCAACTGTATCGTGATGGGCCGACTGGAGGCCTTCTCAATGGCCAATAAGCCGTGGCGGTCCTTTCTGGACGGGGTCGGTAACGGTGCCGGTTATGGCCTCATCCTGGTTGCCGTCGGCGTGGTTCGCGAACTGTTCGGTAAGGGCAGCCTCTTCGCCGGCTCGCCCATTGCCATGAACATCATCGGCCCCAGCGGCGACACCACCCAGTACTGGATCAACACCGCCGCCGATAGTGGTATTGGAAGCTTCTTCGGTTGGTACGCGAACAACAATCTCATGGTGCTGCCCGCCGCGGCGATGTTCGTCATCGCGGTCTTCATCTGGATTCAGCGTAGCTATAACACCAAACTGGTCGACGTCTCTTAAACAGTATCCGTTCTGACGGCCCCTGGCCCCCTCACTCCCTGACCCCCCTAATCCCTTCATCATGGGTGATTTCCTCAATATCTTCATCAAGTCGGCCTTCATCGAGAATATGGTGCTAGCCTACTTCCTCGGTATGTGTTCCTTCCTGGCGGTCTCCAAGACACTTTCGACGGCTACCGGCCTGGGACTGGCGGTCATCTTCGTACTCGGCATCACGATGCCGATCAATTGGGTGATCAATGAGTTCATCCTCATTCCCGCCGAGCTGGAGTTCCTGCGCTTCATCCTCTTCATCGCCGTCATCGCCTCTACGGTGCAACTGGTGGAGATGGTCATTGAGAAATTCAGCCCGGGGCTCTACGCGGCACTGGGTATCTTCCTTCCACTGATCACGGTGAACTGTGCCATCCTGGGAGGAAGTCTCTTCATGGTCAGCCGGGAGTACAATCTGACCGAGTCGATCGCATTTGGGTTGGGCGGCGGCTTCGGCTGGTTCCTGGCTATCATTGCACTGGCGGCGATCCGGGAGCGGATCCGCTACAGCAACGTACCCCCCGCCCTGCGCGGATTGGGTATGGCCTTTCTCATTACCGGCTTGATGGGTATCGCTTTCCTGAGCCTCACCGGTATCGATCCGGCCGTTTTCGCCGGCTGGAGTGGCGTAGAAGGGTCGGAATAGGTCATCTTTTCGTCAATGCCTAAACAGCTTGCCCTAAAGCGAGCTTATAAAT
>CAZKPE010000123.1:0-11462 GCA_964554545.1 uncultured Lewinella sp.
TGTTCTTGCCGGTGCTGTTGTGGGAAAGCACGATGACCGTCGCACCCAATTTCTTGGCTACCTCGGCGATCGCTACGGTGTAGACTGCGGCATCGAATTTTTCCAGTTCCGGACCGTTGACCCGGTGGACTTTTTCCGCCCCAAATTTTCCGAGTTCCTCGGCACCTGCGGCCCCGCCCAAAACGAGTGCGTGACAGGAAGTACCCAGCACGTCGGCCGTTTTCTTACCGAATACAACTACCTCGTGGGCGGCTTTTTTGAATGTTTCGTTGGTGGCTTCGGCGTATACTAGTACCATGGGTGGGTTGTTGGGTGTAATTAAATGACTTTGGCTTCTTCGTGTAGCAGGCGCACCAGCTCGTCCATATTATCCGGCTCGATGAGTTTGACGCTGCCTTTTTCTTCCGGCTTATCGTAGTGGGCGATGCGGGTGGTATCGGGGAAGTCGGTAGGTTGGACGACGTTCAGCGGCTTGCGCTTAGCCATCATGATGCCCCGCATGTTGGGGATGCGCTGCTCGGCCATGCCCTTGGCGGCGCTGACGGCCAGGGGGGTGTCGACCTCGATGACCTCCTCGCCGCCTTCGATGTCGCGAGTGACGGTGGCGGTGCTGCCGTTCACTTCCAGTTTGCTGGCTTCGCCGATGTAGGGGAGGTCCATGAACTCGGCGACCATGGCCCCGACTTCGGAACCGTTGTAGGAAATCGTTTCCTTGCCGAAGAAGATGATATCGTAGCCTTCCCCCTTTGCGTATTCGGCGATCTGCCGGGCGGTGAAGAGGCTGTCCTTTTCCTCGCTCACGTCGATGCGGACGGCGTCGTCGGCCCCGATGGCCAGCCCCTTACGGATGACGGAATCGTTGTCGGCCGGGCCTACGTTGAGCAGGGTCACGCTGCCGCCTCCGGCCTCCTTCAGCTCCAGGGCGCGGACGAGGGCGTACCACTCGTCGTAGGGGTTCATGATGTAATTGACGCCAGCGGTATCGATGTCGCTACCGTCGCCGGTGAGCTGGATCTTGGTGGTGGTCTCGGGCGTCTTGCTGACGCAGACTAACAATTTCATGCGGATCGTTTAAGCGAAAATTCGCTAGGGGAACGGATGGGGTGGGTTATGGTTTGTTCTCACTTCAAAATTGACAGTGCCCGGGCGGGGGAGACTACGGGGATCGAGGCAGCTTTAAAGTGTTTTGGATTCCGAGTGATTAACAGAGGCGCCCCACACACCAGAGCGGAATAGTACTGCATAGCATCCTCCGCATCCGGGAAGGACAGATCGGACAGCGCCTGCTGCAGGATACTATCGTCTAGTGCAACGATCTTCGTGATCGGGGTGAATCGGCTGAGCAGTCTGCGCGCCGGCGTGGCACCAATCTCTTTTGCAAGTAAATAGTTAGCCGTTGCAATGGTGAGCGCGGAGATATATATCTCAATTCTTCCCGCTTGTGCCCTTGAGAATAATATGGATGCATCTTTGTAAAATGGTTCGCGCTCAGTCAGTAAATCGATGAAGACGTTGGTGTCGGCGAAAACTTCCTTCATTTATACTCCTCCATTAGCGTCTCATAAATATCTTGTCGGTAATCGTAGTCGTCCGGGACCTTGATTACGCCAATCAGGCTTCGAACTAATGGACTGATCTCTTCTTCTTCATCTGACTCTTCAGTCAGTTCGGCTAGATACTTTTCGGTCAGTTTAGAGATGCTCGTTCCGTGTTTACGGGCATACACCTTCGCCCGGTCGATGACTTTACCGTTCAGGCTCAGGGTCAGCTTCCGATCGGTTTTCGTTGCGTTCACGTATAGGTGGATTGTTTCTGTACGTAAACGATGTTTTCGGTTTAGGGTTCATCGCCGATGTCCCCACAACATCGCACCCGCGACCCCGCCCCCGAGCAAAATTCCCGCCAGGGCATCCGTCGGCCAGTGCTTCCCGGCCTTGACGCGCAGGAAGGCGGTGGTGCCCGCTACCGTTCCCGCCAGGAGCCGACCGAATTTGGTGCGGTCCAGTCCGTAAGCGGCCAATAATCCGGCGAAGAGGGTGGCCCCGGCCGTGGCGTTGGCGGCGTGTCCGCTCAGAAAAGCCGCCCGGTCTTTGCGGGCAAGGGGGCGGTCGGGTTGCCAGTCATCGTTATAGACGTAGGGGCGGGGCCGGCTTACCGTATTTTTGATCAGACTGGTGAGGGCGAATGTCAGTAACATCGTTTCCAGCCAGACGAGCAGCAGGGCGGGGTAGTTTTGGCGCGGACGCAGGTGCAATGAAAGTAGGAGGGGTAAGGTGGGCCCGCCGTACAGACCGGCATCGGCCAATTGTCCGGCCCGCTCGTCCCGTTCGGTGTAGCCCAGGCGGTCGATGGGATTGATGTCCCTGCCGGTGTAGCCCGCCGCAGTAGGGGAGAATGCGGGGGTGTCATCGCGGTGATCTGCGTAGACGGCGGCGGCTAGTAGGGCGAGACCGAACCCCAGAATGGTAAGTTCCCGTTGTTTCCGTAGTCGTAGCACCACCTTTATAAGGTCTGCGGGGGGGCGATCTGTTCGGCGCGAAGGCTACTCAAATCGAAGTCGTAGCAGACGGCGGGCTTTGACTAACTGCGCCCGTACGGTATTGGGGGAGATGAAGAGCCGTTTGGCAATTTCTCGATTTTTGAGGCCGCGGTTACGCAACCGGAAGATTTCGGCGCATCGGGGGGGAAGTTGATGAATGGCGACGTCGATTTGTTCCCGCAGTTCGTGGGTCAGATAAGTATCTTCCGGACTGCTTGCTTCCGGAACTGCTCGTTCGAAAGCGGACAGCCATTGGGCCTTAAGCTCGGTCTGCCTGGAAATGCGTTTCAGTTGATTATATATCGTATCCCGTGCGATTTTGAGTAAGAAGGGGGCGATCGGTCGGTCGGGATCGAAGCGGTGGCGGCTGGTGTACAGTCGTACGAATATGTCAGCCGTAGTCTCTTCCGCCAGTTCTGCGATCTTCAGATAGGCTAAACAGTAGCGGTAAACCTGACCGAAGTGTGCCTGATAGATGCCTTCAAAGGCCCGCTGGCAACCCCGGACGAAGGCTTTATAGTCGATATTTCTGGAGTGCCCGGACAATATAATCTGGTCGTTGTGCCGAAGTAAGTTATCAAATTTATCAGTTAAGAAAAATTATTCGGGGTACAAATAGTCTCTTGGAGTAGATCGCTTGGATAGTAGGGTGAAAGGCCCAGGTCGTCTCACCCATGGAGCAAAGCGATGAAACAAGGCGGAAGGAGTTGTTGCGGTTACTCGGCGAGGGAAACCTACGAGAGACGGAGGCCCGGGAATTGCTGCGGCTTCTTACCACGGCGGACAAAGTTGATGATGAGTGGGGAGGGTTGAACGCCGACCCTTCGCCTGAGCAGGAGGGAATTTCCCCGCGAGTGCGCCAGCGGGTACTATCCCGGGTGAGCGAACAGATTCAGCCCTCCTCACCGCCGAAGCGGGTAAAGCAAAATTGGGGCAAACTGGCCGTGGCGGCCATGGTACTATTAGTGGTCAGTCTTTGGTTTTGGGAGCGGGCTGAAAGATCGGCTCGTTTGATCACCGTCCGGACGGGTCCCGGTGAGGTCCGCAGTTTGGTGCTGCCGGATGAGTCCGTAGTTACCCTCAACGGCAATTCGACGCTGATCTACGCCGGGGAGTGGGCGGAAGACAGTCCTCGGAGCGTACAACTGATTGGTGAGGCAGATTTTGAAGTGTCGCGTCACCCGGGCTCCGGGACCAAGTTTCGGGTGGTGACCGCAGACCTGAGCGTCGAAGTGCTGGGCACGGTCTTCGAGGTGAGTACTTACCGGGAGGAAACGGAGGTGCGGCTGCGGGAAGGCCGGGTCAGTATCGACCTGCGGGAACCGGCTAATCGCCAGCTCGAACTACATCCCGGTGAGGAAATGAAATTTTCGGCCCGGCATGGGCAGCTTGTCCCTCCACACCCTGCTCGGCGGCCCCCAATCCCCCCCTCCTGGAAGCAGGGTTACCTATCCTTCCGGCAAGCTACGCTGGCGGACATCTGTCTCCGCCTGTCCGCCACTCACGACCTGGCGGTTGCCCCTCTTGATCCGGGCGTGGCGGACCGCGCCTTTACCCTCACGCTTCCGCTCGGCGATCTGAACCGGATGATGAAGTTACTGGCACGTTCCACCGGCACGGAACTGCACCGGGACGGAGACACCTATTCTTTGCAATTACCCTCTAGTCACTAGTATCATGCACCCGTTACTCGCCTTACAGTTCTTGCTCATCGGTATGCTGAGCGTACCGCTCTCCGCCGCCGAGGAGCAGGAGCGGCCCCTGGATAGCGTACTGAATGAAATGGAAGAGCGGTACCAGGTATTCTTCAACTACGAAGCGGCCCTGGTTGCCGGACAGTCCGTGCGCTATCAATTCCTGGCAAACGAGGCAACCGAAGAAGCGATCAGCCGTCTGCTCACCCCCCTGGAGCTGGACTATGAACTGATCGATGGTCGCTTCGTCATGTTGAATCCGGCCAAACGGAAGAATCCGTCAGCGGGCTTCACTTCAGCCGTCCCCCCGGGTACTTCCATTTTGCCAGCGGTGCCCCGCTCCGCCGCACGATCACCTCTGCGGCGACTGTACTCCCTGCCTGACCGGATAGATGCGTTGCACGTCGCGATTACCGTGTCCGGGGTAGTTACGGACGATAGCGGTACGACCCTTATTGGCGTGAACGTCCTCGAGGAGGGAACCTCGAACGGAACGGTTACGGACGTAGATGGCCGCTACACGATCAACGTGGCAAGCGAAACGTCGGTCCTCCTCTTCTCCTATCTCGGGTACACTAACCGACGCATGGAGGTAGGCACGCAAACCACCATCGACGTGGAGCTTGGAAGCGATGTGAGCCAACTCGAAGAGATCGTCGTGATCGGCTACGGAACCCAGCGGCGCAGCGACGTGACGGGTAGCGTAGTCAGCGTCACCACCGATAAAACCGACGCTTTGCCGAATCAGAACATCCTGCAGTCGATCCAGGGGCGGGTGCCGGGGCTCAACGTTTTTTCGCCCGAGCGACCGGGGCAGGATCCGCAGCTCCGCATTCGGGGGAATAATTCCCTTACGGCCAGCAACTCTCCGCTCATCGTTGTCGACAATATCATCTACAACGGCCAGCTTTCGGACTTCAACCCCAATGACATTGCCTCGGTGGATATTTTGAAAGACGCCAGCGCGGCGGCCGTCTACGGGGCACGGGCCGCCAATGGGGTCATCCTGCTGACGACCAAACAGGGCAAGACCGAGAAGCCCACCTTCAACGTTAGCACCTACTATGGCATTCAGGAGCCGGAAAGCCTGGTGACGCTACTCGACGGGGCAGGCTACGAACAAAAGATCGCTGACTACAACGCTATCATTCTAGCCAATAATCCGGACGCCACCCCCATTGAACTGACCAATGTGGAGCGGGCGAACCGGGATGCGGGTATGGAAACCAACTGGGTCGACCGTTCCCTGCGCACCGGCACCATTAGTAATTATCACATAGACGTATCGGGGCGTACTGGCCGAACGAGCTACTACCTGGCCGGTACCTACTTCCGCGAAGAGGGCATCGCGATCAATGACGACTTCGACCGGGCCACCCTGAATCTGAACCTGTCCAATAAAATCACCGACTGGTACACCGTAGCAGTTAATACCTCCTATACCCACAAGGATTACAGCGGCGTGGAGGCCAGTCTACAGCAAGCGGTGCGCATCAGCCCCTACGGCGACTTTTTCGATGAGGACGGGCCGGGGGGGTACGCCTTTCTGCCCTTCGGCGATCCGCTGGGGGAGCACCCCCTGATCCGCACTATCTACGACGATCTAAGCAAGAGTAGTAGCCTGCGGGGTGTACTGTCGAGCCAATTGGAGGTTCCCTTCGTCAGGGGGCTGAAGTGGACACTTAACTACGCCGGCAACGTTCGCGAGAGCCGGAACAACCGCTTTTTAGACAACGTCAGTTCGGTCAACGGCCAGCTCAACAATGGCATTGCTACGAAAAACTTCAACCGCTTCACCGACTGGACACTCGATAACATCATCAATTACAATCGGGTGTTCGCCGAGCGCCACGCCGTTAGCGCCACCCTGCTTTACAGCCGGGAGAACCGACGGTTCGACTTTTCCAATGCCCGGGCCGAGAACTTCGTCTCCCAGGAGTTGGGATACAACAACCTCGGACTGGGGGAAGTGCAAACCGTCAATTCCAACTTTGAGGAACAGAACACCATTGCCCAGATGGCGCGGCTGAATTACAGCTACGACAATCGCTACTCGGTCACCTTCACCGTGCGCCGGGACGGGTTTTCGGCCTTCGCGGCCAACAACAAGTACGGCACTTTCCCCGCCGTGGCCCTGGCCTGGACGGTAAGTGATGAGGGCTGGTTGCGGGACAACAGCGTCATTGATTACCTCAAGTTGCGGCTCTCCTGGGGGCGCAATGGCAACCAGGGGATCGACCGCTACAGCTCGTTGGCCCGCATCGGGATCAACCAATACCTGTTTGGTAACGGGGGCAGCAGTATCGCCACCTTCGGGGTGAGTAGCCTGGCCAACAGTAACCTGTCCTGGGAAACGACTACGGCCCGCAACCTCGGTTTTGATTTCAAACTCTTCGACGGGCGGCTGGGGGGCACGCTGGATGTATACTCATCCAATACCACCGATTTGCTGCAGCGCCGGCGTTTGCCGACTATTACCGGCTTCAACAGCCTCATTACCAACATTGGGGAAGTAGAAAACCGGGGCGTAGAATTCTCCCTGAATGGGACCTTAGTACAGACCGCGGCCGTACGGTGGGACCCCAGTATTATCTTCTCCCTGAACCGAAACGAGATCGTAAGCCTGGGGGGGCTGGACGCCGACGGGGACGGGCAGGAGGATGACGACATATCCAATGGCTGGTTCATTGGCGAGCCCGCAGGTGCAATCTTTGGTTTCCAGACCGATGGCATCTACCAGATTGGAGACGAGATACCGCCCGCTTACCGGCCTGGTGACTTTCGCATCGTGGACACGGACGGTGACGGTCAGATCACGCCCCGGGACCGCACCATACTTGGGCTCACGGACCCGAACTTCCTCATCAGCATAGGTAACACGGTTTCGGTTGGCAATTTTTCCCTCTACATCCTGCTGAACGGGGCCGCCGGCGGGGGCGACAAAAACTATTACGTAGGGGACAACTTCGAGACCCGGAGCGTCAACGACCGCAACAATACAACCTACTCCGAGCGATTCAATCTGGCGGACGTACCCTACTGGACACCCGATAACCCGACGAACGAGTACCCGCGGCTCGACTACAATCCGCCCTTCCGCCACCCCATCCTGGAGTCGCGCGGCTTTCTGCGCATTCAGGACGTCAGCCTGTCGTACAATTTCGGGGAGGCAGTACTCACCCGCACCGGGCTGAGTAACCTGCGCGTATACGCCTCGGCCAAGAACCTCCACACCTTTACCGATTGGTCGGGCTACAACCCGGAAACTCAGACCACGGTACGCGACCTACCCTTCATCAGTACCTACACCGCGGGGGTCAACTTCAGCTTTTAACCCGACCATCATGCAGCTACCAAAGACAAAGCCGGCGACCCTTCCTGCCGAATGTTTCTTCCGACTACGCCCACACCTGCGCCCGCGCCCCCTGCTGTATGCCTTGCTGTTCCTGTTGAGCTCCTGTAGCAGCGATGTGCTGGAGGAAGACCCCCGGGGATTTTTGAATCCCGATAATGCCTACGCCAGCGTGGAGGGGTTACAGGCCGGCGTGGCGGAATTGCATCGGCTTTCTCGCGGTATGCGGACCAGTGAGCTCATCAGCGCAGGTATCGAGGGCGACAAGGCTGTGACTACGCTCTACGCCACCGGGACGGACCTGGCCTGGTTCGTGGTACCGACCCAGAACTTCTTTACCAACTACGATCTGGTCAATTCAACCAATATCATCGTGCGCAATTATTGGCGGTTGTTGTACGACATCGTGAACAACGCTAACGCAATTCTGGCGGCCCTGCCGGAAGCCGAAATTACGGAAGAGCAGCGGGCGCGTACGGAGGCAAGTGCTCGCTTCTTCCGGGCTTTCGCCTACCGCTATTTGTCGCATTTATGGGGGGACGTACCCATCCTGCTAGAGGCAGTCGATGGCCCGCGATTTAATTTTTCACGTTCGCCGCAGGAGGAAGTCTGGCAGGTTATGGTGACGGATCTGGAGTTCGCGCGGGCGAACCTTCCCCGGGAAAATCCGGGGGACGGTCGGCTGGCTGCTGCCGCCGCCGAGCACTTGCTGGCTGAAACCCTCCTTTCCCTGGGGGATACGGAGGGGGCCATTGCCGCCGCGACCCGAGTGGTCGATGACCCCCAGTACGAACTGATGCGCGAGCGCTTCGGCAACCATACCGGGCAGCCTGGGGACGTCTTTTGGGACTTGTTCCGCAGCGAGAACCAGAACCGGACCAGTGGAAATAAGGAGGCCATCTGGGTGTGGCAGATGGACTTTGCCGAACTTAACGGAAACCCGCAGAATCGACTGACCCGCGCCTGGGCACCGATGTACGAGCGGCTGAAGGACTCGGAGGGCAACCGGGCCTACGTAGAGGCGGATACCCTGGGGCGGGGCGTCGGCTTCGTGAAGCCCACTAACTACCTGGACTCCCTGATCTGGCTTTCCGACTTCCATAACGACCTGCGGAACTCGGGCTACAATATGCAGCGGCGCTACGTGAACAATAACCCCGCCTCGCCCGACTTCGGTCAGGTGATCCAGCCTACCGTTTCCGACCTGGATCGTGCCCACTTCGTATTCGTGAAGAAGGCGGCCATGCCTGAGGGATATCCACAGGGCTATGACCGTTCCGGCAGGGTATACAATGACTTTTACGCCATGCGCCTGGCCGAAACGTACTTGCTGCGCGCCGAAGCACACCTGGCGGCCGGTGACCGCGAGGCGGCAGCGGCGGACATCAACGTCGTACGAAGTCGGTCCAACGCAAATCCTGTAAGTGCGGCGGCGGTCGATCTGGATTACTTACTGGACGAGCGAGCCCGGGAACTGGTCGTGGAGGAGCCGCGCCGCCTAACGCTCGTTCGCACGGGTACGCTGGTGGAACGGGTACGGAGGTTTAATCCGGTTTCCGGCCCGAGCATCCAGGACTACCACCGGCGCTGGCCCATTCCCCAAGATGACCTTGACGCCAATATTGAAGTAGATTTAGGGCAGAACCCGGGATATTAAGGAACCGGGCACAACGTTTTCTGCCATGTCTAACACCGTTTTCTGGTTTCGGTGCCAACTGTGTATCCTGCTCGGCGTGGTGGGGTATGGTGGCGCGAACGCGCAAGGGAGTCAACCCAACATCCTCCTCATCTGCGTGGACGATCTGCGCACGGAGCTGCCCAGCTACGGAGCCGATTACATCGTCGCGCCAAATATGGAGCGGCTGGGTCGCTCGGGACGTCTCTTCCAACGCCACTACGTCAATGCCCCCAGTTGCGGCCCGTCCCGCTATACGCTGCTGACGGGGCGCTACGGGCCGGCCGACAATATGGCGCTTTTCCACCGGGCGGCGGCGCTGCGGGGGGGCGCGGATACCGTTCCTCCGAGTATGCCGGAGTGGTTTCGCCGAAGCGGTTACCGGACCGTCAGCGTAGGAAAGGTCAGCCACCACCCGGGTGGGATGGGCGGGCCGCGCTGGAATGATACTACCGACATCGAAATGCCCGCCGCCTGGGATGCGGCCCTCATGCCCAGCGGTGAGTGGGCGGACCCCCGCGGTAGTATGCATGGACTGGCTAACGGCTATATCCGGCCGGCCGAACCCAACACCATGCCTGCCCTGGAGGCGGCGGAGGGGGGTGACGCGATCTATCCCGATGGCCGCATCATTGCTACCGCCCTTGCACAACTGGAGCAACTGGTTGAAGGAGAGCAGCCCTTCTTCCTGGCCGTCGGCCTTATTAAGCCCCATTTGCCTTTTGGTGCTCCCCGCAAGTACCTCGATCTGTACGAGGGGGTTGATATTTCCGAACCGGCTAACCCGAAAAGGCCGGAGGGGGTGACCACCTGGCACGAGAGCGGCGAGTTCCGGCGCTACAAATTATCTGCCGACCCCCTGGTCGATTCCCTGTACGCCGACAGCCTACGGCGACACTACGCGGCCTGTATCAGTTATGCGGACGCTAACGTCGGTAAGCTGCTCGATAAGCTCGCCGACACGGGTGCGGATACGAATACCGTCGTCATTCTCTGGGGTGATCACGGCTGGCACCTGGGTGATCACGCCATCTGGGGGAAGCACACCTTGTTCGAGGAGTCGCTGCACTCCCCACTGATCGTCCGGTATCCCGGCATGCCGGCACCGGGGCGGAGTACCGCGGCCATCGTGGAGACCTCCGGCATTTTCCCCACGCTTTGTGAGCTGGCGAAACTGCCCAGGCCATCGTACGTGCATGGCACGTCATTTCTTGACTTGCTGCGTAGGCCCGGGCGGGATGGACGGCCTGCCGTCGGCTACTGGGGGGATTTCCGTACTGTCCGCACCGATCGCTACCGCCTGATTACCCATCCCGGCGGGGAATATGAGTTGTACGACCACCGGGATGACCCCCACGAACTGCGCAATCTAGCACCGGAACGGCCGGATGTAGTAGCCCGACTAAGTAAAATGTTGAGCAAACGACTGGCCCCCCGGGTAACCACCTACTGACTAGCTGGCTACTGCTGTTGCTGCGCCACCTGTATCTGCCGCACCTTGTCTTGTTGCCCCTGCTTTTCGACCTTGCTGACCAGTTCGGTGATCCAGTCGTCGGGTATTTCTTTGATCACCTCCCGTAGCCGCTCTCCCCAGTGCTGGCCGAGGTGGCCGGTGTCCTTCTCCTCGAAGCGGGCTTCGTGCATGAACCCGGTATCCTTGTGGTAAATGACCATATCGACGGGGTAGCCGACGTCGTTTGCGCTGACGCGGGTGCTGTCAAAGCTGAGGAGGCCGCACTTAATGGCGAAATTGAGGGGGCTCTCGTAGCTCAGCGTCCGGTTGAGGATGGGCTTGCCGTAGCCCGAGTTGCCGATGATGGTGAAGGGGGTGGCCTCGCCGATCTCAATCCAATTGCCTTCAGGGTAGAGCAGGTAGAGTTTGTGTTCCCTGTCCTTTTCGAGTTGCCCCCCGACGATGGTGAACAGGTTGAAGCTGAGCCCGGAGGCGGCCAGGCTGGCCTTGTCCTCACCGGCTACCCGGCGGAGTTGCTCGCCGAAAGCGTTGACGGCCTTGTACATTTTGTCGAAGTGGCCGCCTTCTTTTTCGAGCACCTCTTCGAAGTAGGTGACCGCCTTATCTCTTACCGAGCGTAGGCCGGAGGTCATCAGAAAAATGTTGTTCTTGCCCTGCTTGTGGAGGGAGATTTTTTTGGCCGAGGTCGTTTCCGAGCCCGAAGTGATGCGGGTGTCGGCGATGGCGAC
>CAZKPE010000124.1:0-3507 GCA_964554545.1 uncultured Lewinella sp.
AGTTAACCTTCACCTACGTCGAGGCCCCCCACTACGGCGAACTGCGCGACCGCAACAAGGGCCACCGGGGCGAGATCGCGGGCAAAACCTTCACCGGCGTGCAGGACGTGTACGTGGCCGACGGGGGCCGGGGCCGGACCTACCGTCCACTCTACTGGCGGGCGGGGCGCTACGTGGAGGTGGAGGTTCGCACGGACGGCGAGGCGCTCACCATCGACTCCGTGCGCATGGTCGAGAGTAATTACCCCTTCCCGTCGGCGGTACGCTGGCGGGCGGTGGCGGAGGCAGGGATCGTGGATACAAGTTTGCTCCGCCGCATCCTAACAATTGGCGACCGCACCCTCCGCGCCAACGCCCACGAGCACTACATGGACTGCCCCTACTACGAGGAGAGTCAGTTCGAGGGCGATACCCGCATCCAGGCGCTGGCCGGCTACTACAGCTACGGCGATCCCCGGCTGGCGCGGCAGGCCATCGAGCAATTCAGCTGGTCGCTCAACGAGGAAGGCTTCGTCTCGGCCCGCTACCCCACCAATAGCCTCTACTACATCCCCAATTACTCCCTGTACTGGATCGGGATGTTGCGCGACTACGCCTGGCTGGTGGACGACCCCGACTTCGTCCGCGAAAAACTGCCCGTAGCCCGGGCCATCCTCGACTATTTCTATCGCCACCAGCGACCCGACGGCCGCCTGCTGCCCCTGGACTACCACGAATTTATCGACTGGGCCTTCAAGGCCGGAGAGGCTCCCCGTGACAGTGACGGCTACGGGGCCATTCCCGACCTCAGCTTCCTCCAGGCCCTCCAGTGGGCCGCTGATTTGGAGGAACACTTCGGCGACTCCCTCCGGCAAGCCCGGCACCTGCGCGCCGCCGCCCAATTGCGCACGAGCATCCGGCAAACCTACCGGGACCCGGCCACCGGACTCATCACCGACGTACCCGGCGATACCGGCCTGATCTCCGAGCACGCAAATAGCTTGGCGATCCTCACCGGCGTCGTCACGGGACGGGAGGCCGGCCGACTTTTCGACACCTTGCAGACCATCGGGGACCGCACCCGCGCCACTCTCTACTGGCGATTTTATTTGAACGAGGCCATGTCCCGGGCGGGGCGTGGCGACCATTACCTGCATAGCCTGCAGCCCTGGGAAACGATGGTCGAGTTGGGGGCCAGCACCTGGCCCGAGACCGGTCCGCACAGCCGCAGCGAGTGCCACGGCTGGGGGGCCAGCCCCAACTACCACTTTTACAGTATCGTGGCCGGCATCACCTCCACGACCCCGGGCTGGCGGCAGGTTCGTATCGCGCCCGAGTTGGGACCGTTGAAGGAATTGGAGGTCCATACCCCCCACCCCGCTGGTTTCGTGGAACTTCAGCTGAAACGTACCTCTGACGGTCTTTCCGCCACCGTCACCCTCCCCCCCGGCACAACCGGAACCTTCCACTGGCAGGGTCAGGAGCGCAAGCTAAGGGCGGGGACGCAGGTGCTGAGGATACCGGAAATTTTCAACGGGAAGCGGCCAGAATAGCGTATTCCACCCCCCGGAGCTCGGCCAATCCGCGGAGTCGACCGATCGGGGAGTAGCCCGGATTGGTGGGTTTGCGCTGATCGTCCAGGATTTTGTGGCCGTGGTCGGGGCGCATGGGCAGGGGGCGGTCCCGCTTCTGTTGCTCGCGGGAGAGGGCGCAGAGGATGGCGTACATATCCACGTCGCCCTCCAGGTGGCCGGCTTCGTAGAAGTTGCCGTGTACGTCGCGTTTTGTGGCCCGTAAGTGGACGAAGTGGATGCGGTCGATCCAGCGATTCACCATTCGCAGCAGATCGTTATCGGGCCGCACGCCGAAGGAGCCGCTGCAGAAGCAGAGCCCGTTGTGGGGCGAGTCGACCGCCTGCATAATGTAGGCTACGTCTTCCTCGGTGCTGACCACCCGCGGCAGGCCCAGGATCGGGTACGGCGGATCGTCGGGGTGGATGGTCAGGTAGACGCCTACTTCTTCGGCTACGGGTACGACCTCGCGGAGAAAGTAGCTCAGGTTCTCCCGCAATTCATCCGGGCTCATATCGCCGTAGACCTGTAGCATGTTCCGGAATTCCTCCAGGGAAAAGTGATTATTGGCCCCGGGCAGTCCGGCGGTGACGGTGGCCATCAGGGCGGCCTTCTCATTGTCGGTTAGGGAAGCGTAGACGGCGCGGGCCGCTTCCAGTCGTTCGGCGGGGTAGGCCCCCTCGGCCCCGGGTCGGTTGAGCAGGAAGACATCGAAGGCGGCAAAGCGGTCGGCGTCGAAGCGCAGGGCCCGGGCCCCGTCGGAAAGGGGGTAGTCGAGGTCGGTGCGCGTCCAGTCCAGGATGGGCATGAAGTTGTAGCAGACCGTGTGGATGCCGCAGGCGCTGAGGTTGCGCAGACAGGTCTTGTAGTTCTCGATGTGCGCCCGGTAATCGCCGCGGCGCAGTTTGATGTCCTCCGAAACGGGGACGCTTTCCACGACCGCCCATTCGAGTCCGGCATCGGTGATCAGTCGCTGCCGCCGCTGTATTTCCTCCACCGTCCAGACGGCCCCGTTCGGCACGTGGTGGAGGGCGGTCACGACGCCGGTCGCGCCGGCCTGGCGAACGTCGGCCAGGGTAACGGGGTCGTCGGGGCCGTACCAGCGCCAGGTTTGTTGCAGTTTTTTTTGCATGGGTAGGTCTATTCTCTGCGTTTTGGATTAGCCGGCCCAGCGGAGTTGGGGGCGGCCCTTGGTGTTTACGGGCAGGCGCAGGCAGCGGCCGGCCAGGGGTTCTTCGGCATGCTGTGCGGGGGAGAGTTCGCGGCGGGAGGAGGTGACGAGCAGCTCGTTCAGTTCCGGACCGCCGAAGCAGCAGCTGGTGGGATAGGTGACCGGTAGTGGCAACCGTTCCACGAGCCGGCCCCGCTCGTCATAGTGGGCGATGCAGCCGCCGCCCCACATGGCGACCCAGAGGTGATCCTGCTCGTCGATGGTGATGCCGTCGGGGTGGCCGTCCGGGGCGAAGTCGATGAAGGGGGATCGGTTCGAGATCGCTCCGCTCTCCGGGTCGTAGTCGTAGCGGTCGATCCGCTGGGCCAGGGTGTCGGTATGGAAGAAGGTATCTCCGGCCCCCGACCAGGCGATACCGTTGCTGAGTTGCATCCCTTCGATCTTGGTGGCTACCTGCCGCTTTCCGTCCATGCAGTACATCTTCCCGATAGGCTGCTTGCCTTCCCAGCTCATGGTGGCGGCCCAGAAGCGTCCGCGGGGGTCGACGGCCCCGTCGTTGAAGCGGGTCTCTTTCCGGTCGGCTTCGATCGGCTGGATCGACTCGAGGCGGCGGGAGTGCAGGTCGTAGGTGAAAAATCCGTCCCTTAGGGCCAGCACTACACCTGCGCCCCGCCGCAAAGCGAGCACGCCGATGGGTTGACCGACGACGAAGGTTTCCACGACCCCCGTGCCCCAGTCGGCGCGAAAGAACTGTCCTTCCAGTAGGTCGACCCAGTAAAATTTTCG
>CAZKPE010000124.1:3607-4861 GCA_964554545.1 uncultured Lewinella sp.
CCCAGTCGGCGCGAAAGAACTGTCCTTCCAGTAGGTCGACCCAGTAAAATTTTCGGTCTGCCGGGTCCCAGACCGGGCCTTCACCGTGGTGGGCGCGGAGATCGAAGAGGGGGGCAAGGGTGGCGGGACGGGATTGCATAGGTGGCAGTAGGTATATAGAGCGGTCAACGGCGGTGGTGTAACGGGGCGGACAATTTCGGTTACAATTTCGTTCTTCGCTCATCTAATGGCTATGCGGAACGGACGGAAGGCGGGACAAACGGGCTGGGCCTGGCTCGGGCTACTGTTGCTGTTCGGATGTGGAGCGGGGGAACGGGAGGAAGAATCGCTACCACTAGTGCTACGGCAGTGGTTGGCGGATTCTACGGCCAGTCCGCTCGTCGATTTCTCCTACGCCGGCTATCGTAACGGGGAGGAAGCGAAAGACCTGCGGGAGCTGGACCTGCCCGGCTTCAGGGTTACCGACTTCGGGGCGATCCCGGACGATGGGCTGGACGATATCGACGCCATTCAGCGGGCGGTGGATTCGGCCGCGGCGGGCGGTGGCGGGGTGATTTACTTCCCACGGGGGCAGTACGACTTCGACGTGGAGACCACGGGGCGCTTCGTGCACGTCAGCAGCAGCAACATATTTCTTTTGGGCTACGGGGAAGAGAGCGGGGGTACGGTCATCTTCGACCACCACGCCTCCCCCACCCCGGTGGCGGGCAAGCCCTGGCTGGCGGGGACTTATCCCTCCTTCGTTTCCTTTAGTCCGGAAGTGGGCTATGACCTTCCGAAGGTCTTCGAAGAGCCGGAAAATCTGGCGGCGACTGTAACGGGAGAACATTTGCGGGGGTCCACGACCCTCACCGTAGACCGCCCCCCAGAGCTGCAGGTGGGCACCGTCTACCTGCTCACCCAGCAGGAGGCATCGGATAGCTCGCTGGTGCGGGCGCTGGTGGCTCCCCTGGAACGCATCGGCAGCCGGCACCTGGAGACGAGTGGGGCGGGTAGCTACAAGGTGCAACAATTAGTGCGGGTAGCGGCCGTAGCGGGAGCGGAAGTGACGCTGGACGCTCCCCTGCTGGTCGGGCTGGACCCCCGCTGGCAACCCAAGCTCTGGCGGGTACCGGGGATGCTGAAGAACGTCGGCGTCGCAAAATTTCGGATTACGAACGACTGGTCGGAAGAGTTCGTCCACCACCGCAACGGGGAGCACGACAATGGCTACAACGGCATTCAGTTTAGCTACGTCGACAACGGCTGGGTGGA
>CAZKPE010000124.1:4961-11452 GCA_964554545.1 uncultured Lewinella sp.
CTGCACGCGGGGCTGGGGATGTCGAACCTGTTCGATAATATCGTCGGGGGGTCGTTCACCCACGGGGGAAATCCGAGTGCCCTGCCGCCGGCCATGGGGCGCGGTCATGTCTTCTGGAACTGGCAGGTGGGGCGCTTCGAGCCGTATAAGGGGCGGCCGAAGAATACATTGTGGCGGACGGATGAGCTACCGGCGGTGGTGGCGGTGGGGGTGCGGGGGATGTACGATCAGGAGGTGGTTTACCGGGAGGGGGAGGAGCTGACGGACCGGGAGGAGGGCTACGTGGAGCTGCTGAACGAGGGGGTGCCGGAGCCGCGGAGTTTGTTTTTGTGGCAGCGGGGGCGGCGGTTGGGGGAGGGGCTGCTGCGCAGCGGGTTTTGAACCACGGATTTTGCACGGATTAAGGCACGGATTTGCACGGATTTTGTAGGGATGGGGAGGGGCTGCAACGCGGGGGGGTTTGAACCACAGATTGGCACGGATGGACACGGATTTTTGCACGGATTGTAAGGAGCTTCGCTCACGCTATCGCCGTGGGGTTGGGTGGATTTTGGTGTGGAGTTTGGTGTCGGTGCAGTTGTTGACGGCGCAGGCGATCCCGTTACCGGAGCACCCCCGGCCCGACTGGCAGCGATCCGATTGGCAGAACCTGAACGGGGAGTGGAACTTCCGGCTGGATGCGGAGGATGTTGGGCGGGTATCAGGATGGTCAAGCACGCCGGTGGGGTTCGATCAAAAAATCACGGTACCCTTCGGGTGGGGCTCGCCGCTTTCGGGGGTAGAGGACGAGGAGGGGGCGGACATCGGTTGGTACCAGCACGACATCAGTGTGCCGGAAGGGTGGCGGGGGCGGCGAACCTTTCTCGTCATCGGAGCTTCCGACTGGGAGTCGACCGTCTGGCTGGACGGGAACCTACTCGGTACACACCAGGGCGGTTATGACCCCTTCGAGTTTGAGCTGACTGATCATATACGCTACGGGAAACGACAGAACTTGGTGGTACGCGTAGACGACCGGCTGCGGTGGCGGGCCCTGATCGGCAAGCAAGCTTACGGCAACGTGCGGGGCATCTGGCAAACGCCCTATTTGGAAGCCCGGGGGCCGCAGTACCTGGATTACCTACACTTTCTGCCCGACCTGGACGGGGAACGGGTGGAAGTGGAGGTGCAACTGGACAGCCATCTCGTACGCGCAGATACGCTCTACCTGACCGTTGCCACTCCGGACGGCCCGGTCGAGGTCAAAAAGGAGATACGGCAGACGAAGGATATGGGTAAGTTTGCCTTCGCCCTGCCGAATGCCCGGCGGTGGACGCTCGACGACCCCTACCTATACGAAGTGACGGCCCGCTTCGGCGAGGATAGCGTACAGACCTACTTCGGCTTTCGGGAGATCGGGGTGACCGACCTGCCCGGTACCGACTACCCCTACGTGGCCCTGAACGGCAAGCCCATCTACCTGCAACTGGCGCTCGACCAGGCCTACCACCCGGAGGGCTACTACACCTTTCCCTCCGATAGCTTCATCCGCAACGAACTGGAACGGGCGAAAGAACTGGGGCTGAACGGGCTGCGCCCCCACATCAAAGTACCCATCCCCCGCAAGCTGTACTGGGCCGACCGCTTGGGGCTGCTCATCATGGCCGACGTGCCGAACACAAAAAACGACCCGACCGAGAAAGCCCAGTTGGAAGTGACCCATGCCATGCGGGAGATGATCAAGCGGGACTTCAATCATCCCAGTATCTTTTCGTGGGTGATCTTCAATGAAAGCTGGGGACTGCGCGAACAAGTCATTACAGATAGTAGCCAATACATGACCATCACGCCCACCGGGCACCTGCGCGCCGCCGCCCACTACTACCTGGCGAAAAGTCTGGACCCTACGCGACTCGTAGACGATAATTCCATCCACAGCTACCTGCAGGCCGAGCATACGATCACCGATCTGAACACCTTCCACGACTACCTGACCGGACAGCAGTGGGATGCCCGTCTGCGCCGCCGCACGGAATACAACTACCCGGGCAGCAGTTTCCAGTACGCCCCCGGTTTCGTTCAACGTCCGGGAACGCCGTTGCTAAACGCCGAAGCCGGCAATGTTTGGGGCTACAGCCGTACGGCCAGTGACGTGGACTGGAGCTGGGACTACCACCGCATGGTCAACACCTTCCGCACCTATCCCGAAGTGGCGGGCTGGGTGTATACCGAACTGCACGACGTGATCAAGGAATGGAACGGCTACTGGAAGTACGATCGCAGCCCGAAGTATACCGGACTGGACGAGCTCCTAGCCGGTATGGATATTCCCGATATTCACGCGCCGGTGTACCTGTCCACGGGCAACGAGATCAGTCGGACGGTGGGGGTGGAAGAAGCGGTTAATATTCCCCTCTACCTCTCCGCCATGACGGATGCCGACCACGGTACAGCGCTCACGCTCGACTACCGACTGGAATTTACCGACCACGCCGGGCGAAAGGAGGAGATTTTACGAGAGCAACGAACCATTTCTTACCGCCCCTACCTGCAAACCGCCCTTCCTCCGCTGCGCCTGACCGCCCCCCACCGGCCCGGACTTGCCATCCTACAGCTCATTCTGCGCGATTCGACCGGACAGGCACTGCACCGCAACTTTTTCCACCTGGAGGTGGTGGGAGCTATCGGTGAGCAGCAGATCGTCCGCGCACCCGGAGACTACACGGAAGCGGAATGGAGCGCAAAACAGTGGTCCGTCCTGGACGAAAAGAAAGTGAACGGGGCCGGCCGGGGGCACTTTACCTACGCCTTCCCCCTGCCGGTCGCTACGGATGTACCGAAAGGCAAAGACCTGTACTTCCTGGCCGAGCTCTCCGCCAAACCCCTGCTGGTCAAGGACATGAGCGACGAGCAGAAGCAGGAGCGAGGCATCGAGCTTAATACCCACCGCAAGTACCCCGACGACAACCCGAACGCCTACCCGATGACGGACGACGAGCGGCACCCCAGCCAGGTGAGGGTGATGGTAAATGACCGGCTAGTGGAAACCGTCGAACTACCCGACGATCCCGCCGACCACCGCGGCGTACTGAGCTGGCACCACCAGGACCTGCCGCCCGTCGACTCCACCACCTGGGACGCCGACAACTGGCAGGGCATCGAGGGCCGCTACCACCTGCGGGAGGCGGGTACTTACGGGTACCTGACGAAGGTCAAAATTCCGCGTGGCCTTTGGCGGCGGGCGTTGCGGGAAGGGCGGGAGCTAACCGTATCACTGGTCGTAGAGGAGGAGACCGGACTAGCGGTATATGGGGGACAGTTCGGGCGCTACGCCGTGCCGCTTAGTTTGGTATGGGAGTGATCAGAGGATTTTCGTCCCCAGCCCCCCGTCGATCACGATCGCCTGACCGAGCAAGAAGGCCGAATCATCGCTAAACAGGAAGGAGATTAGTCCGGCAATATCTCCGGGCGTGCCGATGCGGCCCAGGGGGTGGTGCTCGCCCCACTCCGCCAGCACCTCCTCTAGCGGACCGTGCTGGGCGGCCCCCTCCCGTAGCAGCGGCGTATCCACCGAGCCCGGACAGACGCAGTTCACCCGAATGCCCCGGCGGGCGTAGTCGAGTGCCATGGTGCGGGTAAGCCCGACCACGGCCGCCTTGCTGGCCGCGTAGGCTGACACGTTGACCTGGCAGCGGAAGGCCTGCACGCTCGACACATTGACGATGCTACCGCCACCACTACGGAGCATGAGGGGGACGGCGTATTTGCAGGCGAGGAAGGCCGTATCGAGATTGACCGAAAAGGTTTCCCGCCAAGTAGCCCAGTCGGTGGTTTCCACGCTGCCGTAGGTCTGCTTGCCAGCTGAGTTGCAGAGGTAGTCGAGGCGGCCGTACGCGCTTTCTACGGTCTGTACCATACGTTCGGCGAAGGCGGGGTCGGTCAGGTCGCCGGGAATGAAGAGGGCCTCTCCCCCACTCTGCTCGATCTCTTCACTAAGCTTAGTGCCGAGTGCTTCGTTCACGTCCACAATCGCTACCCGGCTGCCCTGTTCGGCCATTTTGCGGACGACGCCGGCGCCGATACCGGAGGCTCCACCGGCTACGAGGGTTACGGTATTGGTAAAAGACATCTATTGCGCTTTGAAGGTCCGATGCAGTATTCCGTCGTACTCCAGGCTATGCTTGCCATTGGTGAGCTGGAATTTACCTTTTCCGACCGTAAGATGGGGGCTTTGGTACACCTGTCCATTCGTCCAGTTGACGTAGTCGAGGGGCTGGCCATCGATGGCGACGGCGGCTTTGAGGCGTTCCGGCCGGTAGCGGAAGTCGATATCCGCGCCGTAGATAGACTGGTAGTCGAGGGTAAGGTTCTCGGCAAGCTGGGTGGTATCCAGGCGAGTTCCTTGGAGGGCGGCGTAGAAGGCGTCCAGACTGGGGTAATCGGCGCGTTCCCCCGCTTCGAGGATGTAACCGGAAATCGGGTCGGCCACGACAAGTAAGTCGTATTCCTTCAACTGCTCGCCGAGCTTACCGATGTTCAGTGCCGCCGGGGGCAGAGAGTCGGCGGTGATGTAGCGGTGCCGTCCCCCGATCGGGCGGATGCCCACCCAGGTTTCGTTGGCTTCCAGGATGAGCCAGTCACCGCGCCACTGTCGGTCCAGCCCCCGGGGAATCCAGAGCCAGGAAGCGGCGCTGCGGTATTTGTTGGCAGCTAGTTCCCGTAAGAACGTCCCGTCGATCCGGTTGGGAAAGATCACCGGCTGCAGGGCTTCCTCGGCGTAGCGCTTCCGGTTCGCCACTTCAAAGTCTCCCACCTGGGCGGAATCCGGCAGGTGCCAGGGGTTAGCGCGGTTGCCGGCCACCCGCACCTCCCCTACCTCCTCGGCGGGGATCCGGCTATCCGCGGTCAATAGGAGCAGCGTGCCCCGGTCATGGGCCGTCTGGGTGTAGGGCGAGTGGCCGGTGAAGGTCTGGGCAAACTGCTGCCCACCACCAAAGGCCAGGGGTCCATCGGTGCCCCGCGCCACCAGCGACCAGACGATCTGCTGGTTCGGGTTATCAACGATGGCCATGTAGGCATTGCCCAGCCCGAAGTTTCGGGAACGGTAGAAGCTTTCCTGAAATACGTTGGCGCGGTCCATATGGTAGAGCGGCCGGCTGGCGCGCAGGCTGAAGGGATAATCGAGCCGCTCCCGGTATATGTCGTAAATGATTTTGTTCGGGCGGTAGGTCGTCAGCACCTGTTGCAGGGGCAGTTCAACCTCTTTCATATCCCGACTGGTATGGTCGAAAAAAGCCCAGATGATCTGCTCCATTTCGCCGGCTGCTTCGTGGGGAATGTATCCCCGCTTTTGCGCCCCGGCCACGGCCCCGTCCACCACTTTCAGTCCGTAGGTGGCGAAGAAATAATCCAGGGCAAAGCGGGCGTAGGCCTTCAGTTCTGGGTCGGTGGAATAGTCGTATAAATTGAAAAAGCCCTCCAGCGTATGCGGGTAATAGATTTGGGAATCATACTCCCCATTGCCCGTCAGCAGCAGCCGGTCGAGGTAGTCGGCGATCATCGGCCGGACCAGCGCTTTCGTTTCCGCTACCGTATAGCCGGATATGCGCGCACTATCCGGAAATTGCTGGGCGTACACCAGGGCTGAGGTCCGCCACATGGTCTTGTGGTTTTCCGTGCCCCCGTCCAGGGTGTTGCCCCCCAGCAGGTGGCCGGGCTCCCCGATCAGGTCGTGGGGGTGGCTCATGGGCAGGTTTTCGCGGTCGGGGCCGTCGCTCGGTCGCCGCGCTTCCCGGTAGTCGGCTACGGAGCGATGGAACTGGTCGCGCCACGCTTTTCCCATCGTCGTAGCCAGCAGCGGATAAAACCGTGCCCAGTTCTTCGCCGCGAAGTGATACTGCTGCCGGGTACTGGCGGGAATGGACAGGTAGGCCCGCGCCAGCGCATGATCGGGTTCGAGGAGCAGGCGGGCGGTGGCGGGCGGCAGGTCCTTCTTCAGCGGGTCGCCCCCGAAGGCGGCAATACGGCCCAGACTATCGCGCCGCTTCGGGCCGAAGTAGCCCGTCGGTCCCTGCCGGTATGCCCGGCCGGTATACGGTGAAAAGATCGTTTCCCCCTCCAGGGCCCAGGTACGTACGGGCAGACCGGTATCCGGGCAGCGGCTCCGGGCTTTCGTCTTTTCGGCAAAGGGGCGTTCGGCAATCCGGGCCAGCATGGGGGCAACGCGCCGTTGAAAGCCCGTTTCGTCTGGGTAAGCCAGCTCTTCCGGTACTGTATTTACCGTTTGTTGACTCCAGAAGACTCCTCTATGTAGCAGCAAAAAAAGAAATAGTAGGTAGTTAATTCGCATTACCGATGGCTATAAATGGAGTTCAAATGGGGCGCGGACGCAGGTGCAATCATTTTCGGGAAAGAGCAGACGTCCAACTGAAAGCGGTGACCGGTCCGTCATTTCTCACCACCAGTACGGTATCGGAATCCCCCAGCCGGTACAGCCCACGCACGTTGCCCGT
>CAZKPE010000125.1:0-11367 GCA_964554545.1 uncultured Lewinella sp.
CCACCGCCGGCGCGGTTGGCGCTGTTGCGCAGCACGTCGGAGTCGGTGATCGTGAGCGTCCCGCCGGTGTTATTCAGGATGCCACCGCCGCTACCGGAGGTACCGGTCGCCTGGTTGTCGGTGACGTCGGTGTCGTTGCGCAGGATGATCGTCCCGTTGCCGTTGTTATACAGGCCGCCGCCGCCCTGATCGGCATCGTCGCCCGTGGCGATGTTGTTGCTGACGCCCGTATTATCCAGGGTGAGCGTTCCGGCACTGTTCCAGATGCCGCCGCCCTCTACGGCGACGTTATCGTCCACTTCGCTGCTCATGACCATCAGGTCGCCGTCGCTGCCGATGTGGATACCACCGCCGTTACCGGGGTTGGCGCCGCCGTTGTTGTTCATGACGAAGCTACCGCTGATCATAACGGTAGTGGTGGGGCCCGAAGCGTCCTCGATTCCGCCACCGGCCCGATTAGCGGAATTTTCTGTAATCATAGAATTAACTACGGTAAGACCGCCGTTAGTCCCGTTCAGGATACCTCCGCCCGAGCCACTGGTGCCCGAAGCGGTATTGTCCGTGATCACGCAGTCTTCGACGAGGAGTTGCCCCTGATTGAAGATAGCTCCACCTCCCTGGTCTGGGTTGGAGCCAATTGCGTTCGACCGACGTATAGTTACTCGTTGGAGGGTAACATCAGACGCATTGTTACGGATAGCAATAGCACCGCCCACGGCTGCACGACCGTTTTGCAAGGTCAGGTCCTGGATGCGGACGGTGGAATTACGAATGGTGAAAATCCTCCGGGCGTTCTCCCCGTCGAGGACGGTCATACCCATTCCATTACCCGTGATGGTGATGTCTTTGGTGATGATCTCGATCGCGTCGCCAATCCGGATCCTGCGGTCGTTCAGGCTGCTGGCGAAAATGATCTCGTCGCCGTCGACGGCATCGGCGACCGCCTGTCGGAGCGTACCGGCGCCGGAATCGTTTGTAGAGGTGACCTCGATTTGTGCTGCGAGAGCGGGAAGGGATAGAAGCCCGAACAGGAGGAGGGCTATCCATCGAAGAGAGTAAAGTTGGTTCATAGTACTACAGGATTAATGAAAAAAATAAGCCGAAACCTTCAGTAGCTGAAGGATTTGACGTGATGATTGATGGAGATGAAACAGCATAAGATTTGGCCGGACAGGAAATACACGTCATAACATTCTGTTGAATGAAGTACAAACCCTGAACATCAAGTTGTTTCCCCAAATGCGCAACAATTTGCAATGTTCGGTCGATGCCTGAATTCAATACCCCCCCGCCCACCGACGGAGCCCCCATTCCGTGGTGATAAGCAGCAGAATTATCGCTGCGACCCGCCAATCTCCTAGTATAAGTCGGCTTCGTGACGTCTCATAAATAAGGGGGCGGAGGCGGTCACCCGCTGTCAGAAATTCATCAAGACGATCAAGTTCCCCGGGCAATACCAACCTTCCCCCGTAGCGTTCGCTCAGCTGCCGCAACACCCCATGATCCGCCTCCCGCACATACCGCTCCAGTTCAATAGCCTGGACGCTAAAGCGCCCCTCCGCCGCCTCGCCGTCCGCCCCCGCCCCGACGGTAGCCCGGTAGCGGTAGTCCCCGACCGGTAGGCTACCGATATCCAGGGTATAGGCCGCAGCGGTCCGGCTGAAGGTGTAGTCGTACTCCCGCCCCTCTGGCCCGTAAATCGTCAGGCTCGCCTCCGGATCGTTGACCAGTTCGTAGCTGCTGTTGTACAGCTCGGCATCCAGGCGTACCGCGTCGCCCTCGTCGAAGATGGTCGCGGCGGCCGTAACCCGGAAGCGGCGGCGGTCCTCCCGCACCGTCAGGTACTGCGTAAGCTGACTGACCAGCTCGTCGAATCGCTCGTGGTTACCGTGTTCCAGGTAGTCGAAGAGTCGCCACTGCCAAAGCCCGGTACCCAGCCAGACGCCGGTGCGGACACCCTGCCCCTCCCCTACTACCAGCAGGGGATACTCCGTGTCTACCCGACCGATGCGTTGCCGCAACACGACCCGGCCGGCGGGGGTGGCCGCGAACGTCCCGAAGGGCGCCACCAACGGGGGAAAGATCGGCAGTGCCCCCCGCAGCTCGTCGCTCAGGGTGAAGGCCCGGAAATCCGGAACCACCGTCGCCGTTACCTCATTGCCCTGCACCTGCGCGCCGCCGCCCGCCATTTGCACGAGCGGTTGGCTATTGTTGAACAGGGCCGGGGATACCCCCTCGCCGGCCAGGAACAAATGCGCCGTTCCGTTGTCCGCCAACCGATCCAGTAGTTCGGGGAGCGGCTGGCGTAAGGAGGGCAGCTGATGCAGGATCACCAGATCGAAAGCCGCCAGATCGGTGGGAATGTCCGTGGCGTAAGCAACCGTTACTTGGTTGTTGCGGGTAGCGGACAGCGCCTGCCGCAGGGCGCCGATGTCGGGGTGGGGAGCGGCGGCCAGCAGGAGGATGCGCTGGCGGGCATCGAGCACGTCGACGAAGATGTCGCGCCGGTTATTGGCCGCCGATAGTTCGTCCCCAATGTCGCTAACCGCGATCCGGTAGCGCTGCACCCCCGGCCGGTCGGCCGTCAGGGTGACTTCCCGGGTGGTGAAGAAGTCGGGGCCGTCGATGGCGACCCGCTCACTGTGCAATCGCTGGCTGCCCCCCTCCCCTATGCGGCTGACGGTCAGTGTGGTCGCATCGCCACTGGCGTTACGCGCCGATAAGTCCACCTGGATCGTGAATTGGTCGTTCAGGTAGGCGATCTCGTTGTGGAAGACCCGGCTCACGATCAGGTCGCGACGCACGGTCGTATCGCCCAGACCGACGGTGTAGAGGGGTGCCCGCAGCGGAAAATCGCGGTAGATCGGGTTACTCCCTTCGTTAAAAATGCCGTCGGAGGCTAAAATGACGGCTCCCAGATTGCGGTTGCCGTAGAGCTCGCCGATCTCCTCCAGTACGGCACTCAGGTTGGTGGAGCGGTCGGTAAACGTGATCGCTCCCTCCCGCCGAACCTCCTCGCCAAAGGTGTAGTCGACCACCCGATAATCTTCGGCCAGCCGGTCCCGCAGCTCCCGCCACGCCCGGGCGTAGGCCACGGTGTCGGTCTCCAGCCCCACGGACTCGCTGACGTCCTGGGCCAGCACGATCACCGGCTCCTCCCGCTCCTGATCGATGCGGCGCAGTAGGGGGGAGAGCAGGAGGGCGGCCAGCAGGGTGTAGCCGAGAAAACGTAAGGTCGCCAACCCCAACCGGAGCGGAAGGGTAACCTCCAACGGGCTACGGAAATAGAGTATGGTGCTTACCGCCAGTCCGGCCAGGGCACAGAAGAAAAGGTACCAGACCGGGTAGGCGAAGCTGAGCATAGAAATTTAGAATTGACAATTTTCAATTTCTACTCCACAAACTTATAGCCGACGCCGCGAACGCTCAGAAAGTGGGTGGGGTTCTTGGGGTCCTCCTCGAAGTACTTGCGGAAGGACAGGATGAAGTTGTCGATCGTCCGCGTACTGGGATAGACGTCGTAGCCCCACACCGACTGCAGGATTTGCTGCCGGCTGACCACTTCCCCGCGCCGCTCGGTGAGTAGCTTCAACAGCATGGCCTCTTTCTTGGTCAGGGTGAAGGTACCCTGGTTGCCAGTGGCCTCGTAGGTGGCGAAATTGACGCTGTTCTTACCGAAGGTGAAGCGATCGGGGCGCACCTCGGGCGATTTGCTGGTGCGTTCGATGAGCCGGTTGACCCGCAGCAGCAGTTCCTCGAAGACGAAGGGCTTGGTGAGGTAGTCGTCGGCCCCCTTCTTCAGCCCCTGGATGCGGTCCTGGGCCTGGTCCTTGGCGGTCAGGAAGATGATCGGCGTCTCCCGGTTGGTCAGCCGGATCTGCTCCACTACCTGGAAGCCGTTGACCTCGGGCAGCATCACGTCCACGATCATAATGTCGAAGTGCTGCTCACCGGCGTGCTTGAGGGCGGTGCGGCCATCCTCGGCGGTGACCACCTCAAAGTTCTCGAGTTCGAAGTTCAGCTTGACGGTGTCGCGGATGTTCTCCTCGTCTTCGACCAGCAGGATACGGAGCATAGGGGCGGGCTTTGGTGAGAGGACAATGGTATGGATAATATGGTTGCGGAGGGGGGCGGGGACGCAGGTGCAATCAGGATAAGTATATTTCCGGCATGTTCCGACCGTCCGCCCTACTCTACTTTATCCTACTCTTCTCGTCACTCCTACAGGCCCAGTGGGAGCCGGGTTCCGTGTACGCCGAATACGTATGGACCACCCCGGCGGAGGGCGGAGAGGCCTTCCTACGGGTGGGCGGGCGCTACGGCTACAAAGCCCAGCCCGGTAAGCTACCTGATTCGCTGCAGCAAGGCGACCAGATCGTCTTCCCCCACGCCATCGACCTTGCGGGAGCCAACCGGGCTACCCTGACTCTGGAGAAAGTCCTGGGCCACGAAGATAGCCGCGACCTGCGGGTTTCCGTCAACGGCCACTCCCACATCTCCGTGCCCGAGCCGGCCACCATTCCCGAACCGCAGACGGAGTATATGTACCACACCGACCTGACCGTGGACCTACCCCTGGAGCACTTACAATCCGGAGCCGGGAACCGGATGAAGCTCACCCTGGATACCGCCCAGCGCTGGGGGTGGCCGCAGAACTTGTTTTACGCGTTAATCCTGCGGGTCTACTATCCCGATGCCACCGGCCCGGTGATCGATTACCCCCAGGATGCCGTGCCCGCCACCAGCTACCTGTACGTGAGGGACGCCCCGGTCGATGCACGGCGCGCCGACTACATCCTGGTGGGCCGCGAGGTCGACTGGTCGGGCCGGGGCGTTCAGGAGCGGAAGCACTGGCAGACTCACCGGGGAGCCCCCCTGCATACCCTGGGTAGCTCCTCCTCCCCGCAGGATCATTTCCCTGTTCGCTGGGATACGGAGTGGCTACCCGACCAATCCGGTTTCGGCGTTCAGGTGCGGGTGCTGGGCGCGGACGGCAAGTACCGGGTATCGGAGGTACGCAATGGCCTGAGCCTGGCCGCCCGCCCCTATACCGTGAGCGTATACGGAGGGGAGGCACCCCGCAACTGGGTGACGCGGTCGGGTGCTTTTGAGCAATCCATCGACGCAGGCGCTTCCGTGGAGGAGGTTTCGGCCTTCCGGCTCCACTGGGTGAGCTGGTCGCCCTGCTACAGCAATGGCGTCTTCCTGAACGGCCACCTGGTATGGGACCGGACGGACGACTGCTACGCCTTCGCCACCCACTCGCCGGAGTACGGGGGGGACACGGTCCGCTACCTGCAAGCGGGAGAGAACGTCGTATCCACTGCCCTCACCCCCCTGTTCCGTGGGCAGATGGTGCACGGTATGGAGGTGCAATGGCCGGGTGTGCAACTGAAGGTGCGCTACGGGGGAGGCGCCACGCATGGTGCTCACTGACGGACCGTCCGACCCAAGTTCGGAAGTCGGCATGGTAGCTGCAAAGGGTCGGGATCACGCCCTGATCGCTAGCACATGCTAACGCCTCAAAATAGTCGCGTATATTTACCAGCCTGTTTAGCCGTATGGGGTCGTGGTTTATGGACAATTGGTCGTTTTTTCGGGAAGCCATGCGCAACTTTCGCTCTACGGGAGCCATTGCCGGGGCCAGCCCGGTGCTCGCTAAGCGACTCATCCGGGTCATCCCCTCCGACCGTCCGGTGAGGGTGGTAGAACTGGGGCCGGGAGAGGGCAGCATCACGCGCGCACTGCTCGATAAACTGCACCCCGCCAGCGAACTGACCGCCTTCGAGATCAATCCGGCCTTCGTGCAGCGACTCTCCCGGCTACGGGATGATCGGCTGCGGGTCATTGGCGTGGGAGCGGAGCAGCTCACGGAGTACGTCGCCTTAGGTAGTACCGATTATGTAGTCTCGAGTTTGCCGCTCAGTATGATTGCCCCATCGGTTAAATCCGAGATCATCGAACAGTCGCGTCAAATCCTGACGCCGGAGGGTCGCTTTCTCCAGTATCAGTATGCGCTCCAGGATTATGGCCTGCTGAAGGACAGTTTCGCGCGGGTAAATGTAGGTTTCACGCTGGCGAACCTGCCCCCGGCCTTCGTCTACAGCTGTTCGCTGGGCTTGATCTGAAGGCCGGTAAGGAGAAGACATGGAGCACGAAACACTTCGCCCGGACAGCTTTCCCGCATACTACGCCGACAGTGCAGCGGACTGGCGACAGTGGCTGGCGGTTCACCATGCCCGGGAACGCAACGTCTGGCTCATTCTATATAAAAAGGACAGCGGCATACCTAGTCTCACCTACGAGGAAGCCCGTGACGAGGCACTCTGCTTCGGTTGGGTAGACAGCAAACCGAACAAGCGGGACGCGGATAGCTACTACCTCTTCTTCGCGGCCCGCAATCCGAAGAGCAACTGGAGCAGAGTTAACAAGGACCGGATCGCGGCACTGGAAGCAGCCGGAAAACTGGCCCCAGCGGGTGAGCGGATGGTAGCCGAAGCGAAACGAAGCGGTACCTGGGACGCCCTAAATGAGGTCGAAATGCTGATCGTACCGGATGACCTTGCTACGGCCTTCAGCGGGGCCGGGGCAATGGCCCGAACGAACTGGGATAAATTTCCGCCATCGGTCCGACGCGGCATCCTGGAATGGATATTCACCGCCAGGCGGCCGGCGACCCGTGAAAAGCGTATCGCGGAGACGGCACGTTTAGCGCAGCGGAATGAGCGCGCCAATCAGTACCGTAAATAAGTGGACATTCGGGTAGGCTACTTGATCTCCACCCGCTCGATGACCACGTCCTCTAGCGGCCGCGCCTGTCCGTTCACATCCACCTCGGCGATCTCTTCCACCACCTCCATGCCGGCGGTGACCTCTCCGAAGACGGTGTAGTCCTGGTCCAGGTCAGGACGGCCACCAATGGTGCGGTAAGCTTCCCGCTGGGCCTCGCTGTATTTGATGCTCTTGATGCGTTCGATCTGGTCGAGATCCCGGTCCGCCATCAGCTGACCCGTTACAATGTAAAACTGCGACCCGCTGCTCCGCTTCTCCGAGTTCGGGGTACGGGCGGCAGCCAGGGCACCGCGGATATGGGGCGCGCCGATCTCGTGTTCGAGCTCATAGCCCGGCCCGCCCCGCCCCAGGGGAGCCAGGGGGGGCGCTCCCTTGCTATCGGGGTCCCCCCCCTGGATCATGAAGCCGGGTACCACCCGGTGAAATAAGGTACCCGTATAGAAGCCTTCGTTTGCGAGTTTGACGAAGTTATCGGTGTGGCGGGGGGTGTCCGCGTACAGGAGTACGTCGATCTCGCCGCGGTTGGTATAGATGGTAGCCCGGGTAGCCCCATCACCCTGGCAGGCGGCGAGGAGGAAGAACAGCAGGGGAAGTAGATAGCGCATGGTACAAAGGTAGACAACTTCGCTACCTCAATCCAGCCGCCCCTCACTCACTTCCAGGGCTTCGAAGTAGGCGATGATCTTATGTTTCAGCAAGTGCTCCTGACCCGCCAGGTCAGCGGGGGGGATCTTACTGGTGAGTGCATAATGCGGCCAGCCTTCGTCGTCCCGCCCCTCGAAGCGGTAGTGACCGTCTTCGGAGAGCAGCCGGCAGACGGCCACGTGCATCAGGTCGCGCTTCTCCTCCTTGGTAAAGTCGCTACGCCAACGCCCCAGCTCCTGCACCCCGATCAGGAACAGCAGGGCATTGAGGTCGGGCAGGGCCGGCCGGTTGAAGCGGGCCTGTACCAGGTGGCGAATGCGCTGGTAGGCGAAGTCTTGTTCCCAGTCTTCCATGGGGCTTGAGGGGGTAAAGAGTGAAGGGGCAAAGTGGTACCTTCGCCGGCCCTAAGAACAGCACGGGGAAGCCCATCGGTTGATCGCTCCGTTCATTTCCTGCCCGCTTATGCCCTTTCACTCCACACCACTGGCCGGCGTCCAGATTTTCGAGCCCCGCGTTTTCGGCGATGATCGCGGGTACTTCTTCGAGTCGTACAACGAAAACGTGTTCCGCGCGGCGGGCATTGATGTAGCCTTCGTGCAGGACAACGAAGCGGCCAGCGGGCGGGGCGTGTTGCGGGGGCTCCACTTTCAGCGGGGGGCGGGTGCCCAGGCAAAGCTCGTCCGGGTCGTGAGCGGAGAGGTGTACGACGTGGTGGTCGACATCCGTCCGGACTCGCCGACCTTCCGGCAGTCCTACGGACTTTACCTCAGCGCGGACAATCGCCGTCAGTTGTACATCCCCCGGGGATTTGCCCACGGCTACCTGGTCACCTCCGAGCGGGCCACCTTCATCTATAAGTGCGACAATACCTACGACCCGGCGGCGGAGGGCGGGCTGCGCTACGACGACCCCGCCCTGGGTATTGAATGGCCGGAGATCGAAGACGGCTACACCATCGTCGACCGCGACCGCAACTGGCCCCTGCTAACCTAAGCCGGTGGCGGGGCGTTTGCAGGATATGGAAACGAGCGGCCCCATCCTTTTCTTCGACGGCGTCTGCAATCTCTGTAACGGAGCCGTGCAGACCATCATCCAAAACGACCGGCGGGGAGAGCTGAAATTCGCCAGTCTGCAGTCCGAGTTGGCCGCCGAGCTACTCCCCCCCCTCGGCGTAGACCCGGAGGCCCTGAACTCCCTTGTGCTGTACCACCACGGCCGGGCGTATACCAAAAGCGACGGGGCCCTGCGCACCGCCCGATTGATGGGAGGAAACTTTGCCTACCTGGACTACCTGCGCGTCTTCCCGGCCTTTATCCGCGATGCCGTTTATAGCTTCATCGCGCGCAACCGCTACCGTTGGTTCGGCCGGGAGGAGTCGTGTATCCTACCAAAGCCGGAATGGCGGGATCGCTTTCTTGCCGATTGAGCTGGCACCTGCGCGCCGTCGCCCACTACGACGAACTGCGGCCAGTACCTATATTTGGGCACCCCGGATTTATAGCTACACCAACTAACCCCCTTTCCGTGCTCGTCGCTTCCCGTGCGAACGCCCTGCGCTCCCTCCCCACCGACCATACCGACGACCTGCACCATACCGAGAGGCGTTGGTTTGCCATTCGTACGGGCCACCGGAAGGAGAAAGTAGTCGCCAAACTGCTCGGTCGGAGCGGAGTGGAACACATGCTGCCATTGCGCGACCGTCCTTATCAGTACCGCTCGAAACGGGGGGTACGCAAGCTGCCCCTGTTACCGGGCTACCTGTTCGTCCGCCTGATCGCCGCCGAGTCGCCGCTGATTTGGGAGACTTCCTTCACCTACGGCTTCGTTAAAGTCGGAAGGAACCGGCTGCAGATCCACCAGCCCGAGATCGATCTGCTACTGCGACTTTCCACCGAGCATACCCTGGAGTGGAAGGTGGAGGAAAAGGTGAACACGCTGGAAGAAGGCTGCCCCGTGGAGATTTCCAAAGGACCCCTGGCGGGCGTTCGGGGCCACTACGTGCGTGCGAAGGGCCGCTCAACTTTCATCATTGCACTGCATGGGATGGACGGCGACCTGTACTGCGAAGTCCCGCCGGAGCTCGTCATCCCCATCACTACCCCGCTTTCCGACAGTCCGGGATTCACCCTACGCGCATGACCCTTTCTTTTCACGGAGCCGCCCGCGAAGTCACCGGTTCCTGCCACCTGCTGACGCTCGCTGACGGCTATACGATTTTACTCGACTGCGGGCTCTACCAGGGCAGAAACCGGGAGATGGAGGACTTCAATGGGAGCTTCCCCTTCGACCCCGCCGCCATCGACGTGCTGGTACTCAGCCACGCCCACATCGACCACTGCGGCCGCATCCCGAAGCTGGTAAGGGAGGGCTTCCGGGGTAAGATATATGCCACCCACGCCACGCGGAGCCTCTGCGCCATCCTGCTGCTCGACTCGGCCTTCATTCAGGAAAAGGACGCCGAATACTACAACCGCAAGAACCGCGACCGCCGCGAACCGCTCTACACCCGCCCCGACGTGAAGCCGGCCATGGACCGTTTCGTCGGGCTGCCCTACGACCGCTGGCAGACCATCCGGCCGGGGGTGGAGCTGCAGTTTCGCGACGCCGGCCACATTCTCGGCAGCGCCAGCGTCACTCTACAGATCACGGAAGGCGAAAGGACCACCACCGTAGGCTTCACCGGCGACGTCGGCCGCCCCGACCGCCCCATCCTGCGCGACCCGGTGCGGATGCCGGACTGCGACTACCTGATCACCGAGTCGACCTACGGCGACCGGGAGCACGAGCTGCCGCCTAACGAACTGGACCGCTTCCTGAAGATCATCCAGCGTACCGTAGCGCGGAAGGGGAAATTGCTCATTCCTGCCTTCAGCGTGGGCCGTACCCAGGAGATCGTCTACATGCTCGATCAACTGGAAAGCAGCGGGCGGCTACCGAAAGTGGCCGTTTTCGTGGATAGCCCGCTGGCCGTTAACGCCACCACCGTCTTCGGGGCCCACCCGGAGTGCTACGACAGCCAGTTGCAGACCTACCTGCTGAGCGACGACGACCCCTTCGGCTTCAATAGCCTGACTTACGTGCACGACGTGGAGGACAGCAAGGCGCTCAATTACCTCGACGGGCCGGCCATCATCATCAGCGCCAGCGGCATGATGAACGCCGGCCGCAGCAAGCACCACTTGGCTAACACGATGGGCGATCCGAAGAACACCATCTTCATCGTCGGCTACTGCGCCCCCGGCACCCCCGGCGGGAAGGTACGCGACGGGGTGGAGGGGATGAAGCTCTTCGGGCAGTACCATCACCTGCGGGCCGAGGTGGTGGTGATGGATAGCTTCAGTGCCCACGCCGATCGCTCGGAGCTCGTCTCCTTCCTGAACGGACAGCAGGACAGCTGTAAAAAGATCTTCCTGGTACATGGCACGCTTGATCGGATGGAACCCTTCGGGGAAAGCCTGGCGCGGGCGGGTTTCCGGGAGGTGGTGATACCCGCGCTGCATGACGTGATCAGGCTCACCACGGATTAACGCGGATTGAGGGCACGGATTCGCACGGATTTTGCGGTTTGGGCAGTCGTTGGCTTGCTGTTTTTCGTCGGCACCTGCGCCCCGCCGCCCCCCTCCCCGACCTACGCCTTCTACCACTGGCAGACTAAACTTGCCGTACCGCCCGAAATTCTACGGGAATACGATGCCCGGCGTGTCTACGTAAAGGCGTTCGACGTGAGCTGGACGGACGGGCGGGCCAGTCCCAGCGCCATCCTGGAAGTAGAGGACGTCACCCGGGCGGACTACGTACCGGTCATCTTCATCACCAACGAGGTAATGCGGTACGACTCCCCCACCCTGGTGAACGACGTGGTCGGTTTACTGGGCCGCAGCTTCCCCTTCGACCACGACGAGATCCAGATCGACTGCGACTGGACGGCGG
>CAZKPE010000126.1:0-11366 GCA_964554545.1 uncultured Lewinella sp.
GGGGAGTGATAAGCGGATGAGGATCGGGGATTTGCGGGTGAGCACCTTTCGGGAATAGGTAATTGGGGCGGCGGAGGGTACACTGGCTACGGGTCCTGGACTGACACTCAACTGGGCCAATCGAATCGTGATCAAAAATAAAAGTGATGTTCGTACCTTTTTTAAGTTTGTTCGTCTACTTTTGATTCATTAACAGGTTTGTTTCCTGGGGAACTTAGGTCCAGGGTATACCTTACAGCCGTTGTCACCAAGGTGACGGTCCGTTTCAGTCGATCACATCGCAAGCACCTCGTTTTCCCTCCTTCCGATTCCGTCGGGTAGGTCTCCCGTCCGTCTTTACCTCACGTCTCCAAACAACAGTATATATGGCTTTCCCAGCACGTTTATTTCCCTATCGGCTTCTCATCGCCCTACTATTTGCTTCCGGCTGGATCACCGCCCAAACCGTTAGCGGTACGGTCATTGATGCGGACGGTGGGGAGCCGCTGATCGGTGTCACGGTCCAGGTAGCCGGCACGACAACCGGTACGGTCACCAATCTGGATGGCTCCTACCAGATTGCCGCAACGGATAGCGACGAACTCATATTCAGCTACACCGGGATGGAAACCGTCCGCATTCCGGTTGGCGTGCAGACCCAGATCGATGTGGAAATGGGCGCCTCCAGTATTGCGCTCGAGCAGGTAATCGTGACGGCCTACGGCGGGGCAACCAAACAGGGGGCCTTCACCGGGTCCGCCACCCAGATCAACTCCGAAGCGCTGGAGGGCCGGGCCGTAACCAATATCGCATCCGCCCTGGAGGGCGCGGCGGGCATCCAGTATACCCCCGGTAGCGGGCAACCCGGGGCTACCTCGGCAGTGCGGGTGCGCGGGTTCGGCTCGGTAAATGCCTCGGCCGACCCGCTGTACGTGGTCGATGGCATCATCTTTTCCGGCAGCCTCAGCAGCATCAACCCCAACGACATCGAGAGTCTGACGGTACTGAAGGACGCCTCCTCCACCGCCCTTTACGGGGCTAAGGCCGCCAACGGAGTGGTGCTGATAACCACCAAGACCGGCAAATCGGGACAGAACCGCTTCAACGTTAACCTCAGTACCGGATTCAGCGGGCGTGCCATCCCTGAATACGACCGGCTGGGTCCCGACGATTACTACGAGCTTCACTGGGAAGGGTTGCGCAATAGCCTCATCACCGCCAGCGGGCTGAGCCGGGAGGAAGCTAACCGTCGGGCCTCACGGGAAATTGTTTCTGAGCTAGGTGTCAACCCCTACGATGTGCCCGACTCGGCACTAGTGGGTACGGACGGCCGGCTCAACCCGAACGCCAACCTATTGTACCCCGACGACCTCGACTGGCAGGAAGCCCTCATTCGTCAGGGGCGCCGCAACGAGGCCAACGTCTCTTACCAGGGGGGAACGGAAACCACCACCTATTACACTTCCCTCGGCTACATCGAGGATGAGGGTTGGATCCTGGGGGCCGACTTTAACCGCGTCACGGGTCGCATCAATGTTACCAGTCAGCCCCGCGACTGGGTCAAGACCGGATTCAACGCTAACCTGGCTACCTCGACCAGCAACCAGGCTAACGACGGGGGCAGTACGAGCTTCGTCAACCCCTTCTTCTCGACCCGGAATATCGCACCTATCTATCCCCTTTTCGAGCATGATCCGGTGACGGGCGATTTCGTGCTCGACGAAAGTGGCGAGCGGATCTACAATCTGGGCGACGACCGCATTGGCAATACCAATGGCCGCAACGTCGTTCTGGAAACCCTGCTGAATATCGATAAAGAAGTGCGCACTACCCTCGGTGGGCGGGCCTTCGTGGATTTCTATTTCCTCGATCATTTCAAGTTCACCGTTAACGGAGGCGTCGACCGGCGCATGCTCAACAACGAGATCTTCGGTAACCCCACCGTGGGGGATGCGAACCCGGCGGGTCGCGCCTTTCGGATCAACGAGGTTACGAATACGGTGACCTTCAACCAACTGCTTAGCTACTCCAACTCCTTCGGTTCCCACAACCTCAACTTGCTAGCCGGCCACGAGAGCCAGGAGTATACCTTCAACTACCTGGAGGGCTTTCGGCAGGGCATCATCGCCACGGGCAACACCGAGCTGATCAACTTTACCGATGTGCGCAACCTCACCAGTTTTACCCGGGATTACGCCACCGAGGGCTGGCTAGCGCGGGCCGAGTACGACTTCGAGAACACCTACTTCCTGTCGACATCCTTCCGCGCCGACGGCTCCTCCCGCTTCGCCCCCGACGTACGCTGGGGTAATTTCTACTCCGTAGGCGGTGCCTGGCGACTAGACCAAATGGACTTCATCGGCGCCGTTCCCTGGATCGATTTACTTAAGGTGCGGGCCAGCTACGGTGAGGTCGGCAATGATTCCAACTTCGAGCACGGGGACTTAAGCTTCTTTGCTAGTCAAGCGCTGTTCGATTTAGGCAATAACAACGCCTCCGAACCGGGCATCTTGTTCGGTGCGCTGGGCTCGCCGACGCTGGAATGGGAAGCCAATGCGCAAAGCGACGTAGCCTTGGAGTTCGGCCTGTTCAACTACCGCCTGACGGGCTCCGTGGAGTACTACAACCGGGTAACGGATAACCTCATCTTCGAGGTGCCCCTGCCCCTGTCTACCGGCAACGACGACCGGCTGGACAATATCGGCTCCCTGTATAACCGTGGGGTCGAGATTACCCTATCGGCCAGCATCATCAACACGCCTACCTTCAACTGGACGCTGGACGTCAACGGCGCAACCATCGCTAACGAGTTCACCGAACTGCCGCAGGAAGAGATCATCACCGGTACGAAAAAACTCGTTGTCGGAGGGTCGATTTATGATTACTGGTTGCGCGACTACCGCGGCGTCGACCCCGCCGACGGGGCTGTACTCTACGCCCTCGACCCCGAAACCAGCCCCGCCGCCGGCGACACCCGGGAAGTAGACGGAGAAACCCTAACCACCAACGTAAACAATGCCGCTTTCGCTTTCGTGGGTACGGCGGTGCCGGACCTGTTCGGCAGTTTCACGAACAAGTTTCGGGTCGGCAATGTCCGCTTCGGTTTTCTGTTCACCTACCAACTCGGCGGACAGACCTACGACGGAAACTTCGCCAACCTACTTGACGTCAACAACTACGGAGGCGCCCTGAGCAGCGAGATACTCAACCGCTGGCAGCAGCCCGGCGATATCACCGACATACCCCGTTTCGACGCTTCCCAAGCCAATAATTTCAACGCGGCATCGAGTCGCTTTCTCGTTGATTCCGACTTCATCGCTCTCCGGCAGGCCAACATTTCCTACGACCTGGCCGACGACCTGATGTCCCGTTGGGGTATGCAGACCGTCCGCGTTTTCGTCAACGCTGAAAACCTGTTCGTCAGCACCGCACGCCGGGGCATGGACGTCAACCAGAACTTCAACGGCACCACCCAGAACCGTTTCACCCCCTCGCGTATCGTCACCTTCGGGGTGAACGCCAGCTTCTAAAGACCTACCCACGATGCATACCTACTACCGTAATCTCCCCCTCTTTCTGCTCATCCTGGTCTTTAGCCTGACCGCCTGCGAGAAGGAATTCCTGGAGCGTGAGCCCACGGACGCCGTCGCCGCCAGCTCGGCTACGGCCACGACCGACAATTTGTTCCTGATTATAAACGGTATTCACCGCCTGATGTACACCCGCCAGGGCTCTAACGGCAGGGGCGGGTACAACACGATGATGATCCAACACGACATGCTGGGGGAAGACCTAGTGATGAATTCCCGGGCTAACGGCTGGTTTGTCAGTATGGCCAGCTGGAATGACCATACCAATGCCAATGACTCCGACCTACGCCATGGCTGGCGCGTACTTTATCAGGTGATCAACAACGCCAACGTAGTCATCGAGGGAGCCGAAGAGGCGGCCGGCAATGCGGCTGACCGCGACGCCGCTCTCGGGCAGGCCCTGGCCTACCGGGCATTCGCACACTTCGTATTGGTGCAACGCCACGCCGAGCGCTACGACCCCGACGGACCGAATACCCAGGGGGGCATCCCGCTCGTGCTTGCGCCGACTATCGAGGGGCTTCCCCGTTCCAGCGTCGCCGAAGTATACGCTCAGATCAATGCCGACCTCGACCGGGCCATTGATCTGCTTGATGGCTACAGCCGTCCAAATGCGTCCCACCTCAACCAGCAGGTAGCCCAGGGCCTGAAAGCGCGGGTGGCTCTGGTCCAGGGCAACTGGACGGAGGCTGCCGAGCTGGCCGTACAGGCACGCGAAGGTTTCGAACTGATGAGCAATGACGCCTACCAGAGTGGCTTCAACGACTACTCGAACCCGGAGTGGATGTGGGGCGGCTTCTACAATGAGGAGCAGGGTTCGGCCTTCACCAACTTCGGTGCCTACATGTCACGCAACTTCAGCTCGTCTAACATTCGGGGCAATCCGAAGTCGATCTTCAGCGTACTCTACGACCAGATTCCCGAGACCGACGTACGCTCCACCATCTTCAGCGTATCGGGGGAGCACGAGAACCTACCGGCCGGTTACGAGATCAGTTCCCGCCACAGCCGTTGGCCCTACACCAGCCAAAAGTTCCTCTCTATTAATACCGGCGATAGCCGGGGCGACGTGCCCTATATGCGCATGGCCGAGATGTACCTCATCGAAGCCGAGGCGAAAGCCCGACTGGGAAGTGGCGGCGCGGAGGCCCTACTGCCCCTAGCCGTAAACCGCGATCCCGCCTACACACTGTCCACTAACACCGGGCAGGCACTCATCGAGGAGATTCTCCTGCAGCGTCGCTGGGAACTTTGGGGCGAAGGCTTCAGATTTTTGGACCTCAAGCGACTCGACCTGCCTTTAGACCGTACCGGTGGCAACCACAACGAAGTGCTACTGAATGGGTTAATGCAGGTGCCCGCCGACGATCCCCGCTGGGTCTGGCTGATTCCTCAGGATGAGATAAATGCTAACCCGAACATCTCGCAGTAAACGCGAAGACGACAAGTGAAAGGGCGTCCCACCGTAGGTAGGACGCCCTTTACTATTTAGGTTGGCCCTCCTACGTCTGCCGTACCTTCACCCCATGCGCCACCACCTCTTCCACCTCGACACCGCCCTGATCACCCAGCGCTGCGTCATCCGTCGGTTTCGGGAGCATGATGGGAAGGCCTTTTACAAATTGCTCGACCACAACCGCGACTACCTGCTGGATCACTTCCCCTACCTCATGGCCCAGGCCGGAGCGTCGCGGAAAGAGGGGGAGATCTTCGTCCGCCGCTGTATCGCCGACTGGCTGCTGCAGGAGCGCTACGCCATGGGCATCTGGTCCAACGAATCGACGGCGCTGATCGGCTTCGTGCAGGTCTTCAACATCGACTGGTCGCTGCCCAGCGGCGAGCTCGGTTACTTCATCGACAAAGACCTGATCCGCCAGGGCATCATGACGGAGGTGCTGGCCCGGGTGGTGCGCTTCGCCTTCAAGCAGATCGAGCTCGATAAGCTCATCATCAAAACCCTGATCGACAACTACGCCAGCCAGCGACTGGCCCGCCGCGTGGGCTTCAGCCGGGAAGGGGAGTTACGCAACGAATACCGTCTGCCGGGCGGGGCCCTGGTCGACCTGATGCGTTTCGGCTTCGCCCGCCAGACCTACGGGGAATAAGCGCTAGAAGGTAGCCGTGGCCCCCACCAGCAGGTTCGTCCCGATGGTGGGGTACTGGAAGAAGCGCTCCCGTTTGTTGTTCAGCAGGTTATTCACGCGGATCCAGGCGCCGAAAGTTTCGTTGATGGTGTACTCTCCGCTCAGGCTCAGGTCCAGCAGGGCATTCAGGTTCTCGGCTTCCCCCTCGGCGGTGCGGTAGGGGAGACCGTTCTCGACGAAGAAGTCGGCCCGCACCTGCAGCGGGAGGTTGCTCAGGGTGTAGATGCCCGCCGCGTTCAGGCTCAGGCTCGGCAGGTGCCAGGGCTTTTCCTCGTTCTCCATATTGTAAAAGCGCTGGGTGAGGGTGGCGTTCAGGTCCAGCCCCTCGATCAGCGGTACGGTGGCGGTGCCCTGCAGGTACACCTGGCTCCCGTCGTCGTAGAGCACGTCGAAGCGCGGAATGCCGTCCGCGTCCCGCTCGGTCAGGTAGAGCGCCAGGTTATCGAGGTACTTGTAGCCGGCCTCGGCCCGGTAGGCGATCCGGCGGTAGGTACCCTCGATGCCGCCGTAAAACCGGGTGGCCTCCGAGTTGCGGATACGCAGGCGGGCGTTGACCCAGGGATTGTAGTCGCTGAGGGTACGCAAGGTATTCTTCTGCACGTTTCCCTGCACGCCGGCGAAGGCACTCACCAGCCCGTCCACTATCGCGGCGGAGGCGGTGAAGTTTGGGAATACGTCGAAGTCATCTTCCTGAACCGTCAGCCGCACCCCGGCCTGAAATTTGACGCGGTCAGCCACGGTGAAGGTGTAGCTCGGACTCAGACTCACCACGTTCAGGTTTTGGGTGGTCGTGTCCTTGAAGGAGGTGAAATCGGCGCGGAACTCGACATCCAGCGGGTTACTGTCATTGAACCACTTCGTTGCCCCCAGCCGGATGTCGAAATTCGTTTCCCGCACCGAGGGGTCTGCGTCCATCAGGTAGAGCCCGATGCCGGCGTGGTAGTCGAAGTCGGCCTGGGTGCGGGTTCCGTTGTAGATTTCGGCGTCCACCGCGAAGATGTTGAAGCGTTGCCGCACCTCGTCGTCCGCGAAGGTGAGGGCACTGTCCTGTTCCAGCTCCGGGAAGTTGTAGCCGTAGTAGTAGCGGCTGCGGGTGCCGTAGCTCAGTCCGCCCTTGACCGCGAAACCCTGGTCGAAAAGGTAGTTTCCGGTCACCCCCACTTCGGTGTCGCTGGCCCGCTGGTTCTCGACGTTCCCGTCGTTGTTGAAGCTGTAGTGGTTGCCGTAGAAGCCGAGATCGAGGTTGTCCTGTCCGCTCAGGTCGTAGCTCAGGTCGCCGTAGAGTGCGTTCGGCAGGCCACCGCCGAGCTTCACGTAGCCCTGCTTGACCGGGGGGACTTCCGCGCGCTGTACGGCCCGGGGCCGGATGGTCGGGGCGGGGTACTCAATACCCAGCGGGCGGGGGAGTATGGTATACTGCTGCTGCCGCCGGCTGGTGTCGGGGGGCGGGGGCGCAGGTGCAAGGGTAACCCGTTGCGCGTCCGTGAGCCGGGCCTCGAAGCTGGTCACGACCGTGACGCTGTTGTCTTCGAGTTCGGGCTGGGTCTGAGCCGTCAGGGCGGCCGCGCCAAAGAAGGCGAGGGTGAGTGGGAGAAGTGTGCGTAACGCGTTCATAGTCCTTAGTTACCTCCGTCGTCGAGCTCGAGACGGTTGGGGTCGGTGGGTTGGGTGTTGAGACGGCTACCGGCCTGGATGCGGGCTTCCACCTCGGCCAGTTTACGGCGGGCTTCGACGATCACCTCCTGGTCTTCGGTGTAGTTCTCCAGCAGGGCTTCCAGGGCGGCGCGGGCATTATAGAGGTCGTCCTTGTCCCGCAGGACGTCGGAGAGGAGAATAACGGTTTTTGCGACCCAGTAGGGATAGCCCGAGCTTTCCCGGTTGGCCTCCAGGGCCAGTTGCTGGGCCCGGTCCAGGTTCCCCTGCTTGTACACGATGTCCGCCCGCAGGTAACGGGCCTCGGCCGTACGCTCGTCGTCGCTGTTAGCGATCACCTGGTCGAAGTAGGGTAGCGCCCGCACCAGGTCGCCGCGGTCGTAGGCGATCTTGCCGAGGAAGAAGTTGGCCACGGTGCGCTGGGCGGCGGTCGCATTCGTATTATTTGCAACTTTAGCCGCGTAGGCTTCCGTATTTTGCTTGTCGTTCAGCCGGTAGGCCGACTGCAGGGCACCGACCTGGGCGTCGAAACGCACGGCCTCGTTATCCGCCGCCGCTTCCAGCAGAGTGTAAAGCCGGTACGCCTTCTGAAAATCCTGTACGCTATTGTAGGCGATCACGGTGGCCTTCTTCAGGGCGGGCAGGTAGAAGCGGCTCGGACCGGCATTGATCACCGCCTCGAAGTCGGGCAGGGCCGCGTCATAGCGCCGCAGGGCCACGTAGCTGTCGCCCCGGTAGAAGACCCCCGGCAGGGTATTGGGGCTCTGGGGGTAGCGGCGCAGGTAGTCGGTCAGGGCGGCCACGGCCCGCTCGTAGTTGCCGTTCTCGTACTGGCTGATGGCGGCCCGGTAGCTGATGCTGTCGCGGGCATCGGTAGTGATCTCCTGGCCGGGCAGCGTTTCGAAGAACTCGAAGAAGAGGTCGGCGCGGCCCATGTCGTCGACGTAGATCTCCCGTAGCGCCTCCCGGGCCCGCAGACTTTCACCCGGAGTGGGGTTGGAACTGAAAACCTGCTTGTAGTAGTTCACCGCCGCCTCGCTGTTGCCGAGGTTGTAGCTGATCAGGCCCAGCTGTAAGAGACTTTGGTTTACCAGGGGGGAGTTCACCTTGTACTCGGCAATGATGTTCCGCAGTGGCTGCAGGGCTTGCTGGGGCCGGCCGAGCTCCTGGTAGGTCAGGGCCAGTTGGTAGAGGGCATCGTCGGCGTACTGGCTGTTGGGGTAGTTCTGTACGAGCTGTTCCAGGGCCAGGATCTTGTCGGCGTTGCGGCCGCGCAGCCCCTCGATCAGGGCCTTTTGGTAGAGGGCGTATACGAAGCCGATGGTCCGCCGTTCGATGGCATCGTCGTAGTAGCGCACCGCCAGGTCGTACTGGTTCTGGCTGAAGTGGGCATCCCCGGCCCGCAGCACGGCATCCCCCAGTACCCGGTTGCGGATCTCCGGGTCACCGATGTAGTTCAGGTTGCGTTCGATGCTTTCCACCGTGCGGGTGAAGTAGGGGAGGGCCCCCGGGTAGTCGTCCTGCTTCAGGTAGTTGTAGCCCTGTAGGTAATTGGCGGTGTAGACCGAAGACTGGGCCGGCAGGTTCTGCACCGAGCGGGCCTGGTTCAGGAACTGATTCACCAGCCGGATGCTGTTCGGGTAGTCTTCCTGCCGGTTGGCGATGTCGGCCAGCCAGAAGGTCGCCTGGGCGCGGAAGCTCGGATCGACGGGTCGCTGCAGACTGCGCTGTAGCAGGTCTTTGGCCGCTGCCAGATCGCCCTGTTGCATCATCTCCAGTCCCCGGTAAAAGGCCGCCCGCTGGTAGGCCTCGTCAAGCTCGGGGGAGCGGTCGGGCATGGCCTCCAACAGTTCCAGGGCACGGGCGTAGTCGCGGGTGGTGGTGAAGACGTCTCCCAGCAGCTCCTGCCCCTGCCGGTAGTAGCGGGAATCGGCCGGTAGCTGCTCGATGGCCGTTATAGCATCGGCCGGAAAGCCCAGTTCGTAGCTCAGCTTGGCGAAGTTGAATAGCGCTTCCTGCCGCAGGTCTTCGTCGAAGGTCTGCCGGCTGGCCGCCCCGAAGGCATTGCGGGCCCCGGGGCCGTCGCCCTGCCGCAGCGCGATGTCGCCCAGGTAGAAGTTCGCGCTCTGCCCCACCTCGGTATCCTGCCCGCTGATTTCGCGGAAAGTCTCGGCGGCGGTGGCATAGTTCTCGGTCTGGTAGCGGGCGAAGGCAAGTTGGTACAATTCTTCTTCCCGCAGACGGCGGTTGCCCTCGGCGTAGCTCTCCAGCAGGGGCAGGGCGGCAGCGTAGTCTTGCTGCTCGAAGTAGGCCTGCCCGAGCAGTTGCTCGATCTCCTTACGGTTGCGCAGCCGGTTTCCGCCCTCCTCGAGCAGGGGGGCGGCGTAGTCGATCAGCTCGGCGTAGCGGCGCTCGGCGAAGTAGATCTGCGTCAGGTAATAGGGGATGTACGGTTTGTACTGGGAGTCTTCCTCCGCGATGCGGAACTGCTCGGCGGCCACTTCGTAGTTACCCTCAAAGAACTGGATCACCCCCAGGTAGTAGTTGGTTGGGTAGTAATAGTCCCCCCGCACGTTGCGCGTTAGCTGGAAGTAGCGCTTGGCGTCATCGAAGTCCTTGCGGACGAAGTAGGCGTAGCCCAATTTGAAGTTCACCTCCGACTGCTCGGACGGGCTCATCGTATTGCGGGGTACCCGCTGATAGTACTCGATGGCCTTGTCGAGTTTCTTCTGGTCGAAGTAGTACTGGGCGATCTCCAGTAGGGCCGTGTTCGCGATCGGGTCGGGCTGGTAGCGGCGCACGAAGTCCAGGATCAGCTTCTCGGCGTCGCTCTTACCCAGCCGCACGGCCAGCTTGGCGACGTTTAACTCGGACTGTATACGCAGCAGCTCGGCTTCCGGTTGGTGTACGGGCAGCAGCATTTCGACGACCTCGGCGTACTCCCGCTGGGCCTTCTCCAACAGGTTCTTTTGCTGGTGGTCTTCGGCCTGCTTGAAGGTGCGCCAGGCCTCCGTATACACGGTCGTGGCCTGGGCTCCGAGTAGGGCGGAGAGGAAAATGCATAGCCAGAACGGTAGAAGGCGGGTGAAGGTCATAGTGGCCGTGTCTAAGGGCGGGCAAGATAGTCCGCTGGTCCTTAACGCCGGAAATGGCGGTGTGGTGTATGCACTGCTAACGCGACTTGCAGTCGCGATAGTAAAAGGCGACTTGCAGTCGCGACAGGACGAAGCGACTTGCAGTCGCGTAGCGTACGGCGTACGGCACTGGTTACCGCGGCTGCAAGTCGCGTGCTTCTTTCGCAACTGGAAGTTGCGTCGTACGGCGCAACCTGAGGTTGCGTATTACGCCCCCCAGCTATCGTCGTCGCCGGCCCGGTAGCCCGCCACCTTCAGGTTGGCCGCCGCGCTATCGGCCATGTACCCATCGGAAAGCGGATAGTCGTCCAGCCTCACCCCTCCGGCGTTGAACCACTCCTTACGTAGGTGCTCACCCACGCGAATCGCATTCGCAATTATGGTCAGCGTCGGGTTGGTGGCTCCCTGGCTGGGTTGGAAGCTGGCATCGACGACGTAGAGGTTGTCCAGGTCCCAGGCCTTACAGTTGGTATCCAGGACGCTCTTTTTCGGGTCGGTGCCGAACTGGGCGGTGCCGGCCTGGTGCCAGGTGAATTCCAGCCCCTTGGTGGTGCGCAGGAAGTCGGTGAAGCCCTGGGGCTCCAGGTACTTCTCCTGGAACATGTCCATGAATTCAAAGTGGCTCTCCCGATTATTGGGGCGGTAGTTGAACTTGATGCCCTTATCCGTCCACTCGACGCGGTTGAAGTTGTCGGGCAGGTCCTCGCTGGTGAACCAGAAATCCACGGCGTATTGCTGGATTTCCCGGGCCCGTTCCTCGCTCAGGTTCAGGTCGGCGTAGTCGCCCATGATGCGCGTCCAGTGCGCCTTTCCGGTCAGCTGCACCGTGCCGAGGGGGTAGGGGTGGTCGGGGCCGCCGTTGTAAA
>CAZKPE010000127.1:0-2577 GCA_964554545.1 uncultured Lewinella sp.
TCCCGGTTGGTGGCCAGTTGGTAGTGGCCGAGCACCGCCCCGGCGTGGGCCAGGAAGAAGACGGAGCGGTCCCAGTCGGTACCCGAGCGCCACTGGGGCAGGTTGCGGCTACTGACCGTCCAGTCAGCCAGGCTGCCAAGTACCGAGTCGATGGCGGGGATGAGATCGGGGGCGTACGCCCGGCCACGGTAGAGCGCCTGACTGGCGGTACTGAACAGAAAGAGCGTCTCCCGTTCGTCGCGCAGCCCGCGCTGGCGGTACAGGTCCTCTTCGTTCAGCGCGTCGAGTAGCGTGAGCAGGTCGTGGCGGGCCTGCCGATGCTGGCGATCATCGAGGTAAAGAACAATGGAGAGAACGACAATGCCGACCGCCAGCAGTCCGGCCGGCAGGGCCCAACCCCTGCGCCCCTTCCGGTAAAGCCAGAGAGCAAAACCGGCGATGAACAGGCCGAGCAGCAGGGGCGGGAAGATGCCGGTAATGGACATAGCGCGTCGCCGGCGGGAGTGAGTGAACCGTGTAAAAGCTGATTTTCAGCCGGTTGGTGGTCTCGGATGGAATCGAACCATCATCGCAGGCTTCGGAAACCTGTATACTATCCGTTGTACTACGAGACCGGATTGGAGGGCAAAAGTACGGTAGGCCTGGGAACTAGGCAAGTGGTTTTGGTGTAGGAGTTCACCGCGGATTTCGCGGAGGTATGCGCCGAGGAAACACGGAGGCGTCTTCTGCGCATACCTCTGCGCAACCCTTAGCGTCCTCTGCGGTGAATACGCAACTAACTCGCCCCCCGTGCGTAATCACTTGGAATCGTTTTCCGGTACCCACTCGTTCCATTCATGAAGTTACCCATTCCCTTCGCACCTGCCCCGATAGCTATCGGGGCGCCCATCCTGATCGTACTGTTGTTGCTGACGGGCTGCGTGTTCGTGCAGGACCGGTACACGCTGTTGCCCCCCGGCCCCTACCGCGGTATCCTGGAACTGGAGTATAACCCCATTGTGCCGAACCCGAAGGGAGCGCCGATCCCCGAGAAGGTGAACCTGGAGTTCGAGGCGGTCACCGACGGTCAGTTGCCCTTCACCTTCGAGGTGGTGTACGAGGACGATACGACCTTCCACATTATCATGCAGAACGGGGAGGAGGAGATCCTGGTCCCGGCCGAGCACATTTCCGCCGGACGCGACCAGCGCGTGGGACGGGATACCCTGCGCATCGACTTCCCCGTCTACGACACCCACATCAGTGCCTACCACGAGGAGAACGTGATCGAGGGGGTGTGGGTGGTGCACTACCGCGATAACTACCGCATCCCCTTCAAGGCCTACTTCGGAAAGGGCTACCGCTTCACGCCGCTGCGTAAACCGCCGGTGGCCGACCTGAGCGGGCAATGGGCCGTCACCTTCACGGGGAGTGGCGACGGTGAACCCTTCCCCGGCGTGGCCGAACTGCGGCAGGAGAGCAACGAACTGCGGGGTACCATCCGCACCGAAACCGGCGACTACCGCTATCTGGAAGGGACCGTGCAGGGTGATAAAATGTACCTGAGTGTATTCGACGGCAGCCACGCTTTCCTGTTCGAGGCTCTACTGCGGGAAGACGGCAGCCTGATCGGTACCTTCCGCAGCGGGCGGCACTACCTGGCCGAGTGGACGGCCGTGCGCGACGAAGACGCCGAACTCAGCGACCCGAATGCACTGACGCGGCTGCGGGAGGACGTTCCCTTCGACGTGGCCTTCCCCACCGTCGAGGGCGAGGTCGTACAACTGAGCGAACTGGAAGGCCCTAAGCTGGTGCAGCTTTTCGGTACCTGGTGCCCCAACTGCCGTGATGAGACCCAGTTCCTGCAGGAGTACCTCGCCGAAAACAACACGAAGGACCTACAGGTGGTCGCACTGGCCTTCGAGCAGTACGGACCGAACGACGAGCGGAGCCGCGCGGCCATCCGCCGCTACCGGGAGCAGCTCGACGTGGACTGGCCTATTCTGTTGGCCGGCAGCAGCGATAAGAAGCTGGCCGGCCGCGCCCTGCCGATGCTGAACCGGGTGATTAGCTTTCCCACCCTGCTGTTCGTGGACCGCGATAACCGGGTGCAGCGCATCCACACCGGCTTCAACGGGCCGGCGACCTCGAAGTATGCGGCGTTCAGGGAAGAGTTCGACGCTTCCGTTCAGGCTCTGCTGGAGCGGGAAGAAACCGTTCAGTAGCGAGCCAGCAGATCGCGCTGGTGTAGCAGGTAATCGTTGTTGGGGTCGTGGCGGAGGGCTTCGGCCACGTAGGCGCGGGCCGGGGCGTAGTCTTCCCGTTGGAAGTAGTAATTGCTGGCGGCGACGAAGGCCGTGAGGGTCCAGAGCCGGCGGTCGTTGCCGTTGGGGATGGCGGATAGCTGGCGGCGGAAGTTGCCGAGGGCATCCAGGGCATCATTTACCCGTTCAACCGCGAAGAGATCGCGCACTTCCAGGGCGGCCTCGCGGAGTACGATGTCGGCGTAACGGTCGGAACCGCGCAGGAAGGGATAGCGAACGGCGGCCGCTTCCGCCCGGTCGACGAGCTCACCGGGGTCGGCGTAGCTCCGGCGCA
>CAZKPE010000127.1:2677-6176 GCA_964554545.1 uncultured Lewinella sp.
GTGGGTATGTAATGGTAGCGGTAGAAGACCGAATCGGCACCGCTATCCGAGAGTTGAGTAAGGGGTTCGGGCAGCACCTTACGCAGGACGTTCAGGTACTCCCGCCGGTAGGTCTCCTCCCGGGCGGGGGTGTGCCGAATGCTACCCGGGGCGGCCAGTACGCCAGGTACATCCCCCGTTTTCGTGATGATCAGGCACTCCCAGTGATCGACGTAGGTTGTGTAGGAGATACCGAACTCGTCCAGGATGAGGGCGTGGAGGAGGGCGGCGGTGAGGTCGTTGTAAGCCCCCAGGCGGAAGGCGTCCCCTAGTTCGGCGTCCGGATTGTAGAACAGCAGCAAGTCCCGGCGCAGCCGGCTACGTATACCGGCGAGTTGCCGACTGGCGGACTTTCCTCCAAGCTTGTCCGTGTACCGCAGCTGGGCGAAGAGATTAGTGAATTGCTTATTGAGGTAGGTTCGCTCGGCTTCGGTGGCCGGGTCCGTTTCCGGGTACAGCATCCGCAGTCGCTCCCCGAACCCGGTGGCGGTGGCAAGGAGGGGGAGGGTCAGCAGCAGGAGAAAGAGGGGGTATCGCAACAAGGGGATCAGGCGGTTCGGGCGTAACGGGAACGATACAGTTCGACGTGGTGGTACACGTGGCCGGCGGCAATGTAGGCCATGGCCCGGGTGGAAATTGCCGCACCACTGGCGGTGCCTACGAAGGTGAGGTCCCCGTCCGATAGACTCTCCACCAGCAAACGGGTGCCCCGACGCAGCAACGCGAACTCCTCGATCATCCCGGCGACGGGGCGGTGATCAACGCGGGCCCGATCGGCATAGTCGTTTTGTTCGAAACCGGGCAGGGGGGTGCCGTCCCGCCGACCGAGCCGTAAAATACGGTAGCCAAAGATGCGCTCCGTATCAATGACGTGCTGCAGCGCCTCCCGGACCGTCCATTTGCCCGGGGCGTAGGCGTAGTCGTGGTCCACGGGATTCAGTTTATTCAGGTGGTCGGTCAGTTGGCTGCCGCTGTCGGCCAGTGCACGGACGGGGTCCAGACCGGCGGGTACCTGAAGGATGTAGTTGGCGTAAAAGGGGGCGTATTCGGCGGGGTCGAGATCGGCGACGGTCACGGGGTGGGGCTTTGGTGGCAAGCTACGGCGGGAAAAGATTTAGGGCGGGCGGGGCCCGCTTTCGGGTTACAACATTTACCTTTCGGGTATTTACGGTTTTGCCTTTCCGGATAAGCGGCATCCTCACTGCCCCAAACACACTGAATGACACGCCCCGACTTCCTTCGCCGCTGCCTGCTGGGCGGTCTGCCGCTTTTGCTGGCTTCCTCGCTGTTTGCGCAGGAGAACCTCTCGTTTGACTTCGTGCAGGGGGATTTCTTTATGTGCATCGAGGACAGCGTCGTTATCATCGACATTCAGCCCAATCCCGATAAATCATTCGAGCGGATCCGGCTGATCTGGGACGACACCCCGGGGGGAGCCGTGGAGATAACGGATGCGTCGAAGCTGCAGCAGACCCACGTATACCCGAGCCGACGGCTGACCGAGACCTGCAATTATCCCATCTTCGGCTTCGACATCGGTCTGCGCTTCAGCATTGAGTTGGAGGCCCTGTATACGGACGGGACCACGGAGAACATCGCCCGCAAGATCATCTACCGCAAGCCCCCCGAACCTAAGTTCGACGCCTCCCGGGAAACCTACTGCGTCGGCCAGCCCATCGCCCTGAACAATAGCACCTGCCCCGGCAACGACCTGAGTATGCGCTACGAATGGACGCTGCCGGATGGAACGATCGATACTACCGCGACCACCAGTTTCATTCCCACCGAGGTAGGGGAGTTCGACATCCGACTACGGGCCACCAACGACTGCGGCAGTACGCAGGTGACAAAAAAAATCCGTGTCATCGAAACGCCGACGGTTGAGGCCGCCCCCGACTCGAACCTGGTGGCCGGCTTCGCTGATCCCTACCGGGTCTGCCTCAACGGAGAGGAAACGATCAAACTGCTCGGCAACGGCACCAGCGGCACCACCGATGAAAGCTGGTCGGTCTTTCCCACCTCCGGCGTCACCATCGAACGGCGGAACCGCAAGAACACCCGGGCCACCTTCACCGCCCCCGGTACGTATACCTTCACACTGCGGGGGACGAACACCAACTGCGGGCTCTACACCGAGCAGTCCTTTACCGTCGAGGTCCTCGAGGCGGAAGGTCTGGAGCTGGACCCCCAGCCGGACGCCTGCTCCCGACTCGCCTACACTCCGTTGCCGGTCGTCGACCCCGATACCCGCTACTTCATCGACGGGGAGCGGGTGAGGAACTTCCCCTTCACCATGAACAGCCGCGCCGCGCCCTACGCCATTCGCGCGGAGAAGTCGACCGACTGCGGCGAGCTGATCGCCTACGATACCATTTTGGTGACTGAGCCGGTACAGCCCGCTCTGATTTCCCCGGCCGCTGACAGCGAATTTTGTCCCGACACGGCCCGCGTTCCCATCGAGGTGTCGGACCCCGGCGGCAGCTGGGCCTTCTCTCCCGCCCTGATCGTGGAAGGGGAAGACGCATTCCTGGATCTGACCGCCGCCCCCGGGGACTATACCCTCGCCTACACCCTGGGCTTCGGCGACTGCGCGCGGGAGCTAAGCTTTTCTTACACCATTACCGGCTCTCAGTTGCAGGTCCCGACGGACTTCTTCATTTGTCGAAGTGCCGAACCCCAGCCGCTCTCCTTCGAACCGTCCGGCGGGGTACTGAGTGGACCGGGTACCGACGCGGCCGCCTACTCTTTCGACCCGGCCGAACTGGACGTGGGCACCTACACTTTGGCCTACGCCGTCGACAATCCGACCACCGGTTGCCGGGAGGTAGGTAGCGTGCTGGCTACCGTGGTCCCCGAACCCGAAGTCAAAGCCGGACCCCCCATTGAACTCTGTCGCTCGGATCAGATCATCACCCTGGCGGACTACCTGCCGGGGCTGACCTTTTCGCCCATCGACGCCGTCGTCGATTTCCGTGGCCGGGGCATCACCGACGCAGCCGCGGGGCGCTACCAACCCAGCCGGCTTGAGGTTGGGGAGACGGACACCGTCATTCTGCGCTACAGTGATAGCCGTCTGGTCGACCGCTGCTTCGCCGAAGACACGCTGCTCGTACGCATTACCGAGATCATCGAGGCGAACGCCGGCGCGGACACCACCATCTGTGGCGGTTCGGCCCCCTTCGTACTCGGCACCGGGCAGGCGGGTAGCTGGACGGGGACGAGCATAACCTCCACCGGAATGCTGGACCCCAGCGCCCTCTCCCCCGGCCAATACACTTATACGCTGACGGTGGGCGGCGACATCTGCGAGGACCGCGACGAAGTGGTCGTCACCGTGGCGGCAGGCGACGGTGTGCGACTGGCCCGAAATCGTATTGCACTATGCGATACGGCTTCCGTACTCACCTTACCCGCCACGACTCCGTCCAGTGGGGGCGATTGGTCCGGTCCGCTACCCGTC
>CAZKPE010000127.1:6276-11255 GCA_964554545.1 uncultured Lewinella sp.
CTTACCCGCCACGACTCCGTCCAGTGGGGGCGATTGGTCCGGTCCGCTACCCGTCGCCAACGGAACCGTAGATCTGGCGGGGGCCGCCCCGGATCGCTACGTCTTCACCTACGAGGTGGCCTCCCTACCGAAGGGCTGCAACCGGGATGCCGTTACGGTCGATCTCCGCCCCCAGCCCCAGTTGCGCATCGTAGGCGACTCGGTCGGCTGTGCCGGCGGCGACTGCGTGACCCTGGAGGCCGTCGGTAGCCCCGCTGACAGCTACGCCTGGTCGGGTGGGGGGCAGCGCGGCGACTCCACTACGCTCTGCGCGGCCTTCGCCACCCCCGGCACCTACGACATTGCCCTGGCCGGCTACCGCATCGATTCGGTGGATGGCTCCGTACTCTGCGCTTCCCCCCCGGTCAACCGGCGTATCGATGTCTTCGAAACCCCCGCCCCGGCCCGGATCGCGGCTTCGGCGGATAGTATTTGTCCGGGAGAGACCGTCGACTTCAGCCTGCTCGGCGGCCCCGGCCCCGACGGACAGGCCGTGGACTACCGCTGGCGGATCGGTCAGGACACCTTCGTCGGGCGGGCGCCGGGCACCTACGCCTTTCCGACCCCGGTGGAGGATACCCTGTACCAGGTCACCCTGGAGACCCTCGGGGCCTGCGGGAACGCCACCGACACCTTCCCGTTGCTGGTGCGCGCCAATCCCGTAGCCGACATCGGTATCGTCTACACCGACCCCTGCAGCGGGGGCGACCTGCAACTGACCAACATCAGTACCGGTACCCTGAGCCAGTCCCTCTGGGAAACCTCCGACGGGGACCGCTTTTCAAGCTTCCAGCCGCCCATCCTGAATCCCGTCACCGGCGACGACCCCCGAACCCTGACCATCACGCTGACGGCCGGCAATGCGTGTGCGACTGACCGGACGTCGGTGGAGGTGACCGTCAACCCGACCGACGTCAACGCCCTGCTGAGCTTCACCGACACCCTGCTCTGCATCGGGCAGGAGTTGGTAGCGGTCGATATCTCCACTCCCGGGGCGGCGACTTCCTATGTTTTCGACGACGGGGCCCGGCTGGAGGGGGATACGCTGCGGCGGTCCTTCACGAGGGCGGGTACCTATGGCTTCACCCAGTACGCCTACGGCTGTGGCTACGACAGTACGCGCTGGAGCGTGACGGTGCGGCCCGATCCGGTGGCCAGGCTGATCACACCCGCGGTGGCCTGTCCCGCGACCCCCTTCGATTACCGCCTGGAGACGGCTGAGACCAACGCCCTGCTCTGGTTCGGCGATGGCGACAGCACCCGACTGTCGACCGGCACCCACGCCTACCTCACCCCCGATACCACTTACGCCCTACGCTACCGGGTGACCGACCGCGAAGGCTGCAGTTTCGATTCCATCGCACGGATAAGCGTAGTTAACCGACCCGAGGCGGTGGCACTCCCCGTGGATAGTGCCTGTGCCCGCCAACCGATCACGCTGAACAGTGCTTCGGTGGGGGCCAGCTCCTGTCGCTGGCAGTTCGGCGACGGAGAGATCGGTGACGGTTGTTCGGTGATCCACGTCTTCCGGCAGGGCGGCAGTTTTGCCCCGTTGCTAATTGCTACGAATTCCCAGGGGTGTACGGATACCACCCAGGCCGAGGTTTTCGTGCGGGCCACTCCCGATTTCGAGCTGCAAGCTTCCTATGACGCTTCCACCTGCGGCCCCGCCCCCGTGCAATTCACCTTCCTGGGGGATTATGCCCTGGCCAGCAGCTACCGCCTCGACCCGGGGGACGGAAGCCCGCCGCTGACCGACTTGAATCCCACCCACTTCTACGAAAACAGCGGGGCGATGGAGGCGATTCTGACCGTCGGCTTTGACGGCCTCTGCTACGATACCGCCGCCGTGACCGTCGACCGTAGGGAATGGCCCCAGGTCAGTTCGGTGGTGACCGACGAACGTTGCCAGCCGGGGGACGAACTCGACCTGGACGTATTCACCGAAAACCCGCGGGACCTGATCTCCGTGTACGGCGACGGCTACTACCGGGAAGGGGAAAGCCGCTACCAGTTGAGTGTCCCCGACCGGTACGTCGTAGAGGTAGTGAGCCCGAGCGGCTGCGATACTAGCTTCGCGGTGGACGTGGCCGCCGTCGTGCCCCTGATGGTGAAGGTCCGCCCCGATACCGTCATCGAGATCGGCGACAGCATCCGCCTCCTGACGCAGCTGAACCGGGCGCGGGCGCAGGTGCGGTGGACGTACGGAAACTTCCTGCAAAACGACACCGTGGTGAGTCCCTGGGCCGCCCCGACCGACGATACCGACTTCGTGATCAACGTCGCCGACGGCCCCTGCACGGCCAGCGATACGGTCAGCATCGGCGTCTTCGTACCCGGAACGGCGGTGTACGTACCCAATGCCTTCAGCCCCAACGGCGACGGCCACAATGACCGGCTGGCCGTATTCCCGCGCGTGGGCGTTACCCGCATTACCGATTTCCGCATCTACAACCGCTGGGGCAGCTTGGTCCACGAGCAGACCGACGGCTTCGGCCTACCCGGCAGCCCCCTGAACTGGGACGGGGAGGTCGGCGGCAGCCGGATGAATGGGAGTAGCTTCGTGTATAGCTTGCGGTACGAGGACGTGGTGGGGGTAGAGCGGGAGGAGTGGGGGACGGTGGTCGTGGTCCGCTAGACGGAGCAGGGTGTAATTGGGGAGGTTGGGAAAATTCTCCCTTCGTTTTCCAACCTTTCGTATATCCTGTACTCCAAGCAGTATCGCACTCACCCGACTACACATGCCCGACGGCCCGGAAGACGACCTCGTAGAGCGCTGTCTGCGTAGCGAAAGCGGTGCCTTCGCTGAGCTTTACCGGCGGGAAGTCGGCGGGGTCTACCACCTGCTACTCCGGATGACGGGCGATCGGGCGGAGGCCGAGGATTTGACCCAGGAATGCTTCGTGAGCGTCCACCTCAGGCTGAGGCAATTTCGCGGGAGCTCGGCTGTGCGTACCTGGATCAAGCGGATCGCTATCAACCTGGCGTTGGGGTACCTGCGGCGGGAGCGGCCGCTACTTTTCGATCCCCAGGAGCACGACTTCTCGGCCGCGATCACGACCCAATCGGCGCAACCAACGGATATGGGAGAGGTGCACCGGGCCATCCTCGCCTTACCCGAGGGGAGCCGGGTAGTGCTGACGCTGCATCTGCTGGAAGGGTACCGGCAAACGGAAATCGCGGATATACTCGGCGTGTCGCTGGGGACCGTCAAATCCCAGTACTGGCGTGCCAAACACCTGCTGCGGGAAGCCCTGCAGACCAAATCGAAGTGCAATGGATGAACTGGAACGCCAAATACGCGAGCGGCGGGACGAACTCGATCGGGTAGAACCCTTCGCCGCCGACTGGATATGGAACGCCACCCACGAACGGATCGGCGCCCGTCGGGCCGGCGGGAAGCGGCGCAGGCTGTACCTCGGCTACGCCGCGGCGGCCGCCGCCGTGGTCATCTCAGTCGCGGTCTTCCTGACCGGGGGGGCGGGTGCGGAATGGGAAGAGCCCGTGCCCCGCAGTCTGGCCGACTTATCCCCCGAGCTCGGCGCGCGGGAACGGCAGTTGCGGGCGGATGTCCGGGACAGGGAGCGCTCCGTCGGGCTGGACCGCCTCGACCGGCGGGACTACGCCCCCTACTTCCGGGAGTTTGCCCTCCTAGATTCCCTCCGTACCGAATTCCTGACCGACCTGCCAGTCTACGGCGAGGACGAGCGGCTGGTGTCGAGCCTGCTGCGGTTGTACGAGCTCGAACTCGAGCTACTCCGACAATTGGAACGTGAATTAAAACAACGCAAACAGTATGACCTACCTATCCCGACCCGTGAGATTTAGCTTCCCCCTTTTTCTGGTCCTTTTCGGCACCTGCGTCGTCGCCCAAACGGCGAGCCGAACCTTCGAGGAATCCTTTCCGGCCAAGGAGCGGGTGACCCTGAAGCAGAACCGCGGCCCGGTGAGCGTGCTCCCGAGCACGGACGGGCGGATCCGGGTTCTGACCCGGGTCGACATCGAGGCCAGGCGGCAGGAGGACGCCGAGGCGCTGCTGGCGAAAGTGATGATCACCTTCGATGAATCGCGGGATGCCGTGACGATCTCGGGCGGGCTGGCCGACATCCGGAACTGGAACCAGAATAATAACCGGATCAACCTGACCTTCCGGAATGGGGATAAGATCCGTGACGTACGCAAAATCGATATTGCCACCACCATTTACCTGCCCGTGGTACCCGAGTTGATCGTGGAGAGCCGCTTCTTGGACGTAGAGATCGACGAGGCGGTCCAGCTGACCGATGTCGTTCTGCGGACGAACAACGTCGACTTGCGGGGCGGGAACCTTAGCGGGGACCTGAAACTGGACGCGCGCTTCGGGCGGATCGAACTGGGCTCCGTGGGCGGGGCGGTCACGGGGAAGCTGAATAACATGAAACTGCGATTGAGGGACAGCGGATCCATGGACCTGGAAACCCGCTTCACCGAAGTGGTCGCTTCGGAAACGGGTGACTTGCGGGTGGATGCGAACAACAGCAACTACGAGATCTCCACCGTGACGGGCTCCATAGAGATCGAAGATCGTTTCGGCGACTACGCATTCGGAACTACGCAGGATGCCCGGATCAGGAGCAATAATGGGGGTTTCCGCATAGAGACCGGATTGGACTACTTCTGTGAAGGCCGATTCACTAAACTTCGGATGGAAGGGCTCACCGCACTATATATTGGGGATAGCCATAATTCCGAGTTCGTGGTGGACTGCCTCGGCTCCGTAGAGGGGGAGGGCAAGTTTACCCACATCAAGGTCGACCGCCTCACCGGCTCCGCCGATCTCGAACTGGCGAACGGCGGGTTCCGGGTCGATGAACTGAGCGCTGAATTCACCGGTATTACGGTAAGCGGCAACTTCAGCGAGGTGGAGCTTCAGGGAAATATTACAGAAGGCGAGCAGCTTG
>CAZKPE010000128.1:0-11117 GCA_964554545.1 uncultured Lewinella sp.
CGCCTTCCAGTAGCACGTGGAAGCGTCCCTCCCGTTCGCGCAACTCGGCGTAGTCACCACGCTCGGTGGGTTTGACGACGACTACGCCGCCACGGAAGTCGGTGCGCTCGTTCAGCAGGGCGACCATCCAGTCGAAGTAGGCCCGGACGAAGTTGCCGCCACCAAATTGCAGGATGCGGGGGGGAAGGTCACTCATAGGGATATACCGCGTTTCCAGGGGATAAAATCATCTTGCCCGAGCCGTTGGGCGGCCGTCTCTAGCTCACCACTAGCGACGGCAATTAGTAGCTCCAGTAACTGGTCGGCGGCCTCGGCGATCGTCAGCTCACCGGTGATGACGGGGCCGGCGTTGAAGTCGATCAGATCCCCCATCCGCTCGGCCAGTTTATTGTTGCTCGATACCTTGACCACTGGGGCTACGGGGTTGCCGGTCGGGGTACCCAGCCCGGTGGTGAAGGCGATCACGTTGGCACCGGCCCCGGCCAGTCCGGTGGTGCTCTCGACGTCGTTGCCGGGGGTGCAGAGCAGACTCAGCCCGGGGCGGGTGGCCGGCTCGGGGTAGTCCAGCACGTCGACCACCGGGGAGCTGCCCCCCTTGCGGGCCGCGCCGGCCGACTTGATGGCGTCGGTGATTAGGCCGTCGCGAATGTTGCCGGGGGAGGGGTTGTTCTCGAAGCCGGAACCGACCGCCCGGGCCGCATCGCTGTAAGATTGCATAAGTGCGGTAAACTTCTCCGCCTCCCGCCCGGATACGCAGCGGTTGACCAGCTCCTGTTCCACCCCGTTCAGCTCGGGAAATTCGGCCAGGATCGCTTTGCCGCCCAACGCTACCAGCATATCGGAAACCTGGCCGAGGACGGGGTTGGCCGAGATGCCGGAAAAGCCGTCGGAGCCGCCGCATTCCAGTCCGAGGGCCAGCTTGCTCAGGGGCTGGGGGCTGCGGCGGTGGTCGTTGATCTTGGCCAGGCCGGCGAAGGTTTTGCGGACGGCCCGTTCCATGAATTCGGCCTCGGTACCACCACCCTGTTGTTCCAGGATGACGAGTGGTTTGGTGGCGGCTCCCGGATATTCTGCCAGTGCGTTTTGTAGCATGGCGATCTGGGCATTCTGGCAGCCCAGACTCAGTACCGTGGCCCCGCCGACGTTGGGGTGGGCGATGTAGGCGGCCAGCAGGCGGCAAAGGCGTTGCGCATCCTCCCGCGTCCCCCCGCAGCCACCCTCGTGGCGGAGGAACTTGATGCCGTCGACGTGGGGGAAGAGGCGGTTGTCTTTTTCGGCCCGGTGGCGATCGTTCAGGTTGACTTCTTGCAGGTCCCTTCCTTCCCGATAGGCAGCGATCAGAGGGCTGATGTCCAACGGCCCCTCCCGGCGGCGGTGATAGCCGAGCGGCTTGAGCAAGGTTTCCTGCAGCAGATCGAGGTTGCGGTTCTCGCAGAAGACCAGCGGGACGACCAGCCAAAAATTGGCCGTACCGGCCTGTCCGTCGGGGCGTGGGTAGCCGGCGAAGGTGCGGCGGCGCCAGCGGTCGACGTCGGGGGGGGACCACGCGGCTTGTTCACGGCGGTCGGCATAGCTGGCGGCGGCGTGGACAATGTTTTCGGTCGTGACGAGGCTGCCGGCGGGCAGGGCCTCCAGGGTGCGGCCAACCAGCACGCCGTACATCGTGAGGTCCGCTCCGCGCTCCAGGTCGTAGCGGGTGAATTTATGCTTGGCCGGTATGGTCTGTTTGAGTTCGATACTGCTCTGTCCTAGCCGAACGGTCGTTCCTGCGGTCAGGTCTTGCAGGGCCACGACGAGCTTGTCGGTCGGGTGCAGCAGTAGCCAGGGGGTTGCGTTCATGAGGTACTCTTGCGGCATTCGAGCTTTTCGCGGCCGTAGCGGGTGAAGTAGCGGTGGGAAGTTAGGAACTTCGTGTTACGGCGGTGCCATTCCTCATCCGTCATATCGATACCGAGTTCGCGTCGCCACTCCTCCCGTAGCATCTCCTGGTAGTGGTCGTAGGTGGAAAAGCTGAGGTGGTAGAGGTCGGCGTCACAGATGACCTCCTCCAGTTTATTACGGGGTCGTTGGGGCATGACGGTGGCGGCGATGCAGCTCAGTACACGATCTCGCTTTTCCGGGGGGTAGGCGACCCGTTCGAGCCAGGCTTCCGCGATGCGTATACTGTGGGCTTCGTGGCCGGTGTAGGCCCGGATATGCCCGGTGTCGTGAAACCAGGCGGCGAGCACCACGATCTCCAGTTCTTCCGGCCCGAGTTGCTCGGCACGTCCGATCTTGAGGGCCCCCTGGGTGACGTTGATCGTATGGTGCAGATTATGAAAGACGCGGTCGGGCGGCAACTCCCGGATCAGCAACTGGGTCACGTAGCGGCCGGCGCGGTAAAGGATCGACTTACGGTAGGGCATGGCGGGCACCCAAGGTAGCGGATTCTATTCGATGTCGGGCGACCGTTCAAAATTCAAAATCCTTTTGTACTTTTGCGGCTCCATTATAACCCCCTACCGTCACTCAAGAAGTTTCCCGCAATGGCCAACATTGGTAAAGTCAAGCAGGTAATCGGCCCCGTCGTCGACGTTTCCTTCGCCGCCGAGGGCAGCGAGCTGCCCGCTATCCTGAACGCCCTGGAGATCCAGCGCGAAAGCGGGGAGACCCTCGTCCTGGAAGTACAGCAGCACCTCGGGGAGGATGCGGTGCGGACCATCGCCATGGACGCTACCGACGGACTGAAGCGGGGACTGGACGTGGTCGATACCGGTAAGGCCATCGCCATGCCGATCGGCAAGGCCATCAAGGGGCGACTCTTCAACGTCGTAGGCGAGCCCATCGACGGTATGCCCGCCGTCCCAAAGGGGGATGATGCCCGGCCTATCCACGCCGATGCCCCCATGTTTGAGAACCTGGCCACCGATCGGGAGCCGCTCTTCACCGGTATCAAGGTGATCGACCTGATCGAACCCTACACGAAGGGTGGAAAGATCGGCCTCTTCGGCGGTGCCGGGGTAGGAAAGACGGTACTCATCCAGGAGCTGATTAACAATATCGCTAAGGGCTACGACGGTATTTCGGTATTCGCCGGGGTAGGGGAGCGTACCCGCGAGGGCAATGACCTGCTGCGCGAGATGCTCGAAGCCGGGATCATCAAGTACGGCCACGACTTCATGGAAGACATGGAAAAGGGCGGCTGGGATCTGAGCAAGGTCGACATGCAGGAGTTGGAAGACTCCAAGGCCACCTTCGTCTTCGGACAGATGAACGAGCCCCCCGGAGCCCGGGCCCGCGTGGCGCTCTCCGGACTGACCATCGCCGAGTACTACCGCGACGGCGACCTCAGCGACCCGACGGGCGGCCGGGATATCCTTTTCTTCGTCGATAACATTTTCCGCTTCACCCAGGCGGGCTCGGAAGTGTCCGCCCTCCTCGGACGGATGCCCTCGGCGGTAGGCTACCAGCCGACGCTGGCCACCGAGATGGGACTGATGCAGGAACGAATCACCTCCACCAAGCGCGGATCGATCACCTCCGTACAGGCCGTTTACGTGCCGGCGGATGACCTGACCGACCCCGCTCCCGCCACCACCTTCGCCCACCTCGACGCCACTACGGTACTCAACCGGAAGATCGCCAGCCAGGGGATTTACCCCGCGGTGGACCCACTCGATAGCACCAGCCGGATCCTCGATCCCGCTATTATCGGGGAGGAGCACTACAACACGGCCCAGCGCGTCATCAATATTCTGGCCCGCTATAACGAGCTCCTCGACATCATTGCCATCCTCGGTCTCGACGAACTCAGCGAGGAGGATAAACTGGTCGTCAGCCGCGCGCGCCGGGTACAGCGCTTCCTCAGCCAGCCCTTCCACGTGGCCGAACAATTCACCGGCCTCAAGGGGGTCTTCGTCGACATCAAGGATACCATCAAGGGCTTCAATATGATCATCGATGGCGAAGTGGACAAATACCCCGAAGACGCCTTCAACCTGGTCGGTACGATCGAGGATGCCATCGCCAAGGGAGACAAGCAGCTCGCCGCGGTAGCGTGAGTAGTCGGGTAGGGGATAGGGGGTAGAGCTACCCCCTATCCCCTACCCCCTATAGAGCGCGCAGCGCGTCCTACCCCCTAAACCACCCCCTCCCATGAAAATATCCGTCCTCACCCCCGACCGCACCATCTTTACCGGCAACGTAGCCAAAGTAGCCCTGCCCGGCACGGACGGAAGCTTCCAGTTGCTCGACAACCACGCCCCCCTGGTGTCCAGCCTGACCGCCGGTCGCGTTACGATGGTTACCTCCTCCGGAGAATACAGCTACTACAACGAGGAGACCAGCGGTATGGCCAAGGATAGCGCGGCGAATAAGAGCCTGACCTTCAGCATCGACCGCGGCTTCGTGGAGGTGCTCAACAACGAGGTGAATTTGCTCGTGCAGGGAGCGCGGAATTTGCGTTAGGCGGGTTTCGGGGTAATCGGCTTTCCCAGCCACTTCAGCACCGCGTCGTTGAATCGCTGCACTTCCTCCAGGTTACAGAGGTGGCCGCATCCCTCCAGTACGACCAGTTCGGCGTGGTGGGCCTGTTTGGCGGTGAAGCGCCGGGCGGCTTCCAGGAAGACGTGGTCCTGGCCCCCCATTACGATCAGACTGGAGGTACGCAGCTTACGGCGGTAGAAGCGTTTCACGATAGCGAAAAAATCGCGGTACAGGCCCAACCACTTCAGAAATTCGGTCGGGGTTAGTTTCTTACTCTGCAGACGGTACAGTCGGCGACTGGGGGCGTGGTTCTCCCGCGGCAGTACGATCATGATGAAGGTGTCGTAGATCCAGCGGAAGGGAACGAAGTAGCTCAGGAACTTCCCGCTGTGGGCGAACAGGCGGATCTTCCAGTCGGCCTTGAACACCCCACCGGCCATGATCATGGACTCAATCAGGTCGGGACGGCGATCGTAGAGTCGCTGTAGCACGATGCTACCCAGGGACAGGGATAAAAAGTGGGCCCGCTCAACCCCGACGTAGTCGATGGTGCGCAGTACGTCGTCGGTCACGATATCGAAGTCGTAACTGCTGTACTCCGGCTCCAGGTCCTTACTGTAGCCGTGGTCGCGCATATCGATGAGCAACAGGTTGAAAAAGGGCTTGAACGCCCTGACCTGGTGCTTCCAGGTGATGGAGCTTCCGCCGGCCCCGTGGATGAACACCATCCACTCCCGGGTATCCTCGCGACGGTGAATCGTGTGGTGGAGAATCCCCGCCGTGGCCAGCCCTTTCTGTTTCATACTAGAGAGTAACGCAGCGGCAATATTAAGGGTTTGTAAGCTAGGGTTACCATATGGGGTGGGGAATATTAAGTCTATATTAATTATCGGTAGTAATACTATCGGGGCGCAACGTCGGGCATACTTTCGTAGTTGCTAAGTTGTTGATTATGACGGATTAGCGAGCTTACGGTACCGATGACGCAGATTACGACCCCCGCCGCGGATGGGCATCTACGACTGGCTATTTTCCGGCTGAACGACATGTGCGTGTCGGTGCAGGAGGGTATGGAGCGCTTTCTGGCCACCGCATCGGTCGAACCCCTCCCGGGGGTGGAAGCGTCCTTCCGCTGGCTCCGCAAACGGGGCGTCCGTATCTGCCTGCTTAGCGACTACGATCGCGAGCAGACCCTGATTCTACTGCGCCGACTGCAGTGGACGGTGGACGAGGAAGGAACGGTACAGGAAGTCATTACCCACTGGGATGAGCGGGAGGACAATCCCGTCAGGCTGGCCCAGGAAAACGCCGGTCTCGCGCTACGGCCTCACCTCAGTTTTTCGGCCTTTGACCTTCCCGATCTCCTCCGGCTGGCCAGTGCCGCCCGGGTTCACTTCAATCTGGCGGTCTGCAATGGCCGCGCCTCCTACGCCCAGCTGTCGGCCTGCCCCCACCACAGTTTGCTGGATAACTTGCGGCAACTGCCGGAATTCATCATTCAGCACCTACCCGAGCCCGAGGTAGGCCGAATCCCCCGGCTGCGGTTGCCCCAGCTTCTGAGACGTCGGTAACGCCGTACCTTCGCGGCCCAAAGCCACGGATGTATGAGTTTTTTCAAGAAATTTTTCACCCCCGAGAAAAAGGAGGACCTGGACAAGGGAATGGAGAAGACCAAACAGGGATTCTTCAACAAACTCGGTCGGGCCGTCGCGGGCAAAGATCGGGTGGACGAAGAGGTGCTCGATGAGCTCGAAAACGTGCTCATCAGCAGTGACGTCGGGCTCGATACGACCATCAAAATCATCGAGCGCATCGAGGCCCGGGTCGCCGAAGACCGCTACCTGAACACCAGCGAACTCAATCACATCCTGCGCGACGAGATCGTCAACCTGCTGGCCGAGCAGAACGAGCAGGACTTCGACGACTACGAGCTGCCCCCCCACGAAAGCGGTGAGCCCGCCGTCATCCTCGTAGTTGGGGTGAACGGAGTGGGCAAGACCACCACCATCGGTAAGATCGCCCACCAGTACAAGCAGCGCGGCCATAAAGTGGTACTCGGGGCGGCCGATACTTTCCGTGCCGCCGCCGTCGACCAACTGGGCATCTGGGCCGAGCGGGTGGGCTGCGACTTCTACAGCAAGGGCATGAATACCGACCCCGCCGCCGTGGCCTACGAGACGGTGGATTACGCCCGCAAGAACAACTGCGACGTGGCCATCATCGATACCGCCGGGCGCCTGCACACGAAGTTCAACCTGATGAAGGAGCTCTCCAAGATCAAGCGCTCCGTTACCAAGGCCCTGCCCGGGGCCCCCCACCAGGTGCTGCTGGTCCTGGACGCCACCACCGGGCAGAACGCCATCGAGCAGGCCAGGGCGTTCACCGAAGCCACTGACGTCACTTCCCTGGCCCTCACCAAGCTGGACGGGACCGCCAAGGGGGGCGTGGCCATCGGTATCACCGACCAATTCCGGGTACCCATCCGCTACATCGGGGTGGGAGAGGGCATCGAGCATCTGCAGGTGTTCAACAAACGGGCGTTCGTGGACAGTCTCTTCGGGGATACATTCTAGGGCGCGGACGCGGGTGCGGAGCGGTTGGGGAAGCGAAAATGCTTCGGAGGGCTACGGTCGGGCTGCGCCCTCCCTGCTCCCCCCGGAAATAAAGACGACCCCTCCGGGGCCGGGAAGAGGAGTACGGATTGTTATTCGGTGCCAATTTCCGTCCCCGTCCCCGTCCCCGTCTCCGTCTCCGTTTACCGTGAACGTAGTACGCTTGTCTCAATTTCTTACGGTCGGGCTGCGCCCTCCCTGCTCCCCCCGGAAATAAAGACGACCCCTCCGGGGCCGGGAAGAGGAGTACGGATTGTTATTCGGTGCCAATTTCCGTCCCCGTCCCCGTCCCCGTCCCCGTCCCCGTCCCCGACCCCGTTTACCGTGAACGTAGTACGCTTGTCTCAATTCCTTCGGTCGGGCTACGCCCTCCCTGCTCCCCCCGGAATTAAAGACGACCCCTCCGGGGCCGGGAAACGGTTGCTAGTGCGGCACATGCCTTCCCGGAGCAAGGAATATCCTCTGTTTAGTTTTCTCACCGCCATTCGCTGAAGTAACCGTAATCGGCTTAACTCGCTTCCCCGGTACCAGCCCAACAACCGTATTCCCGTAGCAGAACCTACTCCTCCGCTCATTTTTTTTTTGCAAACCGCTAATCCAAGCGCGTTCGTCGCGATCTCATTAGCCCGCTAACAGCACGGCTAGGCTGACGTCCCGTAGTAGCAAGTATTTTTCATCACAGTCATCCCCCCAGCGAACCACTAGTCTAAGCGAGTTACTCCTATATCCCGGTTTTGAGGTGCCAGCGCGGCAACTGTATTCCTGCAGCAAAAACTTTTCCCCCACGCAATCATTCGCGGTAAATCGTAAATCGTAAATCGTAAATCGTAAATCGTAAATCGTAAATCACCCCTGATTCTCCTTTCCCCCCGATTCTTCACTGCCTCGATTCTTCCCACTAGCCCTGCACCCGCGCTCCGCCGCAAAAAAACCAACCCGCAGCGGGATTACGGTTAGGATAAGTAAAAAGAAAAGAGTACCTTTGTGCTCGCTTTTTCAGGAGGTAGGCCTCTGGTGATTTAAAAAGCGTTCGTAAAGCAAAGAAAACGTATGCCTACAATTAACCAACTCGTGCGGAAGGGCCGCAAGCAGATCAAAGAGACCAGTAAGTCCCGTGCCCTGGACGCCTGCCCGCAGAAGCGCGGCGTGTGTACCCGCGTCTACACCACTACCCCGAAGAAGCCGAACTCGGCCCTGCGGAAAGTAGCCAAGGTGCGGCTGACCAACGGAATCGAAGTGATCGCCTACATCCCCGGCGAGGGCCACAACCTGCAGGAGCACAGCATCGTGCTGATCCGCGGCGGACGGGTAAAGGACCTGCCCGGCGTACGCTACACCATCGTTCGCGGAGCCCTGGATACCGCCGGCGTCTCCGACCGTAAGCAGGCCCGCTCGAAGTACGGTGCGAAGCGCCCCAAAAAATAACCAAATAGTAAGACGGGCCGCTTCCGAATGAGTGCCCACCGGTCGCTGACGACCATCTGAAGCCAAGCAATTATGCGTAAAAGAAAACCAAAACTCCGGATCGTCACTCCGGACCCCCGTTACGGCGATACGCTGGTCACCCAGTTCGTCAATAACCTGATGTATTCCGGCAAGAAGAGTACGGCCTTCGCGGTCTTCTACGGTGCCATGGACATCATTAAGGAACGGGTCGCCAACGAGGAGATCGACGAGTACGAAGTCTGGAAACGGGCCGTGAACAACGCCATGCCGCAGGTGGAAGTGCGCAGTCGCCGGATCGGGGGCGCCACCTTCCAGATCCCCACCGAGATCCGCGGTAAGCGCAAGATGAGCATCGGGATGAAGTGGCTCATTCGCTTCGCCCGCCAGCGCAGTGGTAAGGGCTTTGCCGAGAAACTCGCCGCCGAACTACTGGCCGCCAGTCGCAACGAGGGCCTGGCCGTGAAGCGGAAGGAGGAGACCCATAAGATGGCCGAATCCAACCGTGCCTTCGCCCACTACGGACGGTAGAATTGACAGTTTTCAATTCTCAATCCAACATTTTCAATTCTAAACATCCCCCCCTGCCATGGCAACGGATCTGAAATATACCCGCAACATCGGTATCGCCGCCCACATCGACGCGGGCAAGACCACCACTACCGAGCGCATCCTCTACTACACCGGTATCAGCCACAAGATCGGCGAGGTGCACGACGGTGCCGCTACCATGGACTGGATGGAGCAGGAGCAGGAGCGGGGCATCACCATCACCTCGGCCGCCACCCACACCAACTGGAGTTGGAAGGACCAGCAGTACATCTTCAACATCATCGATACCCCGGGCCACGTGGACTTCACCGTAGAGGTGAACCGTTCCCTGCGTGTGCTGGACGGTCTGGTGTTCCTATTCTGTGCCGTTTCCGGTGTAGAGCCGCAGTCGGAAACTAACTGGCGCCTGGCCAATAACTATAAGGTGCCCCGGATCGGGTTCGTCAATAAGATGGACCGCTCGGGAGCCGACTTCTTTGCCGTCGTGAAGGACGTGGAGGAGAAGCTGGGCAGCAAGTCGATCCCGTTGCAGGTACCCATCGGGGCCGAGGAGCGCTTTAAGGGCGTCGTCGACCTGGTGACCATGCAGGCCATCGTCTGGAACGAGGACGACATGGGTATGACCTTCGAAGTCATCGATATGCCGGCCGACCTGGAAGATACCGTATCCGAATGGCGGGAGAAACTGCTCGAAGCCGTTGCCGAGTACGACGAATCCCTGTTGGAAAAGTACTTCGAGGACCCCGAGAGCATCAGCGTCGAGGAAGTGCGCAAAGCCGTTCGTGACGCCGTCATGGACGCCGCCTTCGTACCGATGATGTGTGGCTCCGCCTTCAAGAACAAGGGCGTTCAGGCCGTACTGGATGCCGTTTGTGCCTACCTGCCCAGCCCGCTGGACGTTCCCGCCATCAAGGGTACCCACCCCGATGACGAGGAGAAGGTACTGACCCGCAAGGCATCGGTCGAAGAGCCCTTCGCCGCCCTGGCGTTCAAAATCGCTACCGACCCCTTCGTGGGCCGTCTGGCCTTCATGCGCGTCTACTCGGGTAAACTGGAGGCGGGCTCGTACGTCAAGAATACCCGTAGCGACAATAAGGAGCGCATCAGTCGCCTCTACCAGATGCACGCCAATAAGCAGGAGAGCATCTCGAAGGTGGAGGCCGGGGATATCGCCGCCGCCGTCGGATTTAAGGACATCCGGACCGGAGATACCCTCTGTGACGAGAGCAATCCCATCGTACTGGAATCCATGGTGTTCCCCGATCCCGTGATCGGAGTGGCCGTAGAACCCAAGACGCAAAAGGACATCGACAAGCTCGGTATGGCCCTCGGCAAACTGGCCGAGGAGGACCCCACCTTCCAGGTCAAGTACGATGAGGACACTAACCAGACCGTCATCAGCGGAATGGGTGAGCTTCACCTGGAAATCATCGTTGACCGCCTGAAGCGGGAATTCAAAGTAGAAGCCAACGTGGGTGCCCCCCAGGTGAACTACAAGGAAGCCCTGTTTAACACCGTCAGCCACCGCGAGCGGTTGAAGAAGCAGTCCGGCGGTTCGGGGCTGTTCGCCGATATGAGCTTCGAGCTCGGCCCCGCCGACGAGGAGTTCCTGGAAAGCGACGAGTTCAAGAGCGGTAAGGAGAGCCTGCAGTTCGTCTGGGACATCGTAGGTGGCTCGATCGACAAAAATTACCAGAAGCCGATCCGCGACGGATTTAAGGCGATGATGAAGAACGGCGTGCTGGCCGGCTACACCATTGACAGCATGAAAGTCCGGGTCTTCGACGGGGCCATGCACTCGGTCGACTCCAAGCCGATCGCCTTCGAGCTCTGTGCCAAGGAAGGCTTCAAGGCCGCCGCCAACTCGGCCCAGCCCAAGCTGCTGGAACCGATCATGGAAGTGGTCATCACGACCCCGGAGGAGTACACCGGAAACGTCATCGGTGACCTGAACCGCCGCCGTGGACTACCGAAGGGCCAGAACCCCGTACAGGGAGGGGCCGTCCGGATCGAGGCCGACGTACCCCTGAGCGAGATGTTCGGTTA
>CAZKPE010000129.1:0-11036 GCA_964554545.1 uncultured Lewinella sp.
AAGGGCGCGTCTTCCGTACCCGCCCCGTGGTAGACCAGGATGAAGGTGCCCCCCAACTCGGTCCCCGCCCGGAACTGCAAACCGGGGTGCTCCCGCTGGAAGTCGCCGAATAACTGCCGGCGGAGGATCTCCGTCCGCTCCTCCTGGTAGCCGGCGTACAGGGCCCGCAGGGCGTCCAGGTCGCCGGAGGTGGTGAGCTCATCCAACTGGTCAGACAGTTCCTCTTCGTCGAGGCGACTGCTCAGGTCGGTTACGCCTACCGCATCGTTCAGGAAGAAGGCAAGCGCCCGGCCGCCCAGCCGCCCGCCCCGTTGCACAACCGATAGGTGCTGCTCGGCCGTAGGATAATCCAGATCGGCGAGCCGGTCGGGGAAGTGGTCCACCGTCCGCAGGATGTAGTGCAGGAACAGCAGCGGCGCGATGTAGTCGTTGTGCAGGCCGGAGTAGTACGGCAGCGCGGGGGTATGCTGACTGAAGTTGATCTCGTAAAAGTGGCCCAGCGTACCCGTCAGGTAGCGGTACTCCTCCAGTCGTTGCAAAAGGGCGGGCTGCGGCGGACCGCCGATCCCCACCGGCAGGGCATTTTCCTTTCCGAGGATCAGGCGCAGGTCGTAGAGCCGTACCGCTACCTCCGCCAGCCGCCCGAGGGTACGCTCCCGCCAGAGGGCGTACTGCCGCTGAAATTCGGGAAACTCTACCGTCTCCTCTCCCTCCGGGGTAAGTCCCCCCGTCCGCAGCGCCACCAGATCGATCGGCAGCCGGTAGGCATCGATCTGGGAACGGATATTCTGCAGTGCCGCCAGGTAGTTGCTCCCGGTCGCCCCCTCGATACGGAGGAAGTTCCGCGGTTCGGGGTCGTAGCGCAGGGGGTTGCGCACGAAGTCGTCGGTGGCATTCCACGTCGGGGCCAGATACCCCAGGTTTTCATCTTCCCGCTTGCGCCGGCTCAGTTCGAAGTTCCAGTGGCGGAGCAAGTCCGTAGGATCGTAGTAGAAGGGTATCGCCTTGTCCGACAGCGACCGCCCGTAAAAGCTCGGCGTGATGCGGATGTCCGGCTGCCGGCTGTTGCTGGAAATGTCCAGTTCGAAGCCGTCCAGCATCGCTACCATACGGGCGAAGAGGGACGCCAGTTCGCTCCTCATCTCGCTCTGCCGGTTCTGTACGGGCGAACTGACCCACTCGTGCCGCAGCTCGTCCGACCAGCCGTCTTCCTCGTAGTAGTGCAGCACGAGGTGGCGGGGAAAGCTCCGGTCGTCCGGGCAGCAGAGACTGAAGAGTTCTTCGGCCCGCAGTCGTAGCTCCCCGTAGGCCTGAATCAAGTTGACCAGGTGCTCGAAGTAGTAGGGATAGGCCAGGGCGCGGCTATCCTCCAGCAAACTGCCATCGGAAAGAAAGCGCAGGTCCCTCACCCGGTCCGCGAAGGGATTGGTCGCGTAGTCCGGTAGCAGGGGCGACAGGCTGTCGTAGGCCGCATCCAGCGCCGACTGTACCCGGTCCAGCAAACTCTGCGAAAGGGTGCGCCGGTAACTATCGAATAACTGATAGGTCGTCGCCGGCAGACTATTCGTCACGTCGAAGCGGGGCGCCCGCAGCGTGGGCAGCGAAAGCCGCTCGGCGTGGGTCGCGCTCAGGGAGTAGTAGGTAGCTACCCCGGGGTTTTCCGCCACCAGTACGCGCCGGATCTCCTCCAGATCCCCGTAGCGAATCAGCAGCGGCCGCACCGCCGTTTCCACCGTCCGCCCCTTGTCGTCGCAGCTGTTCGGGGTGCAGTTGCGATTATCCACCACCCGGCACTCGAAAAGTAGCAACAGCACCTTCCGGTCCCCCTCGCCCTCCTCCTGCTCCTCCCCGGTCAGGAAGTCGCGCGTCAGGGCCACGGCATCCGCGTCGTCGTCGCGGTCGGTGGTCAGTTCCCAGAGCGGATAAGTGGTTCCATCCCCGTCCGGGAGATCAAAAAAGGGATAGTCAATATCCTCCGGCATCGTGTAGGGGCGGCGGAATTCCAGCGGCTCGTCCTCGTCCCAGATGATGAGGTGGCCGGCCGAGGTCACCCCGCAGCCCCGGCTGATGGTGATGCCGGTGCCGGCCGCGTTCAGCTCGGCTTCCAGTCCGCAGACGATCCCCGTGCCGATCAGGTGGGTCCGGGTCAGCCGCCCCTGCTCATTGAGGTAGTCGTACAACTGGTTCAGGTGGCTGCTGCTCAGTACCTGGTTGGGGGCGAATTGGGGGTAGGTGGTGTGGATAGCTGACATGGTCGAATCGCTTAGAGGGTGCCGAGGGTGGTTTGGTCGAGGCGGACGGGCCGGTCGTCATCGCCATCGTCGCAGTCGTGAAGGGTGGCCGTAGGGTAGGCGCTGCGCAGCTGGCCGAAGACGAGCAGCAGTCGGTGCAAGCGGAAGCTCACTTCCGTCCAGTCACCGTAGAAACTTTCAAGAAGTTCGCGTAGGGCAGCCAGCTCCCCGGGTCCGGTCAGTCCCCAACTGCTGTACAGCCCGAAGTCGGTGTCCCGGATGGTCTCCAGGTCGTCCAGGAAGCCCGCCCAGGTCGCGTCCGCCCATCCGGGGTTTACGGTTTCGCTTGCACCTGCGTCCGCGCCCAAAACTTGCCTAAAGTTCTCCCCGTAGTAGCCCAGCAATAAGCGCGCCGCCTCCCCCTCTTCCAGTAGCAACAGGTCACAGACCGCCGCATATAGCTCGTCGTTCAGGGCCGTCCAGTCGAAGTCTTTATTCAGCTCCAGGTAGGCGCAGTAGACCGCCTCGAAGCGACTCAGTTGCCGCGCCAGCTCGTCGGGGGGCGGACAGACGCAACTTTCCAGTAGCTCCTCCAGCTCTTCGGGGGTGTACTCGCTTTCGGCCGGGTCATCCGATATCCAGCAGATCTTGGGGAGCAGGTAGACGGGCGTTTCCCGCCGGATGGTCCGCTCCGCTAGCCGCCGCAGGTCGATGTCCTCACTGAAGGGGCGCACGTCGGCCGGCAGTACGTAGGTGATGCGGAAGGAGTAGGGGTCTTCCTGCCCGTGGTGCTCGCAGTCGTCGTTCAGGCAGACGCTCATCAGCGCATCCCCGGGAAATTTGGGGCGCAGCAGCAGGTGCTCGACGACGTACAGCCGCTCCCGCAACAGAGCCTCGCTGATGAAGTCGGCAATGTCGGTGGGTAGGATGCTTTCGGCCACTACCGCCAGGGTATCGCCCGTGTCGTTCTGCAATTCGGTTTCGTCTCCCACGCTGACGTAGTTCGCCGTATCGGTCCCCAGCTCGATCACCTCCCGGATATCCTGCCAGGCCAGGTTTTCGGAAGCCGTAGCATCGGGCAGGGGGCGGCGGCGCGCAGGTGCAATGCTAAGCAGGACATCGGATGTCGCCAGCGTGAAACCGGTACGCCAACCCTCGGCCGTGCGCTCGGTTTCCAGTTGGAAGTAGCCGCGTACGTCCTCCATGCCCAGCAGGCGGCGGATGCGTTCGCCCAGCCCCGAGCGGTTGGCGTAGCTACACACCCCCGCTTCCCGCCGGTAGTTGATGCCCGTCCCCCGCCGCCCGCTGATCTCGGGGTAGAAGCGGAGGAAGCGCACTTTGTCCTGAATCAGCTTTTTTTTGCCGAAGGCCCGCCGGGTCTCCTGATCGTGGATCAGCAGGGTGTAGTCGGCCAGCGACTCCCCGAAGCGGGCCAGCAGGTGGTCCAGAAAGCGGTTGCGGCGGTCGGTGAAGTGGTCCTCATCCTCTAGAATATCCTTGAGAACATCCGCTGTCGCCCCGGGGGTGAGCGGGTCGACCAGGTGCGCCAGCGGACCGCCCGGGGCCACCAGATCCGGACTCGGGTAGGTGCTCGCGATCGACTCATCGGTCGAGAAGAGATCCCCGAAACGGTCCAACTGGGCCGCCGTCGCCGCCGTGATCATCTCCAGCGGATAGAGGTAGCCGGCCAGTTGCCGCGCCCGCCCCTTCCGCTGGGCGCTGGCCCCCTCGGCGACGCCCTCTTCGCTGAGTCCGTAGGTGGCCGGCAGGGTGCGCTGTACGGGCACGTAGGGCGGCGGAGGACGGTGGGTACCCACCGGAACCGGGTAGTCGAGCTGGTCGATCGACAGCGCCAGCGCCCGCTCGTCGGCCCGCAGTTGGGCCAGCACGGATTGCAGTTCGGCCCGCCGGGGTAGCAGCGGCAGTCCGTCCTTGTAGGCGGCGACCTGGGAGGCGGCGAGATACAGATTGGGGTAGTGACCCGCCCGCACCGGGATGCACCACTCGTTGGCCGGCAGCACGGGGCGGCCGTCGTCGTCATAGTTGGTGAAGCGTAGCGCCTCGATGGCCGTTATTCCCTCGATGTCCATGAGTTCGTTGACCAGGTCGCTCACGTAGATCACCGACCGCAGCTGGCTGGCGTCCAGATCATCCTGCAGGATGAAGCCGTGGTCGAGGGGCGGCCCGGTGAAGATCTCCTCGGTCGCCTGCCCCAGCTCCTCCAGTTCGGTGAGCGTACGGAAGGGGACGGCCGGATTGAACAGCCGCTCGATGGTCCGGTAAAATTGGGCCAGCGTAGCCTCCACGTCGGCCCCGGGCGTCAGGTGTACGTCGGCGCAGACGGCAATATCTTCAGCCCGGATGCGGTCGAAACGACAAAAGTCTTCCCCCACCTTCCGATTATCGTGCAGCAGCTCGCTGCTGACCGCGAGCACCGTAGCCCGCCGCTGCAGTTTGCGCAGGTAGCGGCGGAAAAGGTCGCTTCCCTCCAATTCGGTGACGATGGTGCTGCCGTCGATGGCGGCGACCGATTCCCCCGAGCGCGGCCAGAGGCGCAGGGTGACCTCATTGAGTTCCAGAACTAGAATGGTTCCGTCGCCGGTACGGAAGCGGAGCCGCAGGTCGAGGAAAAAGATGTCGCGGATGCCCCGCTGCAGGTCGTCGCCGTCCACCGGCTCGGCCAGGGTCCGGTCGCGACTGAAGCGGGTCACTTCCCCCGTTTCCAGGGTGGTCGTTTCGTCCACTACCGCCAGGAAGGCCCGTTCGCTGAGGTGCCGCCAGTCGGGAAAGCGCAGTTCGGCGTCGAAGGCCCGCCCGTCGGGGAGAAGCTGGCCGTCGAGCCGGTGACTGTTCAGGTTGCCCAGCTCGTCGTCGGGAGCGAACTGCAGCAGAATGTCCGTGAAGCTCCGTAGCACGATCGGGTGCTGGTGGCCCGCCGTCGACCCGATCGTCTCCCGCCGCAGCCGCCAGCGGGGGGCGGCGCTGAGTTCGCTGTCCGCGCACTCGGCGTACACCACCGGCCCGCAGGCGCAGGATTTACACACCGCCCAGGCGTTGCTCAGCCCCAGGCTGTCGATGAGCAGGCGGCGGTAGTCGTCGTTGGTGACCGGGGCGTTGGTCAGGATGTGCCGCGCGGTGAAGAAGGGCTGCCGGTGGTCGATGCCGCCGCCGGGGCCGGTCAGCAGGTCGGCGATGTCGAACTGGGCGCGGTAGCCAGTCTCGGCCAGGGCGTAGAGCAGGTTTTCGAGTAGCGTGATGCCGGGGTCGTGGGCGTTGTAGTCCGTCCAGCGCTCGTGGCCGAGCCGTTCGACCTCGGCGTAGCCCTGCGCCCTTAGGGCGGCGTAATCTTCGGCGGGGGCCGGGGCGATGGTGGGGTCGATGGGCAGCATTACTCCACGATTTCTTCTACGGTGATGCGGTGGCGGCTCCGGCGGGTGCCGCAGTCGGTCCGGCAGACTTCCTCCACCGTCGGGCCTTCACTCGGCCCCAGTACGGTGACCGGGTGGGTCGGGGCGGCCACCAGCAGGGCGGTGAGCTTGGTGGGGTACAGTCGCTCCCTGCCGTTCTGGCCGGGGTTGGTCAGGTGGTAGAGCACCAGGTTCTTGATGTAGTCCACGTAGTCCAGTTCCTCCAGGAAGTTGAGGACGGCCGAGCGGTGGACCTCCGCCGACAGGTCCAGCATCGCCAGGCTTCCGCTGCTCCAGGGGGAAATGAAGCCGATCAGGTCCTGCTGTATCTGATTGATGGCCCGGGTCTCGTCCGTCCCCTCCCGGAAGCGGACCCAGATGTGCGCCCGGACCTCTTCGAAGAGGGGGTTACGCACGTGCAGGGTGGCGTGACAGCTCATCCGCGCTTTCAGGAAGGTCTCGATATCCTCCCGGGTGGTCAGGCTGACGTAGGGGCGTAGCGCGTCGGCCCGCTCGCCCCCCGCCCGGCCCAGCGGCAGGACGGTAACGTGGCCCGCCGCCAGCTCGCGGTACGGGCTGTACTCCAGGTGCTGCAGACAGATGACCCGCTCGACCTCCGGGAAGGCCCCGAGCACGAGGTGCTCTACGTCCCATTCCGTAATGCCCCGGTCCTTATGCCGCAGCCGTTCGCTCTGGCGGGTGAAGTAGGCGTCGCGGTCCTCCACGGTTGCGCCCCCGAAGGTGGGGTAGGGCTGGTCAACGGTCTTGATCGCCGCCACGGGCCGCAGCAGCTTGCCGATCGTGCCGGCCTCCAGCGGCTCGTTGCTTCCCACGAAGCCTTCCAGCGTTTCCTGCACCACCTCGATGGCCTGGGCGTGGATGCCGCGTAGGTAGTTCACCGCGCCGGTAGTTTCGTTCACCATCAGCCGGATCCACTGCCGCCCGTCGCCGAAGCGCTGGTTGCTAGCCGTCGTACCGCCCGGCAGGTCCAGCCGAACGATACCGGAGCGCATGAGGTGGTCGCTGCCGTCTTGTAGTTTGTCCTCGGGGAAGGCTTCCCAGCGGTTGCCGTCCAGGTAGTGCCAGCGCAGGTGGCTGTCCGGCTTTTCGAGCAGGGGGTCGGCCGACCCCTCCGCTACCTGAAGGAGCAGTCGCAGCTGCTCCCCCGGCTCCCAGTGGTCGATGCCGAGGTAGAGGGCGCCCTTATCGGCCGCGGTGTTTCCGCTGGCGAAGGGCCGGGGCAGGAAGGGGAAATAACTCCCACTCATCACCGAGTCGGCCGAACCAAAGGGCAGCAGGTGGGTGATGGTGGTCAGCCGGGTAGCGGCCGTGTAGTCGATGGTGATGAATTCGAGCTCGGGCACGAAGGGGGGCTGCGGCATCGGGCCCTTACTGTTCGTTCCGGTTTCGGACCGGTCATCGGCCAGCCAGGCGGCCAGCTCACCGGGATAGTCCTGGTGGCCGAAATCCCCCCGCAGTTGAAAGCGGACGAAGCCCCGCGCGCTGGCCGCCGAGAAGAGGGTAGGCTCCGCACCGGCGGACAACTGCGATTCGGCGGGCAGGTCGATGACCCGGTCGTTGGTCTGATAACCATCAATGCGTTCGTTGTACGTATCATGCCGCTCCCAACGACCATTTTCCAATACGCTGACTTCCATTCTCGGCGTTCCGCTGCTCGTTGGCACCGGGTTTTTCCAGCCGTAGTCGATCGTGATCGTCGCCTCCTTCTGAAAGGCCTCCGCGTAGCCGATGTAGAAACGCTCGTTCCCCGTCGGCATCGCCCCGAAGGGGAAGAAGGACGAACTGGGGTCCAGCTGCCCCGTCGGTCCGCTCAGGCTCAGCTGCCGCGCCCCGGTCACGCTTACCGACAGGTCGATACCTAACAGCCGCACCCGGTGCAGATCGTTGATCCGGTAGCCGGGTGCGTCGGGTAGGGTGATGCGCAGGACCGGGTGGGTGGCCGCCAGCCCGAGTTCGTGTACCGCCTCGTCGTAGCCGGTGATGGCCGGGTCGCTGGCCGTCAGCGCCAAGGTCAGGGTACCGCTTGCGTTCGGTGCCGCCGTCGTTTCCCACCAGCCGTCTTCGGTCGTTAGGGCCAGGTGCAGCGATACCCCCACGAGTAGGTTGATGTTCTGCCCGTCGAAGTCCAGGGTCACGGTCCGTTCCCCCTCGGCCAGGTAGAGGTAGTGGCTCTCGATGGCCATGCCCAGTCGGGCCGGGGGCATTTCCGGCACGTCGAAGGGGTGCCAGCTTTCGGCCTCCTCCGGCACGACCTCGGTGGTGGCGTAGAGCATGCCGTTCCCCGCGGGTTTGTAGGCGGCGTACGTGGCTGCGATCGTCGCCCGGTTCACGTTGATGTCGTCCGTACTCGCGAAGAGCCGCTCCTGCTTGGTCACTTCGTCCTTCCCGCCCCGGAAAAGCGTACCCGCCGGCAAAAAGGTGGCCGGCATTCCCTTGCGTAGTTCCAGACTCAGGAAGCCCCGGGCCGGCTGGGGCGGACGGGGCAGTAAGCGCAGTACCCGCCGGTAGTAAAAGTCGAGGTGGCGGTCGCTCAGTCCGTTCAGGGCGGCCCGCTGGGCTTCGCGCACTTTCAGGAAGGCCAGCAGTAGGGTGATGTGGGGGGCGTGGCCCGGGTAGTCGTTCACCAGCCGCTCCCACTCGCTCCGTCCCTGCCCGATCAGGTGGGTAAGGCCGTTCGTGAAGGCCTCGTAGATACCGTGTAGGAAGACGTGGCCCACGGCGTGCACGATCTCCCGTCCCGGATCAACCCCAGGCGTATCGGTTCCGTATACCGTGTTATCCGCCAGGATCCCACCTGCGTACGCGCCCCAGTCCTGTCCCTCACTCCACCGTTCCGAAAGTGTTCGGGTACCGTCCAGTAGCTCCTGGGTGGTAATCAGCCCTCCCCCCGCGGCCCGCTCGTCGATGAGGTAGTCGGGCAATCGGTTGCGGGCATCGTCGAACAGTCCGGCATCCCGTCCGGCGCGGTAGTAGGCCAGCCAGCGCAGGAGATTGGGTGCCAGCTGCTGTCTAATTAGGGCGGCGGCGCGCAGGTGCAGGGGTTGACCCGGGGGCAAAGCCCCGATCAACTCGTCGAAGTGGACCACGGCCGAGCTCAGCAGGTCGAAGAGGCTACCCAGTAGTTGGCCCAGGAGCTCGGGGTCGGCGGCGTTGTCGGTATCCTCGATCAGCTCCCGGTGCTCGCTCAGTCGGCGAACGAGGCGGGCGGCGGGCCAGCCCAGTAAGCGGGCCACGGTGACGGCCGCCTGCCCCCGGTAGAAGGGACTCCAGTTGCCACCCGCCGAGTTAGTATCGTCGTAGTAGCGTACCCGTTCCGCGATTCGCCGTACGTATTCCGTCCAGTCGGCTACCTCGTACTCGTCTACCCGCACGTAGTCCGTCGCCAGGGCGGCGGGCAGGCGGTGGCCGCGGAAGGTGCCGTCGGCGGGCAGGGGGTGGGGATTGCGGAGGGGGTCGGACATCCTACGGTAGTTCGATCTGGCTTCCCTCGGCGAGGTAGAAGGGGTACACGAAGTTGAAGCGGCTGTTGGTGGCCCGTACCCGGTATTCCAGGGTCAGCAGTACGTAGCCATCGACGAGGAAGCGGTCGTCCAGTGTCAGGGCTAGGATCTCGATGCGCGGTTCGAAGCGGAGCACGGCGGTCTGCAGTCGGTCGAAGAGCAGGGTCTGGGTGCCGGTGTCCATTCCCTCGAAGATCAGGTCGCGCACCGCCGCCCCGTACTCCGGTAGCATCACCCGTTCTCCGGGCAGGGTGTCGACCAGGATGCGCAGGCTCTCTTCGATGTCGGCCACGCCGCTGCGCATGTCCACCGTCCCGCTTCCCTGGGGGAAGGCGGGCGGAAAACTCCAGCCGGTACCGTGAAAGGGGTGATCCATGGGGCTTAGTTGATGATGACGGTCGGAAAACCCAGGGTGATCGAGCCCCCGTGGGCGGTACTGTCCCCCTGCCGCGCCGCCGGCTTGCCGCCGATCAGTACGGTGCCGGAACCGGCCAGGATGGTGTCGGGTGGGCCCACGCAGGTGGCGGTGTCGCCCACCACGGCGGCGGGCATGCCCCCGATGAGGACGTTGGCCGCCCCCGGCCCCAGGATCGGCCCGCCGACGTGGGGCACGGGCGTGGGGGCCGGGGTGCTGAGGGGGCAGGTATGCATATCTCCGAGACGGGCGGCGGGGGGCATGGGTCAGTTGATTTGTACGAGTGAGCCTTTGAGGGTGAGGGGAGCGCCAGCCTGAAATTCTCCGGTCGCGGAAGCCTTGATCTTGACGGTCGCCCCCTCGATCTCGACCCCGCCGCCGGCCTTCAGTTTAAGGTCGCTCTTGCTCTCGATGGTGATGCCCGACGACGACAGGCTGATGGTGTTGCCGTGCTGGTCTTCGAGCTCGATGGCTCCGTCCTTGCCAAGCAGGCTCAGGCGGTCGCCCTTGTCGGTGGTCAGTTCCAGGCTGATGGCCGTATCGTCGATGACCAGGGAGTTACCGCCGCGGCTCACGTAGCCCGCCCGGTCGTTGTCTTCGGTGGGCTCCAGGGGTGCCGGACTATCCGAAGAGTGCAGGCCCCCCAAAATGACCGGGTAGCGGGGATCGTCGTCGAGAAATCCGACCAGCACCTCTTCCCCCACGGCCGGTCGGAAGGTGAGTCCCGCCCCGCTGCCGCCCACCCCGGTGGCCAGCCGGGCCCAGTTGCCCTCCCCCTCGGGGTTGATGGCCGGAATGGTGACTAGGATACGCTCCTCCCCGGCCGGATCGTCGTGCATCTGTACCACGGTGGCCGCGTGTAGTCCGCTCACCGCCGGTAGTAGTCCGCCCGCTGGGGGTGCGCTGACCGGGAAGCGCTCCGTGAACCACTCCTCCCGCAGTCCGAGTTGGGCGGTCGTCTTCCACTGCCCGTCGGCGATCTCGTGGCGGAGGGCGGCCACGTAGATGCGGCCGTTGAAGCGTTCGCCCATACCGGCCAGTTCGACCGTATCCCCGACGGTGACCGCCGCCGTTCCCTGAAAGGTGGCCGCCGCCCGGATGGTGGCCAGTTCGCTGCGTTCGGCCGTGGCCCCCGCCCAACGGCCCAGGGCAGCGGCGGCCAGTCCGCCCCCGTGGTGCAGCTCGATGGGATGCTCCCCCGGCCCGGTGGCCGTTTCGCTGATGGCCTCCCCCTCGGCGGAACTCCAGGCGTAGGCCGCGATTTCGCCGTACTGCCGGCGGGTGTCGAGTTCGGCATCGAAGGAAAGCAGGTTGGCCCCGAACTCCAGCTTCAGTACCGGCAGGCGGACAACGGCGGGCTTACCGATGGTGAGCTTACCGTCGTTGGCGACCGCCACCATGCCGTTGGCCTCCACCCGGCTGAGCAGGAAGTCCCAGTCGGTGCTGCGGTGCTGGGCCAGTT
>CAZKPE010000130.1:0-10967 GCA_964554545.1 uncultured Lewinella sp.
TGATGGTCGTGGCCGTGACCGCCTACGGCATGGCCACCCTGGAGGGGCCGTTGCTTTCGCTCAAGAGCGTTAACGCCATCAGTCACTACACCGACTGGACGGTCGGCCACGTACACGTCGGCACCCTCGGCTGGAACGGCATGCTCACCTTCGGGGTGCTCTACTACATCGTGCCGCGCATCTTCCAGACCAAGCTGTACAGTACCAAGCTGGCCAACGTCCACTTCTGGATGGCCACCCTGGGCGTGATCTTCTACGCCGTGCCCCTCTACTGGGCGGGCTGGACGCAGAGCGCCATGTGGAAGCAGTTCCTGCCCGAGGGCATCCTGCAGTACGGCAACTTCCTGGAGACCGTCAACGCCATCCTGCCCATGTACGCCATGCGGGCCTTCGGGGGCGCGATCTACGTAGCCGGCGTCGTACTGATGATCTACAACATCATCAAGACCACCCGCCAGGGCAAGCTGCTGGAGAACGAATCCGCCGCCGCGCCGCCGCTGGCCTTCAGCCCCGCCGGCCACAAAGGCGAGTACTGGCACCGCTGGATCGAGCGGCGGCCCGTGCAGCTGCTCGTGGGTTCGACCGTCGTGGTGCTCATCGGCGGCCTGGCCGAGGTCTTCCCCATGGTGATGGTGGAGTCCAACGTGCCCAAGATCGAATCCGTACAGCCCTACACCCCGCTGGAACTGGAGGGCCGTGACCTCTACATCCGCGAGGGCTGTAACAACTGCCACAGCCAGATGATCCGCCCCTTCCGCTCGGAGACGGCCCGCTACGGTCCCTACTCGATGTCGGGGGAATTCATCTACGACCGCCCCCACCTCTGGGGCAGTAAGCGCACCGGACCGGACGTGCACCGGGTAGGGCAGAAGTACCTCGACAGCTGGCACTACGCCCACATGCTGAACCCCCAGTCGACCAGCCCCGGCAGCATCATGCCGCCCTACCCCTGGCTGCTGGAGAATGAGCTCGACGTGAGCGATTTGCCGTCCAAGATCCGCACCCTGCAGCTCCTCGGCACGCCCTACCCCACGGGCTACGACGAGTATGCCGTCACCGAACTGCGGCAACAGGCCCGTGAGATCGCCGACGGACTGCGGGAGGGCGGCGTCGACGACCCCGAGCTCGAACGGAAAGAAATCATCGCCATCATCGCCTACCTGCAGCGGCTCGGTACCGACATCAAGCCGAAGCCCCAGGTCCAACTCAAGAAATAAGCCATGGCAAAGTATCTCCTGCAGGACGCCGGCATCAACTGGCTCGCCATCCTGGCCCTGCTCACCTTCTTCTTCGTCTTCGGCGTCGCCCTCGTGATGGTACTGGCCCGGGGTAAGGACAGCTACCGCGACGTGGCCCACTCCCCGCTCACCGATAGCTATCCGATGCCGGAATCGCAAACCGATCCACTATGAACTGGTTCACCGGACTCCCCCTCCTACAGAACACGGCACCCACGTCCGCGCCCAAAACCTCCCTCGGCCTGCTGGGTACCTTCAGCGGACAGGAGCTGATCGCCCTCGGCATTATGCTGACCGTACTGCTGATCGGCCTATTCACCATCATCCGGCTGGCCTTCAAACTGATGGCCATCCAGCGGGACCGGCTCAACGGGACGCTCGGTCAACCAACCGCGGCCGAGATCGCCGATGCCCGCCCGCCCGTAACCCTCACCGGCTGGTTCCGGCGGTGGTCCAAGCAGCTCACCGATGCGGTACCGGTCCAGGCCGAGGCCGCCATCGTGCTCGACCACGAATACGACGGGGTGCGTGAGCTCGACAACAACCTGCCGCCCTGGTGGAAGGGGCTCTTCTACGCCACCATCGCCTTCGCGCCGATCTACCTCTACGTGACCCAGTTCGCCGACTTTTCGGTGGATCAGGCCCAGGAGTACGAGGCCGAGATCACCCTGGCCGAAGCCAAAGTGAAGGCCTACCTGGCCACCCAGCAGAATACCGTGGACGAGTCGAACGTGGAACTGCTGGCCGACGCCACCGCCCTCGGGCAGGGGCAGGCCCTCTTCACCGCCAAGTGCTCCCCCTGCCACGGCAAGGCCGGCGAGGGCGGCATCGGGCCTAACCTGACTGACGCGTACTGGATCCACGGTGGTGACATCAAGGACGTCTTCCGCACCATCAAGTACGGCGTGCCGGAAAAGGGTATGATCCCCTGGCAGCAGGAGCTTCGGCCTCGCGCCATGCAGGAGATCGCCAGCTACATCATGACGCTACAGGGCACCGACCCGGCCGGTGGTAAGGAACCCGAGGGCGAACGCCACACCGACGCAAACAGCAAGTAAATGCCCACCCCGAACCCCGATTTCCGCGATACCATCGCCACCGTCGACGCGGAGGGTAAACGGAATTGGATTTACCCCAAGCAGCCCGCCGGCCGCTTCTACCGCTGGCGCAGCTACCTGAGCTACGTGCTGCTGGCCGTGCTGTTCGGGTTGCCCTGGTTGCGGGTAAACGGGGAGCCACTGTTCCTCTTTAACGTGCTGGAACGGCAGTTCATCCTCTTCGGGCTTTCATTTTCGCCTCAGGACTTCCACCTCTTCGCCATCCTGATGGTGACCTTCATGGTCTTCATCATCCTGTTCACGGCGGTCTTCGGGCGGCTGTTCTGCGGCTGGGTGTGCCCACAGACGATCTTCATGGAGATGGTCTTTCGCAAGATCGAGTACTGGATCGAGGGGGACGCCGGGGCGCAGAAACGACTGGCCCGCGCCCCCTGGGACGCGCAGAAGGTCCGGAAAAAAGTCGCCAAGCATGGCCTGTTCCTGCTCGTCGCGGCCCTGATCGCCCATACCTTCCTGGCATACATTATCGGTACGGATGCCCTGATCGACACCGTGAGCCAGTCGCCGCTCGATGCCCCCGGGGGCTTCCTGGCGATCGTGGTCTTCATCGGGGTGTTCTACGGGGTCTTCGCCTATATGCGGGAGCAGGTGTGCATCGCCATCTGTCCCTACGGGCGCTTGCAGGGCGTGCTGCTGGACGACAACAGCATCAACGTCATCTACGACCCCGTGCGCGGTGAGCCCCGGGGCAAACTCAATAAGGGCAAGCCGAAACGCACCAGCTGCACCAGTTGCGAAACCTGCCGGACCACCGGCCAGGCCTGCACCGACCGCATCCTGGAACGCATGGAAGCCGAGCTGACCGCCGTAGCCCCCCCGAAGGTCGGCGACTGCATCGACTGTACCCTCTGCGTGCAAGTTTGCCCCACCGGCATCGACATTCGCAACGGCATTCAGATGGAGTGCGTCAACTGCACGGCCTGTATCGATGCCTGCGACGCCGTCATGGACAAGATCGACCGCCCCCGCGGGCTCATCCGCTACGATAGCGAGGCCGGCGTGCGGCGTGGTAAGCGCCAGTTGTTCACTAATCGCGTGAAGGCCTACTCGGTCGTTTTGCTGGCCCTTATCGGACTGAACGTCTTCCTGCTAAGTAGCCGCGATGGGCTCGACGTACTCCTGCTGCGTACCCCCGGCCAGCTCTACTACACGGAGGCCGACGGTAGCATCACCAACCTCTACACCTATCAGGTCGTCAACAAGACCGGCCGGGACATGCCCGTTACCTTCAGCCTCACTACGCCGGGGGGTACCCTTAAACTGGTGGGGGCCGAGGCACCCGTGGCCGCGGCCGGGGAGGTCACCGAGGGGGCCCTGTTCATCATCTTCCCGCCCGGTGGCGACTGGCCCGACCGCGTCGAGGTCACGGTCACCTCCGGGGGGGAGGAGCGCAAGCAGGTCCTGACCCCATTTCTTCATCCTTAAACTTCACCGCCATGGCATTCCACTGGGGGCACGGTATCGCCCTATTCTATTCCTTCTTCGTCTGCGTGCTGGTTATCGTGGTCATCCAGAGCCGCACCTTCGACAACAGTCTGGTGACCGAGAACTACTACGCCCGCGACATCAACTACCAACAGGAGTATGATCGGCGCAGCAACAGCGCGGGGCTGGGGGCGGGGCCGCAGGTGCAGGCAAGCCGCCTCACCTTTCCCGATGATCTCTCATCAAGGGTCAGCGGCAGTGTCCTGATCTACCGTCCCAGCACGAAACGTCACGACCGGCGGCTCTCTCTGGAACTGGACGAAGCGGGGGGGATGGACCTTCCGCTGGCGGGACTGCCGGGGGGCTACTACCAGGTCATCGTGGAGTGGTCGGCCGGGGGGGTGGAGTACTATGATGAATTGGATTTATATAACTGAAGATTAGCCCGCGGAGTCTCCGCTTCGCGGAGCGCACAGAGGGATGCACAGAGTTACTCGGAGAGACGTGCGGTAGCCTCTGTGCTGACTCTGTGTCAAACTCTGCGATAGACCGTAGGTCCTCTGTGGGCAAAACCCACCTACCATGCTCCTCCTAACCGCCTTCACCCTCGGCCTTTTCGGCAGTCTCCACTGCGTCGGCATGTGCGGCCCCCTGATGCTGGCCGCGGGCGTACAGCGCGACTGGCGCGGGGCCCTGAGCTACCAGGCGGGTCGGATATTGGTGTACGTCCTGATCGGCTTCCTGCTCGGCGCGCTTGGCTGGGGGATGCAGCTGAACGGGGCGCAGAGTGGCCTGGCCATCGCCTCCGGCTTGTTACTCGTCGTAGTCGGCTTATTCCGCCTGCAGCCCGAAAGTTGGTTGCTGCGCTGGCCGGCCTACGGGCGGGCGCTGCTGGCTTCCCGGCAGTGGGTAGCCCGGGTCGGGGCGGGCCACGGCAGTTGGACGCGCTTCGGACTGGGGTGCTGCAACGGCATCCTTCCCTGCGGATTGGTGTACGTGGCGGCGGTGGCTGCAGCCAATGCCGGCAATCCTGTGGCCGGGGGGCTCTTCATGCTGGCCTTCGGGGCGGGAACGCTGCCCCTGCTGGCCCTGCTCCTGATCTCCGGTCGGCGACTGCAACGGGGGGTAGCCGGGCGGCTGCTGAGTTACGCGCCGGTGCTGGTCGTAGGCTGCGGGCTTCTGCTCATCTGGCGGGGCTGGACGGCGGCGGTGCCGATGTCGGTGCAGCAGTGGCAGGATCTGGTGCATCCGGTGATGTGCTGGTGAATCCGCACGAATCTGCGGTGAGCAGTCACAAATTCTTCCGGTAATCCTCCAGTTTCGGCACCTCCCGGTCGATGAACTTGATCAGGTCGAGGGTAGTGAGGATGCCGACCAGTTTATCGCCACTGACCACGGGCAGGGAGTGAAAGCGATTGAGCGCGAAAAGGCTGGCCGCGGTGCGCACCGTATCGTCGGGCTCGAGCTTGGCCAGGTGGGGGGTCATAATGGTGGCGACGGTAGGCTCGACGGTGGCGGGGCGGGCCACCTTCAGGAAGTCGGATTTGCTGACCATGCCCTCCAACTTTCCTTCCGCTGAAATGACGGGGAGATGGTGGATATCATGTTTGCGCAGCAGGCCGGCGGCCTCCTCCAGTGGGGTTTGCAGGGTGATGGTGATGAGGTCGGTCGACATCAATTGGGAAACGGGAGTGAGTAAGTTCACGGGGGAGGATTTAGGGATAGCGGCCACACGAGCGCACTACGAATGTCCGAATCGAACGGAGAGTAAGGAGTGACGCAGATCAATCTTCGGATTGACCCCGATCACCGGGTCGGGACTGCCACCCACCGACCTTTGTCGTGCAACCAAACAACAACAACCATGCGCTTTTACGCCATCACCTTCGACAAAGTCCTCATCCGCTTCTACCTGATGATGGGGGTCGTACTGCTGGGTATGTTCTCCGGTATCTACGCCATTGCATTGCTGGCCCTGCCGCTTTTTCTGAGTGCCATTCTCGGCATTGAATTCTCCGCACCTGCCCCGATAGCTATCGGGGCGACCAAAACGGCTGCCCGAGCTACCGCCAATACACCTGCCAAGGTTGTTTCCCTGCCCGAAGCCGCCCCGGCCGAGGCCTCCCTGGTGGCTTAAAATTCGTTCACCCCCCTTTTTTCTAGAGAGGCTTATTGGGGTTATCCGATGCCTTCCGGTCCCTGGATCGGAGGGCGTCTTTACCTTTGCGCCCTATGGATCGAGAAGACGGGCGGCGACTGCGGGCATTGTTCACCATGGCCACGGACGGGATCATCACGATGAACACCCGCGGGGTGATCGAGAGCGCCAATCCGGCGGCCCACGCACTCTTCGGCTACGCCCCCGGGGAGTTGAAGGGGCAAAAGGTAAACATCCTGATGGGGGAGCACGACCGGACCCACCACGACGAGTACCTGCACCGCTACCAACAAACGCGGGTACCCCACATCATCGGCATCGGCCGGGAGGTGACGGGCCGATGTAAGGACGGCCGGGAATTCCCCCTCCGGCTGGCGGTCAGTGAAGTACAGCTACAGGAAGGGACGATCTACACCGGCATCCTGCACGACCTGAGCGAATTTCACGCCGCCCGGCAGCGGGTAGAGGAACTGAACCGCGACCTGGAACAAAAGGTAACCGAGCGCACCGCCGCCCTGGAGGAGCGGGAACGGGAACTGAAGCAAGCCCTGGGCAAAGAGCGGGAACTGAACGAGCTCAAAAGCCGCTTCCTGAGCATGGCCAGCCACGAGTTCAAAACGCCCCTCAGCACCGTACTGAGCTCAGCGGAACTCATCGAACTCTACGCCGAGGGGGGTCAGCAACCGAAGCGAGAACGGCACATCAATCGCATCCGGGAGGCCGTCCACCAACTTACCGACGTACTGAATGACTTCCTTTCCCTAAGCCAACTGGAACAAGGAGAAATTCAGGTAGCTCCGCGGCCCATCGACCTGATCGCTCATCTGTCCACGAGTATCGAGAGCAGCGAGGGTCAGCTCAAGAGCGGCCAGCAGATCGTACTCGACGTGGCCCCCGGTACCGAGCCCCGGATCGTCACCGACCCGAAGCTCCTGCGCCACGTCATGATGAACCTACTCTCTAACGCCGCGAAATACTCGGCGGAAGGGGATACCGTTCGGGTAGGGGTAGCGCGGATGGAGGAGCGATTCCGAATCGAAGTGATCGACCGGGGCATCGGTGTTCCAGAAGAAGACCGGGGCCACCTCTTCGACCGCTTCTTTCGGGCCACGAACGTCGAGAACATTAAGGGCACCGGCCTGGGGCTCAACATCGTGGCCCACTACGTAAACTTGCTCGGTGGTACGGTTTCCTTTCATAGTGAACTTGGGACAGGAACGACCTTCATTTTAGAACTGCCCGCGAGCCCCTCGACCACCTAACTTCATGACACAACCTACCCGCATCCTCATCATCGAAGACAACGAGGAAGTCCGCGAAAACCTCGCCGAGATCCTGGACCTCTACGGCTACGCCACCGTCACGGCCGCGAACGGCTTAACCGGTGCTAAACTGGCCATTCAGGAGCCGCCCGATCTCATCCTCTGCGACGTGATGATGCCCGAGCTCGACGGCTACGGCGTCCTGAACCTCCTGGCCGAGAACGAGCGGACGGCCGCCATCCCCTTCGTCTTCATTACCGCCCGCACCGAGGCGGAGGATATTCGCCGCGGCATGAACCTGGGGGCCGATGACTACATCACCAAACCGTTCTATAAGGATGAGCTGCTACAAGTGATCCGCACCCGCCTGCGGAAGGCCGCCCAACGGCAACCGACTCCGAGCGGGGAACCGGCTACCCGGCTGAGTGATCCAGAACGGGGTCGTAAGCTGCTGCGGCAGGCCTTCGCCGAGGCAGGCAACCAACGGAGGTACGATCAGGGCTCGGCCGTCGTGCGGGAAGACGACTATCCCCACTTCGTGTACCAGATCGATGAGGGGCGGGTCCACCTCAGCCGAACCCACGAGTACGGCCGCGACTACATCCTGACCGAACTGGGCCTGGAAGAGTGGTTCGGGATGCCATCGGTACTGGAGCGCACACCCTTTCACTACACTGCCCGGGCGGCGGGCGGACCGGTGACCCTCAGTCAGTTGCCGCGGGATACCTTTCTGGACCTGATCCACCGGGAACGGAGCGTGATGGATGCCCTGATTCACGTCATGGCCGGACAGGTGATGCACCGCAGCGAGCAACTTGTGCACCAGGCGTACGACAGCGTCCGCCGACGGACCGCCCTAGTGCTCTGCGACCTGCATGGCAAGGCACCGGACGCTGACATCGATCTTTCACGGGAAGAACTGGCACAAATGGTCGGCTCGACCAAGGAAAGCGTGACCCGCGCCCTATCCGATTTTAAAAAGGACCGATTGCTTTCCACCGACGGTCGCCGTATCCAAATATTGCGGGCGGAGGAGCTCCACAAGCTGCTGGTGTGACCTACTGGGTCATCCCCTGGGGCGCGGCGGGGGGCGTGCCGAAGAGCAGGAGCAGGTCCCAGAGCGCTTCCGAAACCAGGTTGGCCCGGTCCCGAATTTCGGCGGGATTGCCTTTGCGCAGGGCATCGCGGAACTCCGTCACGGCCCCGTCCAGGGTAGCGTGGTAGCCGTTGAAGACCGCCTCGTCCACGCCGGCGGCGAAGTACAGACCGTACTCCGGGCGCTGGCCCCGCACGGACCGCCAGGTGGCGTACACATCCTTTCCACAAGTCCGTAATTCGGCCAGGGTATAGTCGGAGGGGCCGGCTCGCAGGAAGTAATCGACTTCCAGCCAGGCGGCCACGAAGTCATAAATGCTGCCGACATAATAGTCCTGCAATCCGGCGGGATCACCGGCCGCCAGCTCGAATACCGCCCGGTCGAGTTGCACCATGGCCTGGTCGAGGTCGCCGTCGTCAATCGAAATCCGGGCATCTTCGTAGGCGCACTCGGCCCGGTCGACGTGAAAGCGCAGCTTGTCGTAGGCCTCCCCCGACAGCGGGAAGTAGACGGTCTGCCGGAGATCGCGTACGCTACGGTTCAGTTCCCGGGCGGCCTCCCGGCTATCCTCTCCATCGCCGGACTGCAGGGCGTAGAGCAAGTCGACGTACTGTTGCTCCGTTCGGATGGCGGAGTCGCGGTCCTCCTCGGTGCAGGCCGTCAGGGCGAAGACCGCTAGCAGAAGGACGACAATGGGGGCAAGGAAACTAGTTTTCATGGTGGGTGTGTAAGACGAGTACGGGAATGCGGGAGCGAAGGGAGAGGTCCTGCGTCAGGGTTGCTTTGAGGAGGGCCTGCCAGCGGTTGCGGCGCTGGTTTACGATGGCGAGCAAGTTCGCCTTCACCTGGTCGGCATAGTCGAGCAGGCCCTGGCTGACGTCCCGGTCCTCCACCGAGATGATCTCGAAGGAGTAGCTCACCTCCCGGCCTTCTTCCATGAGGCGCTCGGTCAGGTTCCAGGGGACGAAGCGGAGGGGGAGATCCTTCTTTGGGGGTTCGACGTGTACGAAGTGGACTTGGGACTGATAGTGTTCGGCTAGTCCGTCCAGTTGCCAGAGCGGGTAGGGGTCGGCCGTAGCGTGGTTATTCGCTACTACCATTCGGTGGATCGGGTGGTAGCGGGCGTGGGGTGGGATAAGAAAGACCGGTCGGTCGCAGGACTCGCTCACCGTCGTCGAGGTACTGCCCAGCCAGCCGTCGAGTAGCCCCTTGCTGCTGCGGGGGGCCATGACGACCCAGTCGATATCGGTCCGTTGCGCCCGCTCTACAATGGCGGCGGCGGCATCCAGGCTGACCTCGGTTTCATAACTCAGTACCACGCCGCAGGGGGGTTCGATCTCATTGTATGCGAACTGCCGCAGCCGGGTCTCGAAGCTACCCTGTATCGTGCCGTCACCGGCGATGTAGAGGGATGCCCGGGGATCGATCGACCCGCTGTAGTAGTGAGCTAATACGACGTGGCGACCGGTCTCTTTGGCCAGGTGCAAACCATAGCGGTAGGCATTGTGAGAGGGTACGCTAAAATCGACCGGGATGAGAATCTTGGACATACGGATATACGGTTTGACTACCCTAAAGGTGAGCCTAACCCCACCTTCCGTGATTGAGGTGGATCAATGCCACCGATGATTTTACGCAGCGAGCGACCGCTTCCCCTCACCGCATCTTAGGGCTACAATTCATTCGCTACCACCATGAAAACAATCCGTTCCATTCTCGTTCCCACCGACTTTTCCAGCGTCGCCGCCGCGGCCTACCGCTACGCCCTGCGACTGGCCGACACCCTGGGGGCTTCCATCGACGTGATGTACACCATCCCGCCGACGACGACCGAACCCGGCTACGGCACATTCATCAACACCCTGGAAACTACCCTGCGCCAGGACGCCCTTCGCGATATCGGAGACTTCGTGCGGGAGGGAATCCGGGCGGTGAGTCAGGACCTGAAGTCCCCGCCCCGGGTAGACCATTCGGTGCGGGTGGGCGACCTGCGCTTCAGCATCCACCAGCACGTGGAGCAGGAGGGTATCCAACTGATCGTGATGGGCACCAAGGGCAGCCGCAGCGCCTGGGACGACTTCCTCGGCACCCACGCCTCCTTTCTCTCCCAGCGCCCGCCCTGCCCGGTACTGGTGCTGCCGCCGAACGCCGACTACGCGCTTCCCCGCCGCATCTGCTTCGCCACTGACCTGGAGGACGTGGCCACCCTGCAGGCCGGTAAACTCCTGCACAGCCTGCAACCCCTCAGCCCCGACCTGTACTTCCTCCACGTACGCGGGCAGGGGGGGAAGTCCGGTGCCTACGACCTCAGCCTGCTGCGCGAACTCTTCGACCGACCCGACCAGGGACAGCGGGCCCACTTCGCCGAGCGGGAGGGGGACGACGTGGTGACCACCGTACTGGACTACGCCGGTCGGATGGAATGCGACTGGGTGGTGATGCACCGCCCGGAGCGTCCGTGGTTCCAGCGGCTACTGCACCGCAGCCATGTTGGTGAGGCGGTACGGCAGGCCAAATTACCTATCATGGTCCTGAACAACCGCCAGCTAATGGACACGGACCAAACCGCAAACCCATAACGGCCATGTCCACCGAACTCAGCCGGGTCGACGCCTTCTGGCGGGCCGCCAACTACCTCTCCGTCGGTCAGATGTACCTGCGGGACAATCC
>CAZKPE010000131.1:0-2704 GCA_964554545.1 uncultured Lewinella sp.
CCTTGATCTTGAGCTCGGTTTCGGAAGTGCCGTCCCAGTGGGCGTAGATGAAGCCAGGGATGTCGCGGTCGATGACCTTTTGGAACTCCTCGAAGGTATCGACGTAGGTGGTGTGCTCCTCCCGGAAGCGGACGGCCCGGTCGAAGAGGTTCTGCTGGACGTCGGTCAGCAACTGCTCGACATGGTCGACGATGCCGTCCAGGGGCTGGCTCTCCTTGGTCTTTTCGTCGCGGCGGGCGACCTCGATGGTGCCGTTGGCCAGGTCGCGCTTGCCGAGGCCGAGGCGGACGGGGATGCCCTTTAGCTCGTTCTCGGCGAATTTGAAACCGGGGCGCTGCTTGGCATCGTCGTCGTAGCTGACGCGGATGCCGCGGGCCTTCAGTTGATTCATCAGCTCGGCGGCCTTGGCATCCAGCTCGTCGTTAGGCTTGGGAATGGGTACGATGACGACCTGGACGGGGGCGAGCTTCGGGGGCAGCACCAGCCCCTCATCGTCGCTGTGGGTCATGATGAGGCCGCCGACCAGGCGGGTGGAAACCCCCCAGCTACTCGCCCAGACGTACTCCTCCTGGTTATCGGCATTGCTGAATTTGACGTTGAAGGCCTTGGCGAAATTCTGCCCCAGGTTGTGGCTGGTGCCGGCCTGTAGTGCCTTGCCGTCTTGCATCAGCGCCTCGATGGTATAGGTGTCGATGGCCCCGGCGAAGCGCTCGTTGACCGTTTTGACGCCCCGCAGCACGGGCATGGCCATATATTCTTCAGCAAAGGTGGCGTACACCTCCTGCATCTTCAGGGCTTCTTCCAGCGCTTCTTCGGCGGTGGCATGGGCGGTGTGGCCCTCCTGCCAGAGGAACTCGGCGGTGCGCAGGAAGAGGCGGGTGCGGAGCTCCCAGCGCACGACATTGGCCCATTGATTGATGAGCAAGGGGAGGTCGCGGTAGCTGTTGATCCAGTCGCGGTAGGTGTGCCAGATGATCGTTTCGGAGGTAGGCCGGACGATCAGTTCCTCCTCCAACTTGGCTTCGGGGTCGACGATCACGCCGCTGCCGTCCTCGGCGTTCTTCAGGCGGTAGTGGGTGACCACGGCGCATTCTTTGGCGAAACCCTCCACGTGGTCGGCCTCGCGGCTCAGGAAGGACTTGGGAATGAAGAGGGGGAAGTAGGCGTTGACGTGGCCGGTCTCCTTGAACATATCGTCGAGCTGCCGCTGCATCCGCTCCCAAATGCCGAAGCCGTAGGGTTTGATGACCATACAACCGCGAACGGCGCTGTTGCTGGCCAGATTGGCCCGTTTTACGATGTCGAGATACCACTCCGAATAGTTCTCCGCACGGGGGGTGATCGCTTTAGCCATTGGTCAACTTTGAGGGGTGGTAACGTGTTGAATATGAAGGTAGTAAGGCTTGCACCTGCCCCGATAGCTATTGGGGCGCAAAAATCCCAAACAGGGGCCCACATCGTCGGCAAACGGCCGTTTAACGCTTTTCATCGTCGGTTTAAGCCCGCTTTAACCAAATACGGGGCACAAACTTACTACTTTAGACCTTGTAAGAAGTGGCAGACTCACGGATTACGCAAACCTTCAACATCATGCTTCGACAGAAATTTCTACTTACCGCCGCATCGCTCTTCGCGATGTTGTTCGTCTCGACGGCCGCCCAGGCCCAGTACGATGATATGTACTACGACCCGGACAACTTCGTCTCCACGGAGCGGGCCCCTACCTATCGCGACAGTGACCGTCGGGACTATGCGGATAACGACCGGTCCTTCCGCCGCAGCGACAGCTACGCCGATGACTATCACGATTACTATTACTCCAGCCGGATCCGCCGATTCAACCGACCCTACGCCGGCTTCGGTTATTTCGATCCCGTCTACGTCGATATGGCGTACTACGATCCCCGCTTCCGTCCCGCCGGAACGACGGTACTGATCTACAATGATTTCAACCGGTTCAATCGCTTTAACCGCTTCAACAGCTGGGGCGGCGGATTCGCCCAGCCGGTCATCACCCCCTTCGGCGTACGCTACGTCGATACCGGCTTCAACCGCTGGAACCGGGGCTTCAACTCCTGGAATGCCTGGAACGATCCCTTTTTCGCCGGTGGCTTCAACCGCGGCTTCTACGGAGGTGGCTTCAACAGCTTCGGCGGACCCATCGGTGCCTTCGGTGGTGGTGGCTACTTCTGCCCACCTGCCTGGGGTGGAGGAAACACCTACGTGGTGCCCAACAGCGTGAGCCAGAACGTCATCAACCGTCCGGTCTCCAACGTTCCCCGGGGAGCAACCACCTCGATCGCGGATCGCGTAGAGGCCGCCCGCCGCCGTAGCGCCAACACCGCGGTCGAAACCCGCTCGGCCAACCGCAGTAGCAGCGCCACCCGGGGTACCCGCTCCGTACGCTCCGGCAGCCGTACGCCGGTGCCGAGCAGCCGCGCCACCCGTAGCAATACTACCCGTAGCCGCAGCAACGCCACCCGTAGCCGGGCTTACCCCAGCCGCAGCACCACCCCGAGCCGTCGGGCCACCCCTAGTCGGAGTCGGAGTGGAAGTGGCTATACCCCCAGCCGCAGTGCCACGCCCAGCCGGAGTACCCGTAGCTACACCCCGAGCCGGAGCTATACGCCCAGCCGGAGCGCCACTCCCAGCCGCAGCTACAGCCCGAGCCGCAGCGCCAGCCCGAGCCGGAGTAGTAGCGGCC
>CAZKPE010000131.1:2804-10963 GCA_964554545.1 uncultured Lewinella sp.
AGCCGCAGCTACAGCCCGAGCCGCAGCGCCAGCCCGAGCCGGAGTAGTAGCGGCCGGAGTAGTGGCAGTAGCCGCAGTGGCTCCAGCCGTCGCGGTGGCAGCTAGCGCAAAGGGATAGCGTAATCCAGTCTGAGGAAGGGACGAGAACGAGGTTCTCGTCCCCTTTTTTTGTGTTCCTTCCCCTTTAAATTCCTCATAAAAGCCGGATGGGGGCCAAACTTTCACCGGGGGGCCGGATTGTCATTAGACCAAGACTTCAGCCATGAAAATCTATTTGTCCGCCGCTCTGCTGCTGGCCCTGGGCGGTTCCCTGCTCGGACAGACCTTCGAAGACGCCCTGCGTTATTCCTATACCGCTCCCTTTGGGACGGCCCGGTTCGCTGGAACGGGCGGGGCGCTGACGCCAATGGGAGTGGACGTGACCACCCTGCACACCAACCCGGCGGGCATCGGTTGGAACCGCTACAACCTGGTCGAAGTCACGCCGGGCTTCACCTTTACGGGAACCAGCGCAGAACTGGCCGTGCGGGAGAGTGGGGGGGCGAGCTCGGAGAGCGGCGTTAACCTCACGCTGCCGAGTATTGGCGTGATCCTGGCCGGACAAACGCGCTCGCCCCGCTGGCGTACTCTCAACTTCGGGGTCAGCGTGAGCCGGATCGCCGAGTTCAATCAGCCCTTATTCTTCGACGGACGGAGCGAGGGGAGCGTGGTGGATGGTTTCGTGGACGACCTGAATGACGGGCTCAGCAATCCCTACGGCGCGAATCTTGCGGTGGAGCTAGACGTGCTGCTGCAGGACGACCAGGGCTTCTTTTCCGACTTTGACTTCGAAGAAAACCAGGGGCGCACCATCCGCCGCGAGGGGCTGATCGACCGCAGCGGTGGCATGACCGAGGTGGCCATCGGCTTCGGGGGCAACTACGACGACAAGGTGCTCTGGGGCCTTTCCTTCGGCGTCCCCTTCTTCAACTTCGAAGAGATCTACACCTACGACGAGATCGACGACACCGACCAGATCACCGGCTTCGAAAGCGCCTCCTACGACCAGAACCTGATCCAGAACGGTACTGGCTTCAATGCCAAACTGGGGGTGATCATCCTGCCGACCGAGCAACTGCGCGTGTCCCTAGGACTCCATACGCCCACCATGTGGACCATCGACGAGCAATACTCCACCAACTTCGAGTACAACTTCGTGGAAAACGGTACGGCGCAGGGAGGGAACGCGCTAAGCCCCCTGCTGAACGACGCCTATAACCTGCAGACGCCGTGGCGCTTCACGGCGGGGCTCGGTGCCCTGATCGCCCAAAAAGGCTTCGTGAGTATCGATGCCGACTACGCTAACTATGCGGGCAATACCCTGAGCCGGGATGACTTCGCCACCGTCAACGAGGCCGCCAACGCTGACATCGACGACCTGCTCGGAGGCGCGCTCTCCGTGCGGGTCGGCGGGGAGATCAAGGTCGAGCCCCTGCAACTCAGGCTGGGCGTCGGCTACCGACAGGTTCCCTTCGCGGAACTCGTGAATGACGAAGACGGCGGCATCCTCACCGGCAGTGGCGGCGTCGGCTACAGCCGCGGTAAGTTCTTCGCCGACCTGGCCGTACAGTATGAAACCTACTCCGCCTTCCGGGAGGCCTACCAGGTTTTCACCGTCCCCGGCCAGACCATCCTCTTCGACCGCAACCGGGTCTCCGCCCTGCTGACGATCGGCTTCCGGGGCTTCTCGGGCGGCTTTTAAGGCGGGTGGATAGCCTCTCGCAAATCGTCCTCGGCGCCGCCGTCGGGGAAGCGGTACTCGGCCGTCGGATCGGCAACCGGGCCATGGTGTGGGGCGGACTGGCCGGCACCCTCCCCGACCTCGACGTACTGAGCGGGCTGGTGGCCGACCCCATGAGCGCCCTGGCCTACCACCGGGCCTTCACCCACAGTCTGCCCTTCGCTCTGCTGGCCGCCCCGCTGATCGGACTGGCCGTCAACCGCATCTATGGGGGCGTGCGCCGCTTTCCCCTGCCGAACCGCTGGTTTTTTCCGCTACTGTTGCTCCTCTTTTGGGTGCTGCTGATGAGCGGTAGCTATTTGATGCCGGTGGAGGTGTACGCTATTCCGGCGATCACGGGGGCGATCACCCTGGTCTTCGGGGGCATGTGCAGCCTGGTCGCGCTCTACGAGTTGCGTAAATCCAGCACACCAGTTGGGCAACAACGTCAACTCGGGCTACCCGCAACGGTCGGCTGGGGGCGGTGGACGCTACTTTTCTTCCTGGCGATCGTGACCCACCCGCTGCTGGACTGCTTCACGGCCTACGGTACCCAGTTCTTCGAGCCTTTCTCCGCCTTCCGGATCTCCTGGAACACAATCAGCGTGGTCGATCCCCTGTATACCTTGCCCTTCTTATTTCTGCTTATTGCGGCGGGGCGCAGGTGCAAGGATTCCCGGGTGCGGAGGCAACTCAACCGGGCGGGCTTGTTCGTCTCATCCACCTATCTGCTGCTCACGGCGGTGAATGCCATCCATGTGGGGCGGGTTGTGACCGATTCCCTGGGGGAGCGGGGACTGACCGCCCGGCGTAGCTTCCACAGCCCGAATTTGGGTAACAATCTCCTCTGGTCGGCCACCGCCGAGACCTCACCGGGAGCGTATCACTGCGGGCAGTACAGCCTACTGGACGAGGAACGGACCCTGCAGCCCTTGCAGGCGGTATTGGGGCGGCACGAACTACTGGCGGATTACCACGGGCAGCGTGAAGTGGATATCCTGCGTTGGTTCACCGATGGTTACTATACGGTGCTTCCCCTCGGGGAGGGGCGGGTACAGTTCTGTGATTTGCGCTATGGCCTACTGGGCACGGACCCCGAAAATCCGAACAGCTACATCTTCAGCTGGGTCATCGATACGACCCGGCAGCCCGTACGCGTCGTGGAACAACGGGCGGGGCCGCAGCAGGACCGCGGCGAAATGCTCGGCCGGATGTGGGACCGGATATGGGGGATATGAAAAGCCCCCCTACGGCGTGATTCCGTAAGGGGGCTTCTGCGTGATGGCGAACGATCGGCCGACTACTTCACCGTCACGGAACCGATGGGGGCCAGGGTGACCTCCATCTCCGCGATATTGAGTCCGGCCGGGGTATCGCTACCCGCTTCGACCTCAACGCCGGGAGCGCCTCTGGGCAGGTCGTACTGCTCGCCGACCATGGCCGCACCGTAGCCGAGGTCACGCATGGAGCCGGCGGTGATGCGGCTCAGCGGGTTCTCGCCCAGGTTCAGGAAGCCGGTCATGAGTTCGTTGTCGAGGACGGACTCCCGCCAATGGCCGAGACGGGTGCCGGGGCCGCCGGCGTTCTCTACGGGGAGCAGACCGGTACCTCCCTCCGCGTTCCAGAACACGTTGGCTTTGCGTCCGGCGAAATAGGGGTTGGAATCTTCGTCGCGCCGCAGGTCCCGGTCACCGGCATCCCAGAGCGTACCCACGCCGAGTACGTGGCCCATCTCGTGTACGATCACCTCCTCGAAGAGGTCGAGCTGATCGAGGAAAGCTAGGTCGGCCACGTCGAAGAACATGACACCGGTCAGGGTCAGGGCATTGCTGGTGCGGATAAAGCGGGGGCCGGCCTGCCCCAGAATGCCGCCCGGCCCGTCGATGGGTGCCAGGACGACCTCGATCAGGATGTCATCCACCGTACCGTCGACGGCGGGGGGGAAGCCCAGAAAGGCCGAGGGGAGCACGCCGGTGAAAGAGGGCTCGTCCTTAATAATGATGCGCTCCCAGCGGGCGGCGGCCTCCTCGAAGACGGCCTCCTGGGCCTCGGTGGGGGGCACGAGGTACTTCAGGGTAATGTTGTAGCGGCCGCGGTCGTTGCCGGCCTTCTTGGTCGCTCTCTTTTCCAGGCCTACCAGTTCGGATTCCACGTTCGCCTTTCCCTCGATCGTGACCCATTCGGCGGGGGCGGGGGCGAGTTCGATTATGGAGGGTTGCGCGGCGGCTTCCTGGGGGACGGCGATGTAATCGGTATCTTCCCCACAGGCGGTGAAGAGCAGGGGGAACAACAGGACGGCGAAGACCGCCCGGAAAGAAAGAGCCAGCCACTGGGTAGCGGTGGGAGAATAAGTGTAGGGCATACGGGATTGGATTGGGTAGGTATTATTGATGATCCTTGTGATGAAAATCAGGCCACGCAGGCAATTTTCTCAAAGGCCAGGGTAAAGTACTCCGGTTTGTCAGAACGATGGTTATCCAGACGCTAAGGTGAATTGTATTTTGTAATCTGTCGCCTCTCCAACAATTTGATCCGCTATCGTAACCATAAAGCAAATAGTTAAGATGAACGCCAGCTATGCCGCCCGCATCATCGCCATGCGGGACGCGGACCTCGCCCTCCGGGATCAGCTCGTCCGACGAGGAAAATTGGGGCGGGGCTATGATGAGGAAATGGAGCAACTACACAACCGGAACGCGGAGGAACTCCACCGCATCATCCAAGCTATTGGCTACCCGACCATCGAGCGGGTGGGCCGCGAAGCCAGCGCGGCGGCCTGGCTGATCATCCAGCACGCCATCAGCCGGCCGGTCTTTATGCGGTGGTGTCGGGATCGGTTGGCGGAAGCCGTCAAAGAGGGGCAAGCCGATCCAAAGCAACTCGCCTACCTCAGCGACCGGATCGCGGTGTTCTCCGACGAACCACAACTATACGGAACCCAGCACGACTGGGACCACACCGGCCGTCTCAGCCCGAACGCCTATGACGATCCACAAGCCGTGGACCGCCGCCGCAGGGCCATCGGACTTCCCCCGCTCGCCGAGCAGACACGGACCCTACGCGAGCGGGCCGTGAGCGAAAAACAGACCCCTCCCCCAAATTCGGCCGAACACCGTATTGCCTACGACAAGTGGAGAAAGCGCGTCGGCTGGATTGAATAAGTATCTTACGCAGCCACGATCCAACACCTATGCGGTATCTCACTCTCGTACTTTCCATATACTTCGCCGTAGGGCCCCTTCCCCACGCCTCGTATTCCACCTGCGTCCGCGCCCAAACCTCCGAGGTGTACCGGGAGCTAGCCGAGATCGCCCACATCGAGCAAAAACGGATGGTCCCGATGCGGGACGGGAAGCGGCTGGCAACCGACGTCTACCGCCCCAAGAACGTGGAGCGGGCACCGATCATCTTCAGCCGTACCCCCTACCAGTTTAACGGTTGGGTCGACGGCGAAGAGCAAACCCGCACCTACGAACGCGTCCTGGTGGCCGTGAAGCGGGGCTACGCCTACGTGGTGCAGAACGAACGGGGGCGCTACTTCTCGGAGGGGGAGTGGGACATTCTCGGCGTACCCCTTACCGACGGATACGACGCTATCGACTGGATGAGCAGCCAGCCCTGGAGCAACGGAAACGTAGGCCTGCACGGCTGCAGCTCGACCGCCGAGTGGACGATGGCCGTGGCCAGTTTGGGTCACCCCGCCCTCAAGGCTATGGTACCGATGGGCTACGGGGCTGGGGTGGGCCGCATCGGCGAGTATACCGAGCAGGGCAACTGGTACCGCGGCGGTGCCCAGCAGATGCTCTTTACCAGTTGGCTCTACCAGGTGCAGCATGACCCCGATGCGCCCCGGCTGCGGGAGGGACTGGCGCGGGAGGATATCCTGCGGTTACAGCGATTCTACGATATGGCACCGGAATATCCGGATATCTCGTCGACCGAGCTATTGTCCACCCTGCCGATGGTCGACATCATCAGGGCGGGCAAGGGGCCGGAAGGGATCTACGAGGAGATGATCCTACGCAAGCCCAACGACCCGGCCTGGTACGAAGGGGGGCTCTACCACGACGATATGCCCTTCGACGTGCCGACCTTCTGGTTCACGAGTTGGTACGACGTGTCGATCTCCCCGAATCTGGCGCTTTTTAAGCACGTACGTGAGAAGGCCGAAAGCGAAGAGGCCCGGGAAAACCAGTTTCTCTGGATCGCGCCGACCCTGCACTGCGCCTACTGGCGGGCCGAGAAAAATACCGTGGTTGGGGAGCGAAGCGTGGGGGATGCGACCTACGACTATGACGGCCTGATCTATGGTTTTTTCGATAAGTGGCTCAAAGAGGAAGAGCCGGCCCCCCTGATCGACACGCTGGCGCGGGTGACCTACTACACCATGGGCAGCAACGAGTGGCAAACGACCACGGCCTGGCCCCCACCGGAGACGGAGCTGGTGCCGTTTTATTTATCTAGTCAGGGGGATGCAAATACGGTATACGGCGGCGGAGCGCTGGTGCAAGCGGAACCGGAAAATCAAAGCATTCCCGACACCATCATTTACGACCCGATGAACCCGGTGAAGAGCTACGGCGGTAACGTCTGCTGCACGGGGGATGCCGTGAAGGGCGGTGCTTATGACCAGCGGGTGATGGAGGCGCGGAACGATATATTGGTCTATACCTCCGAGCCCTTTGCAGAAGACACCGAGGTGACCGGCTTCGTGGAATCGACCCTCTACCTCAGCAGCGACGCGAAGGATACCGACCTGACGCTGAAGCTGATCGTGGTGGAGGAAGACGGGGGAGCCTACAACCTGGACGAGACCATCCAGCGGGTGCGCTACCGCGAAGGCTACGACAAGGAAGTCTTCATGGAAGAAGGGGAGGTGTACCGGGTGGAACTGACACCGCTCAGTACGAGTAACCTGTTCAGGGCCGGGCAGCGGCTGCGGATCGAGGTCAGCTCCTCCAACTTCCCCCGCTTCGACCGGAATTTGAATACGGGTGGGGATAACGTGACGGAGACCGAGGGGGTGGTGGCGATCAACGTGATCCATCATTCGGCGGCGTATCCGAGCGTGGTGCGGGTGCCGGTGGTGCGGTAGGTGGAGGGCCTCTGGCCCGAGCTGTTCGAGGACCTCCGGTCCGAGGTGAAGCTCACCGCAGATTTTCGCGGATTGGTTTTCGCGGATATCTATACGTTTCTACTCACTGTGCTCGTTTTTAACCACGGATTGGGCACGGATTCCGGTTGAGGCGTTGTACGCCGGGCAGGACTATGAAGAAAGGATCAATTCTGCATCCACATTCAATTTCTGGTGAAGCGCCTTCGCCATTGGTAATGTTAGCTCACGCTTTCCCCGAAGAAACTCACTGATACGAGAGGGGGAAGTGCCTAGTAAAACAGCCAAGTCTTTTTGCTTCAGTTTGCGTTGAAACATCCGAAGTTCGATAACTTCCTGTAGGGTAGTGGGGATGAATGCGTGATGCGCTTCTTCGTAGTCCGCAACTTCATCCGATAGCCGATCGAGTTCGGTCTGTGCCGTAGAAGATAGCTTACCGTCGATCGTAAGTTGTCTGAGAAGCTCTTCCATTCGAGACGTCGCGGAGGTGTACTCCTGTTGGGTCATTGCTAGATGGTTTTTGCGTCTATTCTATCATATTCCTTATGCGTGCCGATGAAGCGGATATACAGCTTCTGACTAGGGAAAATGATAATCGCAATCAAGCGATAGTCACTGCCTTTAATGTTAAAAACATAGCGGTGATTACCTACATAATCGACGGTACGAAAGTCGGCACGTACCTCCGCAAGTCTATTCCAAACAGCATGCCGGACAATCTCGTACCAGTAGAGTAGGGGCATCTTTGCCGCAGGATGCTTCTTAGCAAATTCGGTTAACCGTCGAGGAGTCACCACTCTCATAACGGGAAAGATAGGCTTAAAGTTACAGATTGTGTAACTATATTCCATTTAATGGACAAAGTTTAACCGAACTGCTACCCGCTCGCCCCCGTTGCCTTTTTGATGGCTCTACTCACCTTCAACGACCGCGGCATCTACTGCGCCCGCGCCAATGTATACATCGACCCCTGGAAACCAGTGAAGCGGGCCCTCATCACCCATGGCCACGCCGATCATTCGCGTTGGGGCAACGACTACTACCTCTGCACCCGCACCGCCGCCCCGGTGATCCGCTACCGATTGGGAGACATTCAGTTGGAGACCGTCGAGTACGGAGAGGTGAAGACCATCAACGGGGTGAAGTTCAGTTTTCACCCGGCGGGGCACATTATCGGCTCGGCGCAGATCCGCGTGGAGTATAAAGGGGAGATATGGGTAGCGAGCGGTGATTATAAGCTGGAGGACGACGGACTGAGCGAAGCCTACGAGCCGGTGCAGTGCCAGC
>CAZKPE010000132.1:0-10869 GCA_964554545.1 uncultured Lewinella sp.
TTCAGCGAGGGGCCGGAGGTATCCTTGAAGGGGTCGCCCACCGTATCGCCGACGACGGCGGCCTTGTGAGGATCGGAGCCCTTGTGGTAGATCGTGCCCTGCACGCTGGCGCCCTCCTCGAACATCTTCTTGGCGTTGTCCCAGGCACCACCGGCGTTCGACTGGAAGATGGCCATCATGACGCCCGCGCTGGTTACGCCGGCCAGCAGGCCACCGAGCATCTCGGCGCCCCCGACAAAACCGATCAGGACGGGGGAGATCACGGCGATCAGTCCCGGCAGGACCATTTCGCGGATGGAAGCAGCGGTGGAGATCTCCACACACTTTTCGTAGTCTGCCTTACCGTCAGCGGCCAGAAAGGCCTTCTTGTCGAGCTCCGTCCACTTCGTCTGGTCGTGGCCCGACACGCGCATCACTTCCAGGGCGGCTTTGAGTTCCGGAATGTCGCGGAACTGCCGGCGCACCTCCTGGATCATATCGTTGGCGGCCCGGCCCACGGCCTCCATCGAAAGGGCCGAGAACAGGAAGGGAAGCATAGCGCCCAGGAACAGTCCGGCAGTAACGTAAGGGTCGGATACATCGATACTGGTCAGTCCGGCGGTCTGCATGAAGGCAGCAAATAGTACCAGGGCCGTCAGCGCGGCCGATCCGATGGCGAAGCCCTTACCGATGGCGGCGGTGGTATTACCCACGGCATCGAGTTTGTCGGTGCGCTCCCGTACTTCCTTGGGCAGCCCGGCCATTTCGGCGATGCCGCCGGCGTTGTCGGAGATCGGTCCGTAGGCATCGACGGCCAGCTGGATGCCGGTGTTCGCGAGCATACCCACGGCGGCGATCCCGATACCGTACAGTCCGGCGAAGTAGTACGAGCCAATGATGGCGGCGGCCAGCACGATGATCGGGAAGGTCGTCGACCGCATCCCGACGGCCAAGCCGGCGATGATGTTGGTGGCCGAGCCGGTCAGCGACTGGTCCACGATGCCCTGCACCGGCTTAGTGCCCGTACCGGTGTAGTACTCGGTGATGTAGCCGATACCCAGACCAGCCACCAGGCCGAAGAGAATGGCATAGAAGATGCCCATGCTCGAATACTGCAGCGTCTCGCCGTTGCTGTTGATGGCCGTCCACTCGGCGGGCATAATGGTCGTGACCGCGAAGAAGGTACCTACCAGCATGATGGCCGCGGCGATCAGTTCGCCCAGGTTCAGGGCCTTCTGGGGGTCGCCGCCCTCTTTAACGCGCACGAAGAAGGTGCCGATGATGGAGGCTACGATACCGATACCGGCCACCACTAGAGGTAGCAGCACGGCGTTGAGCCCTTCGAATTCCGAGCCGTAGAAGGCCGGGTTCATCATAAAGGCCGCCCCGATCACCATCGTACCGATAATGGAGCCCACGTAGGACTCAAAGAGGTCGGCTCCCATACCGGCTACGTCGCCCACGTTGTCGCCTACGTTATCCGCGATGGTGGCGGGGTTCAGCGGATGGTCTTCCGGGATACCGGCCTCGACCTTACCCACCAGGTCGGCTCCGACGTCGGCGGCCTTGGTATAAATACCTCCTCCTACCCGGGCGAAAAGGGCAATCGAGGAAGCCCCGAAGCTGAAGCCGGTGATGACCGTAATGACGCGCAACACGGCGTCCATCGATGCCTGCGTACCGTCGTTGAGCGTCATCGTATCGGGCGCGAACTGCCCCTTGAAGATCAAAAAGAGAAGACCCAAACCCAACAAGCCCAGACCGACCACGCCAAGGCCCATAACGGCACCGCCGTCAAAGGCAACGCCCAGGGCCTTTCCCAGACTGGTCCGTGCCGCCTGGGTCGTCCGGATATTGGCCTTGGTGGCCACCTTCATGCCGATGAAGCCCGCTAGCGCCGAGCAGATGGCTCCCAGCACGAAAGCCACGGCGATCATCCAGCTGGATGTGACGGCATCGGCCGTAAAGGCGAGTAGCACGGCCACGACCAGGACGAAGATGGCGAGCACGCGGTACTCCGCCTTAAGGAAGGCCATGGCACCGTCCGAGATGTTTTTACCGATCCGTTGCATGACTTCGTTGCCGGGGTCCTGTTTGGATACACCGGCTGATTTGATCGCCATGAACACGAGGGCCAGGATGCCGAGAACCGGCACGGCCAGGAGTATAGTTGAAACCATAAAGTGAGGAAAGATTTACTTGTTAATGGAAGAAAGAAGAGTCTGTCTTCGATGACAAGCGATCTAGATGGCCGCGAGCTAGTTTTTTCGCGCTTCAAAAGTTCGTTGACCGAAATGTGGCGCAAAAATAGGCTATTCCGTCACTTCTTGTTCCATAGTGCGGATTTTCGGTCCGGGCGGCGGGGCGCAGGTGCAATGGATTATCCGCGCCTGAGGGGACCGATAAACCCGGAGCAGGGGGTTACCTCTTTGCTCCGATTACCCGTTCCGCCAGCGCATAATTGCAGATTCCATTGTCCCGCAAGTCAGCCCAGTCGCGCGCCGAGGAGAAGGGGTAATCGGTTGCGAGGTTCACCAGACCGTCCTTTACCGGGTTGTGGTGGATGTAGTGAAAGCACTGGAGCCGGTAGGCAGCGCCCTCCACGATTTTCGCCTTCGTACGGGCGCGGAAGAGCGTGCCGCGGTTCTTGTAGCGGCGGTTGTAGGCCCGGGTGTAGCCACTGAGCATGCTGCGGATGGCCTGTGACAGTTGTTGCTGGAATTGTTGCCTTTCCTGGGGATGAAGCTGTGGCTTTATACTCCGGCTATCCTCCAGCCCGAAGGCCGTAGGCTGCACTAACCAGTGGAAGTGATCGGGCATCAGCGCGTAGCAGAAAATGGCGGCGACGGGTAGCAAATGGCGGCGCATCTTCTCGGTGAAAAAGCGGTAATTCTCCGGCTCCCGGAAGATGGGGACGTAGCTGTTGCTCTGGTTGTAGATGTGGTAGACGGTGTCGGCTTGGTACATGAGGTGTTTTTTGGGCGCGAGGATCGGGGCGGCGGGGCGCGGGTGCAATCTTTTTGGACGGGGGACGGGGAATAGTCGGCAGATGTGGGGATGCGATCCTCGTCAGCCGGGTCCCCGCCCCGCGGGGCCCGTCTGACGAGTGATCGGCCCACACATGAACGAGTCTTCATTTGTCCACTCTTCCTACACCCCTTATCTTTACCCCCCGGTCCACGAATGCGCTGGTTCCTTTTTTATTCAGAAGGACGGAGAGAACAGGCTCTGTGAAGTCCTGGCAACCCCTTCGGCAATCACCGCCGGAAAAGGTGCCAACGCCTGCCGCAACCCGCGGAACAATGAAACCGGTGACCTATGCACGTACCTTCCTTCCCATTCCCTTCTTCCGCGTCAGCCTTAGTCGGTTTCCCGGCCTTGCCTGCACCTGCGTCCGCGCCCAAGCACCAGCTATGAGATACGAGCTGCAACTGACCGGAGGCCACCCTAATTCGCTGGGCAATACCGTTGCGGTAGTGGACGACGTGCTCGCCCACCCCGAACGCTTGGAGGAACTCTACGCCTGCTACTTCGCCGACGACCCGGTAGTCCGCCTGCGTACCTCCAATGCCATGAAGCGCATCGCCAAGGCCCACCACCAACTTCTGCTTCCCTTCCTGGAACGTCTCCTCACCGAAGTCTCCCTGATCGAGCAAGCTTCCGCCCAGTGGACGCTCGCGGAACTCCTGCTTATCTACTCGGACGATCTCACGGTAGAACAGCGCCGCTCCGCCACCGACATCCTGAAGGCCAACCTCCTGGCCTACGATGACTGGCTCGTCATCATCTACTCGGCTACGACGCTCGCCGCCTGGGCCCGGGACAATGAGGCACTTCGTGACTGGCTCATCCCCCAGCTCCTCACCATGGAAAACGACCCCCGCAAATCCATCAGCCGCCGGGCCACCAAGCTACTGGCCACCCTGACACCTGACACCTGACACCTGACCAAACCCAACAATTCAACAACTCAATAACTCAATAACTCAATAACTCAACATGCATTTCGAGACCTTACAACTCCACGCCGGCCAGGAAGTCGATGAACAGACCCGCAGCCGCGCCCTCCCCCTCTACCAGACCACGAGCTACACCTTCCGCGACAGCGAACATGGCGCCAAGCTCTTCGGTCTCCAGGAATTCGGGAACATCTACACCCGGATCATGAACCCGACGACGGATGCCTTCGAAAAGCGCATCGCCGCCTTGGAAGGCGGAGCCGCCGCCGTGGCCACCGCCTCCGGGCAGAGCGCCCAGTTCCTGGCCATCAACAACCTGGCCGCTGCGGGCGACAATATCGTCAGCAGCCCCTACCTCTACGGGGGTACCTACAACCAATTCAAGGTAGCCTTTAAGCGGATTGGCATTGAGGTGCGCTTCGCGGAGAGTACCGACCCGGCCGACTTCGCCAAACTGATCGACGCGAAAACGAAGGCGCTCTACACCGAGACCCTGCCGAACCCCAGCTTCCTGGTGCCCGACTTCGAGGGCCTGAGCCAGATCGCCGAGGAATACGACCTGCCGCTAGTGGTCGACAACACCTTCGGCGCCGGCGGCTACCTCTGCAAGCCCATCGAGCACGGTGCCCACATCGTCGTCGAGTCGGCCACCAAGTGGATCGGCGGCCACGGCACCAGCATCGGCGGGGTGATCGTGGATAGCGGGAAGTACGACTTCGGTAACGGAAAGTACCCCCAGTTCACCGACCCTAGCCCGGGCTACCACGGCTTGGTCTTCAACGACGTATTCGGTAAGGACGGCCCCTTCGGCAACATCGCCTTCGCCATCCGCGCCCGGGTGGAAGGGCTACGCGATTTCGGCCCCGCCGTGAGCCCCTTCAACGCCTGGATGTTCATGCAGGGACTGGAAACCCTCTCCTTACGCGTCCAACGCCACTGCGAAAACGCCCTGGCCCTGGCCCAGTGGCTCGATACCCACGAAAAGGTGGAGAAGGTGAGCTACGCCGGTCTGCTGCACCATCCCGGTCACGAAAACGCGAAGAAGTACTTACGCGACGGTTGCTTCGGTGGGGTACTGAACTTTCAGGTGCGCGGCAGTAAGCAGGATGCGACCAGGGTCGTTGATAATCTGAAGCTGATCAGCCACCTGGCCAACGTCGGCGATGCGAAAACGCTGATTATCCAGCCCAGTGCCACCACCCACCAGCAGCTCAATGAGCACGAGCAGCGGTCGGCCGGCGTGGAGCCGAATGCGCTGCGGATCTCGGTGGGCCTGGAGCACATCGACGACATCAAAGCCGACCTGGAACAAGCCTTCGCCCTGATCGGTGAGCCCGTGGCCGCCTAGTGGACTAGTGTACCACGATCTCGTCCAGGAACATCCACGACCCACCACCCAGCGGCCCGGCCCCGAGGTTCGTTACCCGCACCCGCAGGTAGCGTGCCCTGAGGGGGGGCAGACTAACGGTAAACTCCTCCAATACGGGCAGGCCGTTGGGTGAGTAGGGGCGGGAGAGCAGCCCGGCGCGGCTATACTCCTGTCCGTCGGTGGAGACGAGCACCTCCACTCCGGTCGGGAAGTAGATGCCCGAACCCTGGTTCTCCATCACGCCAACGCTCACCGCCTGCAGGTCGATGGTATCCTCCAGATCGATATCGATCTCCACGTCGTCATTGAGCCAGGCCTGCCACTGTCCGTCGTGGAAGTTCTTACTGCCGCGAAATACATCAACTAGTCCGATCTCCCGTTTACCGGCGTACTGCTCGCTGTATGCGGGGCGGTAGGTGACGTGCTTGCCGACGGCACGGTGAAAGTCGAAGGTCTGGGTCAGGATGCGGCCCGTTTGCCGACCATCCCGGAAAGTAGCGGCGGCGACGGTCGCGCTACTGTCGAGTAAGAGGGGTTCGGTGAAGCGGGCAGACTCGGCGGTGGGTGTATTCCCATCGAGAGTGTAGCGTATGGCTACATCCGGGAACTCCGTGTTCAGCCTGAGCTTTATGCCCGTCCCTTCGGGGCTTACCTCGCTACTGGCGGTCACGGCGTAGGCGCTGCGGGAGTAGTTCACCCCCATTTCGTCCAGTCGGTCGAAGAAGGCGGGCAGGCGGGCGGAGAAGTCGGCCCAGTCCTTCCGCTCCAGGGGCGTCCAGACGGCTTCGGCCAGGGCCGCCAGCCGGGGGTAGAGCATATACTCCGACATGGCCGTATCGCTGATGAACTCGGACCAGAGATTAGCCTGTGCACCCAGGATGTGGCTGGCCTGCTTTTCATCCTCGATGCCTTCGACCGGGTCGAAGCCGTAGACCTTACTGAGCGGTACGTAGCCCCCGAAAGCCAGCGGTTCGTAGTCGGGCTGCCCCTGATACTGGTTGAGGTAGACGTAATCGCCTGGCGTCATGATTACGTCGTGGCCCATGGCGGAGGCCTTCAGCCCGCCGGCCGTGCCCCGCCAGCTCATCACGGTGGCCCCTTCGGCTAGTCCGCCCTCCAGAATTTCATCCCAACCGACCAGCACCTTACCGTGCTCGCTCAGGTAGCGCTCCATACGCTGAATGAAATAGCTTTGTAGTTCGTGGGTGTTTTCCAGTCCTTCCTCCTCCATGCGGCGCTGACAGTGGGGGCAGGTTTCCCAGTTGGTCTTGGTGGCCTCATCGCCGCCGACGTGGATATAGGGGTCAGGAAAAAGCGCCATCACCTCCTGCATGATGTTCTCCAGGAAGGTAAAAGTGGCCTCCTTGCCCGGACAGTAGATGTCGGTGATCGGCCAGACGCCCCCGGAGGGCACGGCGATGGGTTCGCCCAGGCAGGAGTATTCCGGGTAGGCGGCCAGGGCGCTCGTGACGTGGGCCGGCATCTCGATCTCGGGGACAACGCGGATGGCGTGTTCGGCGGCGTAGGCTACGATATCGCGAATATCGTCCTGGGTGTAGAAACCCCCGTAGGTGCCCTTCATGCCGGGTTCGTTGTCCTTGCGGGCATCCCAGTGGCGGTCTTCCTGGTCGACGCGCCAGGCTCCGACTTCGGTCAGTTTGGGGTACTGCTCGATCTCGATGCGCCAGCCCTGATCGTCGACCAGGTGGAGGTGGAGCACGTTGAGTTTGAGCATCGCCATGCGCTCGATGGTGGCCAGCACGTATTCCTTACCGAAGAAGTGGCGGGAAACGTCGAGCATGAGTCCGCGCCAGCCAAAGCGGGGTCCGTCGGTGATCGTCAGGGCGGGCAGGGGCTGACCGGGCGAGCGGAGTTGGTTCATGGTCTGGAGCCCGTACAGCCAGCCCGCGTAGGAGGCCGCGCTGATCTCGACGTGGCGCTCGTCAATCGTCAGTTGGTAGTGTTCGGGGGCCATGCCGCGGTTCCGTACCAGGCGCACGAAATCCCCCCCCGGCACCTGCGACGAAAGATTGACTTTACCCAACACGGTACTCAGGGCCAGTTTCTGGCTATCGAGAGGGGCCACGAAGCGAGTGGCCGCCCCCAGGTCAAAACCCCGCGCCGACGAAACGGAGACATCCACCGGCAGGGGGAGAATGGATACGACGGCCGGCCGGGATTGAGCGGTGAGTACGCCGTGCAACGACATCGCGAAAAGGAAAAAGAATAGAAAAGGCATACCGTAGCAATTAGGAGAAGGCGAAGATATGAAGTATTATGTATGACAAATAGTATTATGGCTTATCTTCGCCTAAACACCCTTGCTATGACGTACCAAAATCTTATCCGGGATATCGACGCCGATCTTTCCTACCGCCAGGTCGGGGCCACCGACGAAGTCCGCTACGAGCATCTTCACACTAAGATTTTCTCCACCGCCGAAGTCGGCTCCCTCGCCGTAGCCAGGGAAATGGCCACGCTGATCCGCAAGAAGCAGGAAGCGGGTGAGCCCTGCGTACTGGGCCTGGCAACGGGCTCCAGCCCGATCCGGGTCTACCGGGAGCTGGTACGCCGCCACCGGGAAGAAGGACTCGACTTCAGCCACGTGACCACCTTCAACCTGGACGAGTACTATGGCCTGCCCCCCGCCAGCCCCAACTCGTACTGGCACTTCATGCACGAGCATCTTTTCGACCACGTCAATGTGCCGGCGGAACGGATTCACATCCCCCGGGGCATTATCCCACTGGATGAGGTGTACGACTATTGCATGGACTACGAGCAACGGATCGCGGAGGCCGGCGGACTCGACTTCCAGCTACTCGGAATCGGGCGTACGGGGCACGTCGGCTTCAACGAACCCGGCAGTAACTCCCGCTCCCTGACGCGGCTTATCACCCTGGACCACCTGACGCGCATCGACGCGGCGAGCGACTTCAACGGCATCTCCAACGTACCCACCCGGGCCATCACCATGGGAATGTCTACCATCCGCCAGGCCCGCCGCATTGTTATTTTGGCCTGGGGGAACAAGAAAGCGGATGTGGTACAAAAGGCGGTGGAGGGAAAGCCCGACGTACAGACGCCGGCCACCCTCCTGCAGGGCCACCCCAACCTGACAATGGTGCTGGACGGCGAGGCCTGCGCCCAACTCACCCGCATCTCTACGCCGTGGCTGGTGGCCCCCTGCAAGTGGGACAGTGACCTGACGCGGCAGGGCATCATCTGGCTGAGCCGCCACGTAGATAAGCCCATTCTCAATCTGACCGAGCGGGACTACAACCTCAACGGGATGTCGGACCTGCTGGCCAGCTACGGGTCGGCCTACCAATTGAATATCGACTACTTTAATGCCTTACAGCGCACCATTACGGGCTGGCCCGGCGGCAAGCCGGGCACCGAGGGCCAGGGCCGCCCGGAGCGTGCCAAGCCGGAGCGAAAGCGGGTGATCATCTTCTCCCCCCACCCCGATGACGACGTGATCTCCATGGGGGGCACCTTCGCGCGCCTCATCGAGCAGGGCCACGAGGTGCACGTAGCCTATCAGGTCAGCGGCAGTATCGCGGTGTCCGATAGCGACGCCCTACGCTACGCCGAGCTGTGCCGCAATCTGAACCGCCAACTGGGGGGCGGCACTGACGGGCTCTCCGCCATCATCCGCCAACTCAGCGAGCCCGAAGACAAAAAGGCGCTCCCCAACAGCCAGGAAATCAGGTTGCTAAAGGGGCTCATCCGGCGCGGGGAAGCCATCGCCGGTGCCCGTTACCTGGGGGCCGACAACGAAAATCTGCACTTTCTCAATATGCCCTTCTACGAGACCGGCCGCAGCAAGAAGCGGGAACTCGGTCCGCAGGACATCCAATTAGTGCGCGATCTCATCGAACGCATCCGGCCCCACCAAATCTTCGCGGCCGGCGATCTGGCCGACCCCCACGGCACGCATAAAGTCTGTCTGGACGCTATTCTGCGCGCTCTCGCCGAGTTGCGCATGGAGAATGAGGAGGCCGTACGTGATACCTGGCTGTGGCTCTACCGCGGCGCCTGGCAGGAATGGCCGCTACACGAGATCGAGATGGCGGTGCCGATGAGCCCCCAGCAGGTAGCGCAAAAGCGCAACGCGATCTTCCAGCACCAAAGTCAGAAGGACGGCGTCCTGTTCCGGGGGGAAGACGACCGGGAGTTCTGGCAACGTGCCGAACAGCGCAACCACGGTACGGCCCGCCTGTACAATCAGCTCGGCCTGACCGAGTACGCGGCCATGGAGGCCTTCCGGCGGCGGGACTTTTAGTAAAACCCAGCCCATGCGTATTTTCATGCTGATTCTTTGTTATATCGTCGTGGCGGGAATGACCGTTTGGGCGCAGGAGGCATCCTTCAACAGTCGCCTGACGGTGGATCAGTTGCAAAATGCCCCGGCCAAACTCATCCCCTACCCCCGGCAGATCGATTGGGCGGGAGACTACCTCTCACTGACCGCCGTGAGCTTGGAGGAAAGTGAGGCCCTATCCCCCACCCTGCGGACGGAACTGACGGAGATACTGGAGGAGCAGGGTCTGGCAATTCAGTCCGCTGCCGCTCCGAGCCTCTCCTTCGCTACCGACATCACCTACGCCGGGGAAGCCTACGGTCTGAATATTGCCGGGGAGGCCATCACCCTCACCGCCGCTACCGAGGCGGGACACTTCTATGCCCTCCAGACCCTACGGCAGCTGCTGCAGACAGTCAACGGTAAGGCCCGCCTGCCCGTCTGCACTATCGAAGACGCCCCCGCCTACCCCGTCCGCGGTTTCATGATCGACGTGGGCCGCAACTTCCAGCCCCTGGCTTCCCTGAAGCGGCAACTGGACATCATGGCCCGCTACAAACTCAACGTCTTCCAGTGGCACCTGACCGATTACCCCGCCTGGCGCGTCGAGAGCAAGGCCTACCCCCAATTGACGGCCGCCGAAAACCACCGCCCCACCCGCAATCCCGGCCAATTTTACACCTACGACGATATGCGGGAGTTGATCCGCTACGCCCGGGAACGCCACATCACCATCATTCCCGAGATCGACATGCCGGGCCACAGCGATGCCTTCACCGAGGCGATGGGCTTTCGCATGGAGACGGAGCAGGGAATGGATGCGCTGGAGGTGATCCTGACCGAGTTTTTCGAGGAAATTCCCCACGATATGGCTCCCATCATTCACCTGGGGTCGGATGAGGTACGGGTGCCAAACCCGGAAGCCTTCATGGGCCGGATGGTCCGCTTCTGCCGCGCCGCCGGCCGGGAGGTGATGGTCTGGGACCCGGGGCTGCCCGTTGACGAGCAGGTGATCCGGCAAAATTGGCGTTCTCCCCCCACCACCGATGAGGGTTACCTTCGGGAGGTCGACAGTTGGAATAGCTACATCAACAACGGGGAGCCGATGACGCAGGTGCAACGCCTGTTCTTCAAACCCATCGGTGGGGGCTCCTCCCGGCAGGTGCTGGGTGGCATTCTGTGTTTGTGGCCGGACGTCAAGCTGGAAGACCCCGATGATGCCTACGTACAAAACCCCGTCTACCCCTCCATGCTCA
>CAZKPE010000133.1:0-10702 GCA_964554545.1 uncultured Lewinella sp.
AGGGCAAAGGTAATATCCACCCAGTCGTTCATCCAAATAATTCACGAGAAAAGGGAATCTGCGGGCTAGCTGGTCCGGACACCCGCCAGCCCCTGGGTAGCCCGCTCGGCCTGCTCCACGTGCCGCCAGTCGTGGTAGACCATCATGCGCAGTACGTCACCGAGCCGCATTTTGATGAGGAAGGTCAGGGCGGTAGGGATCTTCACTTCGGTCAGGTTCACCTTCCGGGCGTCGCGGAGTAGCTGTTGCTCGGCGTGTTCCAGCCAGTGGTCGATGACGCTGCGGTCCAGCTCGCGGCGGTCGGGCTTCAGTCGCTTGAGGGTGGGGACTTTACGGGTAGCCGGCCCCGGTTTCATTCCGGCGGCGAATTTGTTGCCCAGCCAGCTACTCGTGAAGGTGGGGGAGGGGGTGGTGGTGCTTTCCCGGATGGCCCGTTCCGTTCGCGGCAAATACTCCTTCATCCACAGATTGATATGCTCCAGGGCGTGCAGGGCGTTCCAGCTATCCGGGCGGGGGCGCAGGTGCAGGCTTTCATCGGGAAGTTCGGCGAGGGAACGGACGATCTCCCGGTTCTGACGGGCGCGTTCGTCCAGGGCGTCGAGCAGTTCGGTGGTGGAGCGTGCTTTCATCTTACTTAGCGTCGGGCCGCATTCCGGGCTTGAATTTATCCCCGAAGCCGGAGTTATTGGGTTCGTATTCTCCCACGAATTCCACTTCATATCCCCCCTCGGGAATCGATTCTTCCCGACCTAATGCCCAGGCGATACCATTCACGGCCAGCCGCCGCATGCTTTCTTCCTTGAAGTCGTAAGGGTGGCCCAGAGTAGTGAAGAACACCCGGGCGGCCTCGCCGCTGCTGCCGGTGTAGGTCTTGGTCCAGGCTACGGGCTGATCGAGGGGGTACTCGTCGAGTTTACCGGCGGCCTCCTGCTTGGAACGCAGGCTGTGGCCCATCAGGATGGGGTCGCTGTCGCCGTAGAGTTTCCAGTCGCCGCCGTCCACGTGGTAGAGCCAACTGTAGGCTTCGAAGGGTTCCACACCATTTAAGATAGGATTATTCATCTCGTCCTCGGGAATGGATACATCCGTCAACCGGCCATGCCCATCCTCGAAGTGGCCGTGGTGCACGATCCACTGCTGCCCGAAGACCTTGGTCGGCCATTCGTCGTTCAGCACCATCATGGCGCTGTCCTTTTCCTCCAGGTACTTGAAGGTGTGGGTGGCCGTCCGGAAACCGACCATGGGGCGGCCGCTCTCGGCGTAATCAGTGATCTTGCGGGCCATGGCGGGGGGCAGCTGGCGGTAGCGGGCGAAGACCACCATCAGGTCGGCATCCTCCAGTTCGTCGAGATTGGAGATGCTGTACAGGTTATTCGGGTCGATGACGCCCTCTTCATTCAGGCTGTAGCCCACAACTGTCTCGGCACCTAACTCCCGCTCCACGATTCGGGCCAGCATGGGCATGCTCTCCTCGCTGCGGTACTCCTCGTCTCCCGTCACGAAGACGATTTTCGGGCGCTCCGACTGGCTGGCTGACTCGGAGATCAGGCTGTTCGTCTCAGTGGATGTATCGGCGGGGCCGCAGGTGCAGAGAAAACACAGGAAAAGAAGGTTACTTACGTATTTCATTCGGGGTTTAACTTACTTTTTTACTTCCAGGGGGTGCTCGCTGAGGAGTTCCGTAGTACTGTACATCTCATTGCGGCCGGCGGTGGCCGTCCGGATGCGGCCGATGTCCTCGGGCTTGATCATCGGTGCCTCGTTGCCGAAGGAGTTGCGGACGTAGGTCAGCACGGCCGCCATCTCTTCGTCCGTCATCAGACCACCGTATGCCGTCATGGGCACCTGTCCATTATACTGTTTTCCGAGGACTTCCATGGGGCCGTAGAGGCCGTGCATCACCAATTTAATCAATCGGTCAGGGTCGCCGGTCACCCAGGGGGAGCCGGCCAGGGGAGGATAGCCGGTGGCGCCCAGTCCTTTGCCATCGGCCTGATGGCAGGTCTGACAGTAGGCCTCCCGTCCGTAGATTTCCTCCCCCATGGCGTAAGCCTTCGCGATCGGGCTATTCGGGTCTTCGGTGATGGCGGCCACGGGCTCCACGTAGGCTTCCCCGGCAACCTGGGCCCGGGCGTGGTTCAGGATCAGGGTCGTGAGTTCGTCGGCCGGTTGCTCCGCTACGATGGCGATGATATCCTCGGCCTGATCCCGTTCCAGCCAGGTGGCGGCGACCAGGGCTTCCATACGGACACGGGAGTTCGGATCGGCGGCCAGCGTAGCCAGCCGTTCGGCCTGATCGTCCATGCGGTGGCCCATATAGCGTACCACCCGCGCCGCGGCGGCCCGCAACCGGAAATCGTCGGCCGTCATGGCTGCTTCGAGTAGGTCCGGATCGACCCGGTCGGCCCCCCACATCACGAAGAGTGCTTCCCGCAGGTATTTTTCGAAGTTAGGGTCGCTACGGTCCAGATTGGCCACCCACTTCTTCATAGCGGCTACTACCTCGTCGTCGTTCTTATTTCGCAGGACGCGCCGGCTCCGGTAGCGAGCCCGGTACTCGGGGAGCTTGAGGTTATCGAGGAGTTCCGGAATGGAGGCACCGGCCACCCTGGGGGCTTCCACGAGGGGGCGGTCGGGGTAGTAAAGTCGGTACACCCGTCCGTGCACGTGGTCGCGCAGGGGGTCGCGGGCGTTGTGCTGCATGTGACCGACGAGTACGTTGTGCCAGTCCACGAGGTATAGGCTGCCGTCTGGGGCGAACTCCATATCCACCGGGCGGAAGTTGCCGTCCGTGCTGGTGACCAGGTCCTGCCGCCACTTCGTTTCGAAGCCGGTTCCTTGGTCGTAGAGTCGGTGCTGCTTCATCCCTAAAAAGCCGATCGTATTATTGATCAGCAGGTCGCCCTGCATTTCCTCGGGAAAGTGCCGGCTGCTGACGATCTCAAGGCCCGAGGTCGGACGGACCCGGTGATCGTCTTCGATAATAGATTCCGGCATCGGGCTATTGACGCCGTAGACATTGACCATCGTGGAGGGGAGCATCCAGCGCACGTCCGGATTGCTGGTATTGGCGAAAATGGGTTGCCCCCACTCATCAAAGATGATGCCCCAGGGGTTGGGAATGGAGATTTGGGCGGTGCGTTCCAGGTGGCGGCGCTTGGGGTTGAAGCGGTAAAAACCGCCGTTCGTAGCGCGTACCGGCCCGTAGGGGGTTTCGACGTTGGTGTGGAGGAAGACGCCCTCGCCCATGTAAATGCCGCCGGCGGGGTCGGCCTCGTAGGCGCTGATGTTGTGGTGGGTATCGTGGTCGTCGAAGCCGCTCATGATGGTTTCCCGGTAGTCGGCGCGGTCGTCCCCGTCGGTATCCTTCAGAAAGACCAGGTCCGTACCCTGACTGACGTACACCCCGCCGTCGGCAAATTCGAAGCCGACGGGCAGATGGAGGCTGTCGGCCCAGACGATCAGTTCGTCGGCCTTACCATCCTTATCCGTGTCTTCCAGGATGACCAGCTTGTCGTTGGGTAGGGGGTCACCCGGTTTCCAGTGGGGGTAGCTGGGCATGAGGGAGAGCCACAGCCGGCCGGCATCGTCCCAGTTCATCTGAGCGGGGTTGGCCAGTTCCGGGAAGTCTTCCTCCGAGGCGAACAGTCCGATCTTCACGCCGGGGGCGGTGGTGAAACTGGCCAGCGCTTCCTCGCCGTAGAGGTAGCGGACGTCCTCCGGGTCCTCCACGGCGTAGTTCGTTTCCACGGGGGGCAGGGGCAGGGTGGTGGCGTCGGCCTCTTCCAGGTCATACTCGTCTCCGGCCAGATACGCCCAGATCGCTTCCTCCCGGTTGCGGGTCATTTGGCGCACCTTGGTGATCTCGTAGGGGTAATTATCCGGGCCGTAGGGCTTGAAGCGGCGGCCATATACGTGCACTCCGTTCGGCATTTTGAAGTCGTAGAGCCAGAGGCGGTTTTTCTCCCGTACGGCGGCGAGCAGGGCCTCATCGGTCGGTTCGACCTCCCTTCCGGTCAGTCGCTCCGTCAGGTAGGCGGCCAGTTTGCGGTAGCCGCTGTCGGTGAGGGTGATGCCGTCCGTGGTCAGCCGTCCTTCGGCCATCCACTCCTTCGATACCTCGTACAAATCGATGAAGGGGACAGCATTGTCGGCCGCCATGTCCCGCATCGCCTGGACGTACAGTTCGATATTTTCATTCTCGCTCACCCCATCCGGCAGGTTGAGCTCACTAGCGTTTTCGTAGGCTAGTGGACCGATGAGAACCAATTGGGGCGCGGAGACGCCATTGTAGCGCTGCGCCTGCGTATGGCGAAAAAAGCTGTCGAGTTCCAGGGCGAAGTTGGTCAGTCCGGCCGGGCCGCTATAGCTTTCGTTGAGTCCGAAAAAGGCGAGGATCACATCGGCGTTGAGCGAGTCGAGCCATTCGTCTTCGGTGGGGAAGTGTCCCTCGCTGCTGCTGTTTCGACTTACCGTCGGGTTATAATCCTGCGCACCGGGGAAAGCCCAAGGGGATACCCGGCTGGCGTGGGGGCGGAAGCCGGCCGTATTACCGGGGTCGCACATATTGCGGACGGAGAGCCGGGCATCGGGGTAGGTCTGGTAGAGGGCCGTCTCGAAGTGGCCGGCGTAGCTCATGCGACTACAGAGGTTGTTGCCAATCAGCACGATCCGCTTGTCCGTTTCAACGTCCAGAAGCCCCTCTTCGGGCGGAGAGGAGCAGCCTACAAACATCAGAAGAAAAAACAGGCAGTACAGTAGCTTCACGATGGACGGGTTCTAACCCGAAAGATACAAATTCACCATTGTACACTTAGTCGTCCCCGCCGAGCCGCAGGAGTTGAATACGGGCCAGCATGAGATCGATGGCGAGCTTCAGCGACCGCATGAGTTCACTATCCTCGCGGTAGTCGGCCGCCGCGTAGTTGTGCACCCGGCGGCCGGGGGCCATCTGGTCGGCACTTTCGAGCTGGCCGTCTCCGTCCGGGTCGATCGCCAGGCCGACCCCGCCGCCCTCCTCGACGACCTGGAAGGCCGACATGTCGCTGTGACCATCGCCGACGTAAATGATCTGGTCCATCGGCACGTAGTAGTCGTCCGCATCGGTGTGCAGGTAGGTATTCTCCAGCTTACTGGCGTCATCCAGGTCGCGTCCCTGCGCCAGTTGCTGGATGTAGTGTACCTTATCGACGTGGCTGATCACCCGCCGGGCGGCGAGGACGCGTCCCTGGCGGTCGAATTCCAGTTCCCCCCCGTATACCCGGTCGAATTGCTCCCCGATCACGCTGCTTTCCGGGATGGTCTTGAAGCCGGCCGTGAGCAGCACGAACTCCAGTTGGACGTCCTTGTCCTGCTTTTCGAGGTGTTTTTTCAGGCGGTCGACCATCTTTTCGGCATCGGGGAAGAGGGGGTATTCCCGCCCGAAGGCCTCCATTGATTTGCGGTTGATGGGGCTGTCTTCCCGGTGGCTGTACTCCCGTAGCAGGTCGGCGCAGGCTAGCGGGGCCTGCCACATCTCCTGGATTCGTTGGTCAGTGCGGGCATCGAAATCTTCGTAGTCCAGTCCGACGTGCTCGAAGTAGGATTCGGTCGTGGAGGGGCCGAGCGTATCGTCGAAGTCAAAGATCAGGACGATCCGTTCGCGGAGGGGTTTGGTGGTTTTTGGCATACTGTTGGAAAGAAATTTGCCTGCGGGGGTTCAAACTTCGGAAGATTTCCATTCCGCTTGCACCTGCGTCCGCGCCCCCCCGCTCAGCCAGCCGTACAACACCGGAACGACAAGTAACACCAGGACGGTACTCGAAACCATACCCCCGATGATGGTCCACCCCAGGGGTGACCACAGGCTCGTCGACTGTAGCGTAAGGGGCAGCAGGCCCAGGATGGTGGTCAGGGTGGTCAGCACGATGGGAATGAAGCGCCGTTCGCTACCCCGCCGGATCGCCTCGCCCAGGGGCACCCCCCCGGCCCGCAGCTGATTGATGAAGTCGACCAGAATAATGCTGTTATTCACCACGATGCCAATGAGAGAAATGAAGCCGACGAAGGCGAAAAAACTGAACGACCAGCCGGTCAGCCACAGCGCCAGGAAACTGCCCGTTACCGCCAGCGGGATGGCGGAAAAAACGATCAGGGGCTGCAGCAGACTGCCGAACTGCAGTACCAATACCGCGAAAATCGCCAGCATGGCCAGTAGCAGGATGATGCCCAGCGTGCCGAAGGTCGCCTGTTGCTCCTCGTACTCCCCGCCGACCGTGTAGCCGTACCCCGCGGGCCAGTCCAGCTCGTCCAGCCGATCAATCAGTTTCAGGGTCAGGGGGATGGTCCGGTCGGCATTGCTGACGTCAGCCGTGATCGGAGCGATGCGTTCGAGCTGGTAGTGACTGATCCGGGCGGGGGAGCGTTCCAGTTCGAGAGAAGCCACTTGTTGCAAGGGCACCGGCGTACCGCCGCGGGTGGTCAGGTAGACCCGGTCGAAGTCGGCGATGCCCGGACTGTCGTCAAAGGGAATGCGGACATTTAGCGGGTAATCGGTGCCATCGGCGAAACTGACGCGGTCGACGTCCAGGCCCGACAGGCTGGCCAGTACGGTGCGATCGAAATCGAGGGGGCTCAGACCGATCAGCCCGGCCTTCGTGTAGTTGAGGGCGAGCTGGAGGTCGGTCTTGCTTTCGGCGAGGCTATTGCGCACGTTCAGTATGCCCGGGGTAGCGGTCAGCACCTCTTCTGCTTGTTGCGCTAGCGTGGTGATCACCCGATCGTCGGGACCGGTAAGGCGAAATTCCACCGCTGCCTCCACCGGTGCACCGTTCTTAAGCTCCTGAAAGGTGATCTCCGCCCCCGGGTAGCCGGCGAAGGCGCGCCGAAAGTCGGCCAGCGTACCGTAAAAGAGGACCGGGTCCCAGTGGGTGAAGTTAACCAGGAGCTGTCCTTCATTCTGCCGGAAACTGAAGGGAACCCGGTTGTAATACACCATCGGGTTGCCGTGGCCGACATTGGCGGTATGGTCGCGCACGTAAGGCGTCGTGTCGAGTACCGATTCGACGAAGCGGATCGCAGCGTCCGTTGCGTCCAGGTCCGAGCCGGGGGGAGTGGCTACATCGATCAACAGTAGCGCCTTGTCGGCCGTCGGGAAGAAGCTGACCCCGATGCGGGGGAACAGACTCACCGCCCCGACCAGCAGTAGAGATGCCGTGCCGACCACTATCGCACCCCTGCGCAGGCTGAAATCAAGAACCGGTCGGTACACCCGGCTAACGAAGGAGGCCAGGAGCCGCTGGGGAAGCGGGTCGGCGGCCGGCCGCCGATACCGCAGCAGGCGGGAGGCCAGTAGGGGGGAGAACGTCAGGGCCAGGATCAGGGAGATGCCCAGGGCGAACATGACCGTGACGGGAAGCGACCGCAGAAATTCACCCGGCCCGCCACTGAGTTGGGTAAGGGGAAAAAAGGCCAAAACCGTCGTGACGGTGGAGCTGACGATCGCCCACCCAACCTCGCCCGTCCCCCGGGCCGCGGCCCGGGCCGGGGAAAGGCCCTGCCTGAGGTAGCCGTTGATGTTCTCGATGACTACGATGCCATTGTCCACCAGCAGACCGAGGGCGATGACCAGGGCGGCAATACTGATCTGCTGGAGGGCGAAGCCGGCCCCGTTCAGCAGCGCCAGGGTGATCAGGATGCAGAGGGGAATGACGAGCATCACGATGGCCGCCGCCCGGAAGCCCAGGAAGAGGAGGATGATCACCCCGACGAGAACGACCCCCTGCAACAGATTGCCGAAGAAGTCACTGATGCGGGCACTAACCGCCGGGGCCTGCTCGAAAGCGGTGTAAAGCCCGACGGTGGGGGGCAGGGTCGGTCGTAATTCGTCGAGGGCGGCGTGTAGCTCCGCATTGACGCTGACTAGGTTGCTGCGCTGCTCGGTCAGTACGGAAAGCAGGATCGCCCGTTGGCCGGCATAGCGAACCCGCCAGCGCTCATCCGCATAGGCCAGCCGGACGTCGGCCACGTCCCCTAAGTAAACGAGCTTACCGTCCGCCCCGCCTACGACCGTAGCGCGAAGTTCCGCCAGGTCCCGGAAGCTGCCACTGGTTTTTATGCTGAAGGTCCGTCCGTCCCCTCCGACGTCCCCCCCGGGAATGTTCGCGTTGTTCTGCTGCAGGATGGCAATGATGGAGGTCGGAGGCACCCCGAGGGCGGCGCAGCGCTGAAAATCGATCGATACCCTGACTTGTTGTTCGGGATAGCCGTCCAGGTCTACCTGTTTGACGCCCGCCACCCCTTCCAGACGGTCCTCGATGCGCTCGGCGATCGCCTCCAGTTCGGCGAAGGGGGCGGCCGGTGCGGTTAGGGCCAGCTGGTGTACGACCGCACGGTCTTCCTGCTTGAACTGTTCCAGTTCGTAGAGTACGATCCCGGGGGGTAGCCCGGCCCGGACGGTGCCGAGTTCACGGACCAGCTCGTCGTATTTGTCGTCCCAATCGTCGACGGCGAAATCCGCCTCGATACGAAACACGGCCACCCCCTCGTAGATTTCGGTTTTGACCTCGGTGAGGTCGTCAATCTCCTCGAGGCGGTCCTCTACGGGGTCCACGATGAGGTCTTCCATATCGGTGGGGCTGGTACCGGGATAGACGACCGTGAGAACATAGACGGGCAGATTGATGCTGGGATCTTCCAGCCGGGGCATGCCCCGGTAGCTGAGCACACCTACGGCAGTGGCCAGGAGGGTGACGACGAGGACAAAAGCGCCGTTGCGGACGGACCAATCGGGAAGCTTCATTTTGCGATGATGTTGACCCGGTCGCCCTCCCGTAAGTGGCGGGCGCCGGCGGTGATGATGCGGTCCACGCCGGCAAGCTGGTCGGCGGTGATGACGAAGGTGCTGTCCAGCAGGCGCGTCACGCGCAGGGAATGACCGCGGGCCAGATTTTGCTCGTCAAAACTGAATACGCGAATGCGTTGGCCCTCGCCATCCACCAGGGCATCCAGCGGCAGGTGGTAGTAGGCGGGCTGGCGGGAAGGGAACAGATCGACCCGACCGACGAAGCCGATGCGCAGCGGAAAATTAGTGGGAGCTAGCGTCACTTCGACCTCGAAGGCTCCGCTGCGGGGGTCGGCCGCCGCCCCGATCTCCGTGACCCGGGCGACGAAGGCGCGATCGGGATAGGCATCCAGTCGTACACTGGCGCTATCCCCCGGTGCCAGGTGTAGCACGTCGCGGTCACTCACGCCCACCCGCAGGACGTATCCGTCGCCCCGATCACCCACCAATTGGTAAACCGGGGTGCCGGGGCTGATCAGCTCACCGGGCTCGACCAACCGTTTTACGATCCGGCCGTCGAAGGGGGCTCGGATGCGGGCGAATCGCTGATTGAAGGTGGCGATCTCCAGGTCGCTGGCGGCCACTTCGCTGGCAGTCTCCAGGTTTTGGACGGACTCGTAGGTCGCGGCGCTGTCCGCGTACAGTCGGCGAATGCGGGCGAGGTCGCGGTTCGCCTTCGCGTGAGCTTGCTCGGCCTGGCGCACCCGGGCGTCGATCTCGTCGGTCTTCAGCTCGGCGAGGAGGGCCCCGCGGCGCACGCTGGCTCCTTCCCGTGCGTACATGCGGTCGATGATGCCGCCGACCTTGAAGGAGAGTCGGGCTTCCTCACGGGAAGCAAGGGAACCTCCGGCCTGGATGGGAAGGGGCGCGGACGCAGGTGCAAGGGTAACCGTGCGCACGGGGACTCCGGCGTCCGGGTCGGTGGGGGTGGGATTCTGTCCTTCGTATTCCGTCTTACAGGAAGCCAAAAGGAGCATAAGGAAAAGAACGTAGACAGGGAATGGCATGGCGGTCTGGATTAGGATTGGCCCAGAGCGGCGGCGCGAGCCGCGCGGGCGGTGAGCAGACGGTAGTAAGCGAGGTTGTAGGCCAGTTCGGAAGCGGTCACCTGGCTGCGGGCGTCGAGGTACTCCAGCAGCAGGGCCTGGTCGTTGCGGTAGCGGCGGGTCACGAGGCGGAGGGCTTCGCGGCTGGCCCGGATGCGGGCGGTGGCGGCGGTCAGCCTTGCCGATTCGCTCTGGATACGTCGATCGGCCTGGTATACTTCCAGTGCTATGGCGCGTTCGGTGTCTTCCCGTTGTCGGCTTAACTGTTCGCGCCGCAGACGGATTTGTTGGGTACGCAGGTCGCGTCTTCGCCCATCGTAGAGGTTCCAGTTGAGGCCAACCCCGAGCGTGGCGTAGGGATGATCGCTCCAGCCCCCGTCCAGGAAGCCCTGGGCCCCTACCTGTATACGTAAACCGAGGGTAGGTAGTCCTGCGGCTGATTGTAGGTCGGCCTGCTGGGTAAGGGCGGTGATACCGGCATCCAACTGACGCAGTTCGGGGCGGTCTGAGGCGGTAGTTCCGACGGGCGGGGCCCGAAGCAGGGTATCCCGGTCGAGGGGGGCTTCGGGGGGGCGGGCCAGTAGCCGGTTGAGTGCGGCGCGGGCGACATCACGCTGCTCGGTGAGTACGGCGGCCTCCCCATCCAGTTCGGCCAGTTCGGCCTCCGTACGGTAGACGACGTCGCGGGTTGCTTTCTTATTTCTAACCAGCGACTCGTTTACCCGCAGCAACTCTTCGACGACCAAGCGACTGCTGTCGATGATCTCCAGACCGGTCAGGCTCTGGAGGTAGGCGTAGTAGAGTTGGCGTACCTGTAGGCGAACCTGATTTTCGA
>CAZKPE010000134.1:0-10701 GCA_964554545.1 uncultured Lewinella sp.
GGCTTTGTTTTACCCGGAGCCCTTTGTTCAGATCGGTGGGTTTAAGTTATCGCGGTTGATCCTGCCCCTGCTCATGCTCATTATGTTCGGCATGGGCACCGCCCTGAGTTGGGATGACTTTCGCGGGGTGATCCGTATGCCGCGGGGCGTATTGATCGGGGTGGTTTGTCAGTTTTCCATTATGCCCTTCGTGGCGTTCGGTCTGACCAAGCTGTTCGCCTTTCCACCCGAGATCGCCGCCGGAATTATCCTGGTGGGTTGCTGCCCGAGCGGTCTGGCCTCCAACGTAATGTCGTATCTGGCCAAGGCGAATCTGGCCCTTTCCGTCAGCCTGACTATTGTGGCTACCCTGGTTGCCCCCCTGATGACGCCACTGCTGATGCGGGAGCTGGCTCAGGAGTACGTACCCATTGACTTCTGGTCGATGCTGTGGGACATTACCAAGCTGGTTATCCTCCCCGTTCTGGCCGGTCTTGTGTTCAATCACTTCCTGCACGGTAAAGCGGAGTGGGTGGACCGCGCCATGCCGCTGGTTTCCATGGCTGGTATTGCCATCATCATCGTGGTCATTACGGCTGCGGGGCGTGACGATCTACTACGGATCGGTCCGCTGCTCATCCTGGCGGTGCTGCTGCACAACCTGAGTGGTTACGGCTTTGGCTACGGTGCGGCTAAGGTCCTCCGCCTTCCCGAGCAGGACTGCCGGACCGTCGCTCTGGAGGTGGGGCTGCAAAATGGCGGGTTGGCATCCGGGCTGGCCCTGACGATGGGGAAGTTGGCTACGGTTGGCCTGGCGCCGGCGGTCTTCGGGCCTTTGATGAATATTACCGGTTCGTCGCTGGCTACCTGGTGGGGGCGGCGGTGAGGCCAGGCGACATCGGATGTCTGAGACATCCGATGTCCAAGCGAATAATTCACCTTTGCACCTGCGCGCCGCCGCCCGTGTTGTAACGACATGCAACTACTGACCCACCGTGTTTTGCTGGTTACCGCCGCCATGATTCTGCTATTATTGGTAGTGGCCGTTTTCCCGATCGGACTGATCTTCATGCTGGCCAATCTCATCTGGGCCGGGCTGCTCGTTTACCTCGTGCTCGTCACCCTCAAAGACAAGGGAGCCTAGCGAAACCGCAGCACCCCATCCGCCACCTGCCCGAAGCGCATACTCAGCATATCGACCAGGTAGTTCTGCACCACCCGCCAGGGCCGCCGCTTCCCCTGCTTGGGCAGTACGGCGGCGGCGCGGCGGATGTAGCCGGCATCGAGGTTGAGGAAGCTCTCGTCGCTATCCATTCGCTCGGCCCGGGGGGTGACGACGGTGTAGCCGTGGCGGTCCATATAATTGATCAGCTTGCAGAGGTAATTTGCCGTCAGGTCCACCTTGAGGGTCCAGCTGGCATTGGTGTAGCCGAAGGCGTAAATGAGGTTGGGGACGTTGCCGACCATCATGCCTTTGTAGATCATCGTGTCGCTGATAGGAACTTCGCGGCCATTGACACTGATGCGGGCCCCGCCGACGAGGTGGATCTTCAGCCCGGTCGCCACCACGATCAGGTCGGCGGCCACCTCCTCCCCCGATTGCATCCGGATGCCCCCGGGGGTGAAGCGCTCGATGTGATCGGTCACTACCGCCGCCTTCCCCGCGCGGATGACGCGGTAGAGATCGCCGTCGGGAATGACGCAAAGCCGCTGGTCCCATGGGTCGTAGGCGGGGTTGAAGTGTCGCTCCACCGGGTAGCCCTCCGGCAGTTGCTTGCGGGCCTCGTTCATGATGTACTTTCGCATCAAGTTCGGGAAGCGTTTGGCGAAGCCGAAGCTGGCCATGCTGAGCGAGATGTTCGTCCAGCGGGCCAGGCGGTAGGCCCAGTTCTCCGGCAGCACCCGCTTGAGGAAGACGAAGAGCCCGTTGCGGTTGGGCAGGTTCATCACGTAGGTCGGCGAGCGCTGCACCATCGTGACGCGTTCGGCGCCCCCGTCGACCATACTGGGTACGATCGTCACGGCCGTGGCCCCGCTGCCGATCACGGCCACCCGTTTACCGCGGTAGTCGAGATCGTCGGGCCAGAACTGGGGTTCCACGATCCGGCCCCCGAAGTCTTCCTCCCCGGCAAAGATGGGTCGGTGGGCCTGGTCGTAGTCGTAGTAGCCACTGCAGATGGCGAGGAAGCGGCAATACATGGTGATTTCCTCGCCCCGGCGGTCGATGGTGAGTTGCCAGGTCTGTCTTTCGTCGGACCAGTCGGCGGCCACCAGCCGGTGTCCGAAGCGGATATGACGCTCCAGCTCGTACTCGGCCACCGTATCCCGTAAGTAACTCAGAATATCCGCCCCCCCGCTCAGCGACTGCGGGCTCCGCCAGGGCCGGAAGCGGTAGCCGAAGGTGAACATATCGGAATCCGAGCGCACCCCCGGGTACCTGAACAGCGACCAGGTACCGCCGATCTCCTCCCGCGCCTCCAAGATGAGGAAAGATTTATCGGGGCACTTGCGCTGCAGCCAGTAGGCGGTGCCGATACCGGAGATGCCGGCGCCGATGATGAGGGTGTGGTGGGGAGTGGGCTGAGCCATATGGGAAAGGTACGTAGCACTGGCACGATGTACGATACGGCTTACTACCGAGTTGAAGTCCAGTTTCTGAACACAGCGAAAAATTGTCAGAATGTCTATATTCGCGTCGAAATTTGCGAAAACACTTGACTTCACAATGATTGTTAGCCATCGACACAAGTTTATCTTTATAAAAACAAGGAAGACCGCCGGTACTAGTTTAGAAATAGCCCTTTCGGAGATCTGCGGACCCGACGATATTATCACCCCAATTGTAGCCAAGGACGAAGCTTACCGTCGGGAACTGGGATATCGAGGGCCACAAAACTACCGTATTCCTCTTCGTCAATTCCGGTTAGCTGAGCTTATCGAATTCCGCAAAAATCGTAAGACATTACGATTTTACCACCATATGGCGGCCGATCAGGTGCGTCGCCACATTGGCGAGCAAGTATGGAATGATTACTTCAAGTTCACCGTCGAGCGAAACCCTTACGACAAATTGATCAGTTGGTATTACTGGAGGGGGGGGAAGAACAAACACGGCAGTCTCAATCAATTCATCGCTACCGAGACGGCGGGAAAGATGAGCGGTTTCGAGCAGTACGTCTCCCACGGCCAGCTCCTCGTGGATAAGGTGTATAAATTCGAAGCCCTGAATGAAGCCTTGGCGGACATTAGCCGGCGAATCGGACTGGATCGCACCCTCCAAATGCCTGCCCGTAAAACAAAGGGGGGGACTAAAAAAGATAAGCGACATTACTCTGAGGTACTATCCGACGAGGCACGGGACTGGGTAAGCAAGGTGTTCGCCCGCGAGATCGCTTTTTTTGATTACACCTTCGAGCACCACATGCGGGAAGAGGAGATGCAGCCGCGACTCGAACAGTAAGTAGTTCGTCGTACGTCAAGGATAGCGTAGTCATCAAAATTGCCGGCGCGACGGCCCGCGGGTGCTCCCCTCCTGCTGGGGCTCCCTGTGTTCGGCCCGACCGCCAGCCGACCTCCACGTCGGGGCGCAGGTCAATAAACTGAAGCAGTAGGTGGGCCTGAACGGCTCGGACGACAGCAAACCCATCTTTCTCTTCCTAATACTTCGCGCGAAGTAGACGTGACGAAGAAAGTTTCCGGGAACTGTTGTGGGTGCTTAGATCAAAGGAACGAGCTAATCCAAACGACTACAACCATACCGGGATAATCCTCGAATGGCAAATTTGACGATACCGTAGAAATCGAGCGCAATCGAGCTGCCAAAGTGGCAAAGCTGACCTGTAAAAAAGCAGGTTGGTGGGGTACGGTGAGGCGGGAGTACCGGGCAGTAACAACTTTCAGTAAAAAGTGAAAGTTTGTTTCGGTTCCCATATCTTGGGGTCCACCAAGCCCGGCTTATCATGCCTACCCCCACCCTGATCTACGACGACGCCTGCCCGATGTGTAAAGGGCTATACAACCGTCTTCGAGCGGGCGGGGTGGTGTGGGCGCGCGCCCTTCAGTCGGGTAGGGGAGGGGGACACGCCCGCTGGCCTGGACCTCGACCGCGCCCGCCACGAGATCCCCCTCCTCACTGCCGAGGGTGACATTCGCTACGGACTGGACGCCATGATGCACGTACTAGCTACGGGTATGCCAATCCTGCGCCCCGTACTGCGTAGCCGGGTACTGCGGCTCCTGCTCACCCCGCTGTATAAGATCATCACCTACAACCGCCGGTTGATTGCCGGCACCCGCGCCCCCGCCCGGGGATTCGACTGCGCCCCCGACCGCCATCCGGGGTGGCGGTGGACGTATATTTTGCTCGCTACCTCCGCTATGCTTCTACTCGGCCTGCCCCTTATTCCGGTGCTTGCGCTGCTGATGGTCGGCTTAGGTCTGCTTTGGCCTGCGGACGATCGGATGTCGGTACTCGGTCAGCCGGTAACCGTAGGTCTTTCGTTGGCCGTGTTGCATACTCTGCTTCCGGTTCCGCTGGCGCTGCCGGTGGTGTGTATGGTGTTGGGGGTGGAGGTGCATCGGCGATTTGGGTGGAGCATACCGGCCGTCAGCTAGCCATTCGGCGGGAAGGGTCTATCCCCCGACCGAGCCGGAAATAGTTCCTAAACGTCTTATTTAATTACAAACGCCAAACCGTTAATCCTACGCCCGGCGGTGTCCCCGGGGCACCTGGCTTTCACCTCCGTGAATAGATAAGCATCGCCGGGCTTTGCACTCCGGATGGCGTTGGCCACGTTACCGGAAAATCTCCTTCCCGTACCCTTTAGCTCCACCCGGTCCTGTCGTTTACGGATATAGTAGAGCGTGTAACTCTGGATCTGGCATCGTACATCGTAGGGGAAGTCATCGAGCCAGGCCACCAGACCGGGCTGGGCCTTGAACTCCCCGGAACCCATGCTGCCATCCGCCTTCCGGCCCAAGCGCGTAATGGGATCGGGAATACGCTGTACGCGAAAATCCTTAGCTAGCAGAGTTCGCTCGCCTTCTTTCGCCACGATCGTCAGCGCCCCCGCTTGGTCCGGGATGACGAGGTACCGTCCGGCTTCATCACCGGGTCGAATGGTCGCCCCGGCGCTGGTGAGCGTTATGCGATCCGCCGCGACCCCCCGGACCGTCAGCGTAAGCTCATTTTCGATGCCCAAATAAAGGCTACTCAGCTTTTCGTGTTCCAGAAAGACGGAGGGGTCTTCCCGACTTACCGCGGGTGCAGCGGTCGTTCCCCTGGCTGCGGGTGCCCGCCTTCCGCAGCTCCAGCAGGCGAGCAAAACTGCTATGAATAGGAGGGTGCGGGCGGTAATGCGTACAAACAAGGGGACCATCGGGGAAGGGGTTGACGTGGGGGAAGATTCGGACGGTTATGCTTCCAGGGTAAGAATCGTTACCGTAAGGGGACTAAGATTGTAAAATATATTCATTGTCACGGGCAACGCTTATGCGACACCACGGCTCCGGCGGGCGGCGGCGCGCAGGTGCCATCGGAATTTGAACGGACAGGGACGTCGGTGCGCAGCCGGTCAGCCCGTCCGGTATGCAAGAAGGTTATCTTCGGCCCGATGAAATTGCTTCCCCCCTACCTTTTCCTTCTCCTTCTCCTCTGCCATCTTCACCCGCTCAGCGCCCAGGACGAAACCATTACCCCCGACCGTACCGGCGAGCTCATCGATCTTATCTATACCGTGGAGGACTTCAGTAGCCGGCTGGAACGGGCCATCAGCCTAAACCCGACGATTAAGATCAACGAAGCTGCCGACGACCGCGTTTATATCGACCATGTCGTAGGCCGCTTCCGGGAGACCGCCCTTTCGCGCTACGGAGCCAGTATAGCCGAAGCCTACGCCGACTTCACGCCGGAGGAGATCGACGCGCTGATCGAGCTGCTGCAGTCCGACCGGGGCGATTTGGTGCGCAAGCTCATCCGCGCCGAACAGCTCGCCATCGGCCCCGCCCTGACTGCTTACGTAGATGATATAGCCCGAGAGGGAGTGGCTGCCACCCTGGCTTACGACAGCGTACTGTACGAGCGGGAATTTTCCTTTGACCTCCAGGAGGTGATGGATGGGGTATATCTCGACTCGATGTTCAATGGACGGGTATCGCGAGTAGAACGTCGGGGAAACACGCAGACCGAGCGGGCCGGGGAAGTGCAATTTCGTTTCAATGTCGACTGGCTTTCCAACTCCGCCTACTTACTGTCCGATCATCTCGGCAATCCGGTCCAGTTGGGTGAACCCTTACGCATCAATATCTACGCGATCGAGCACGATACCTTCCGCTACATCTGGCAAAATCCCGACGGCAGCTACGACAAACACCAACTCGTAAAGATCAGCTACACCTCCCCCGAACAGGAGGCGCGCACCTTCCAGTACGGCCTCTGGGAGGAATACATCCGCCCGGAAACCTCCCCCCTCCCGCAGGATTCCCTCGACGCCTTCCGCGAACGGGGCGGCCTGTCGTTCTACCCCATTTCCGGAGACTACCGCGTGCAGGCTACCGTGACGCGGGACGAGAGCGGGGCCACCCTGTCCTTCCCCACCAGCGCCGGCACCGAAGTCACCTACGCCATCTACGGCACCGCGGACTTCGAGCTCAACGGCCGGCCCCAGTCGCTGACCCTCTACCGCCCCCTCGCGGCCGACGGAACCACCCCCGGCGCCGAGCGCCTCTTCCTGCCCTTCCGCGACGCCACCTCGAATAAGACGACCTACGGCGGTGGCCGCTATCTGGACCTCCCCCTGCCTACCGACGGTACCCTCATCCTGGATTTCAACCAGGCCTACCATCCCTACTGCGCGTATACGGTGGGGTATGCCTGTCCGGTGCCGCCGGAAGGGAATCGGGTGGGGGGTGAGGTGGAGGCGGGGGTGCGGTTTTGAGGGGGGATGGGGCGGCGGGGCGCGGGTGCTGGGAAAACTGGCTATACTTGAGCTGGTAAGTTCCATCTTCCACGCCAACTGCAATTTCCTACTAGACGCTAACCACCGCGTGCGCGAAATCACCGAATCCCTCTACCTTAATCGGACGGAGACACCGCCCGCGCTGCCCCGAAGCCTGTTGCAGGTGGCGGAGGAAATCACCCTATGCAATTAATCGACTGTGTACGACTTCTCCCCCCTGCTGCCCTTCGGTATCGAAGCACACCAGGATTATACTGCGGGCAAACTTGTTATTCACGCCCACCACATCGAACTCATCGACGATCTCTACCTGACCGATTGGGATATCCAAGCGCTCGTACAGCGACACATTGTAGGTCTGGACGGCGCCGAACGAATCAAGGGTAAGCCATTTCGACCCTACGTTGTGATCAACGAAAAGCACTATTGTCGAATCAAGCGGATGAAGGGAAAACAGGAGGAATTTTTGCTGTACCCGGGGCGGGGAGAAGTAGAGATTTCGTTCCGGCGGCCCGGATACTACCACCTTGTGGCCGCGGACGAGAATGTAAACCCTCACTCCGTGATACGGGCCGCCCGGGCGGTAAAGCGTTACTTTATTACCACCTTACGATTTCATGAGTTGCCGGTGGGGTAATTGGTTGTGCCACTAGTGGTCCATTGACGGAAGAGTGATATTACCCGAAACAGCTATAGTTGGCTTTTTCGCGGCCTCCGCGTCGGGTTTTGATGTTGGCGTCGGCCATGCCAGGCGGGTGTAGTTGCCTTTTTCTAAGCAGAATGGAATGGGAGTTTCAGGTTCATTTGCTAAGGTAGCCGTTGTCTGATCGCCAGTTATATTGCTGTCTGATACACTGTTCTTCTCAGCTTTTTTCGTTTTGCCGTCTACGGGTACGTCATACTGCCGAGTAAAAATGTACAGCCAGCCCTCTTCCTTCAGGTCGATAGTGTAGGTGTATTTTAGTGACCCGTCAGCTGTCGCACCTTCTACCGCGCTGCTGTTTTCAATCTCCGCTACCTTTACGGATGCCAGTGGCGTAGCGAGCCCGGCAAATACTCCCAGCACCTCGTCGATCTGTGAATCCACGGTAGCGGTCGCCTTTGTTAGGGTACCATTGGGAGCCAGTTCCTGGGTGAATTCGGTGTTACCCAGCAGGGGAGACCGGGCGTTCAGGTGATATGGGTGGCTGTAGTCGACGACTTTGCTATACTTCCAGTTGTTGTCTACCAAGTAGATACCCGTGGATGTAGTGCTCCTTAGATTTTGCGTGTCGCACTCTGAATTTGACAGAAGGTCATTAGTAAAGTCCTCATCGGATTTTCCCGCAGACCTGATCTTATCGGCCAACGCCTTGAATTCATCGCTATCAACCCCCTCACCACTTTTATTCAGAGTAGATAAGGCTGCTTGAATGGATAGGACATCCATACTGGGGTCTAAGCGAGTAGTGTGAATGATCGTTCCGGCCCCTTCTCTACCTTGCAATCGCTGCCGCAGTTCGAGGGTGACCCACTTGACCACGTACTTTGTTTGCTGCTGTATCACGGGTTTGTAAGCATAGAAGGGTATGCCCCTTTTATCTTTCTCACCCTGCCTTACTTTCAAGGTAGAAATACAGGAAGTAAAGCCGAAGGTGGTTAATGCCAGCAGGAGGAATATTCGTCTCATTGGTAGTCGGTGGTTCACGTGTACGTGTTGGTCGAAAGGTTTATCGTTGATCTACCTATACGGAAAGGGTAACCCTTACTCCGAGTGTCGGTTCAAACATACTTATATACTTGCGTTCGCTGCGTCCACCCCCCTCCGCACCCGCGCCCCGCCGCCCTTTTGAAGTTCGGCAGTACGAAGTAAGAAGTCTGGCAGTCCGCTCATACTTCCTACTTCATACTTCCTACTTCCCACTCCCAAACTCCCCAACCTACCGTACCTTCCCTCCCTAACCCCTTTACCCCCCCAACCCCTTGTCCACCGCCCACAAAGCCCAACTCGAAGCCCAGCTTTGGAACATCGCCAACACCCTGCGCGGCAAGATGAACGCCGACGACTTCCGCGACTACATCCTCGGCTTCATCTTCTATAAATTCCTCTCCGAGCAGCTGGAGCTCTTCGTGAACGAAAAACTGCTGCAGCCCCAGGACGGCTTCGCCTACGATCAGCTCGCACCCGCCCACCCGCAGTACGACGACTACCACCAAGCCATTCGCCACGCCTGCCTCGACGAGCTCGGCTACTTCCTGCGGCCCGACGAGCTGTTCCACAACCTGGCCCAGCGCGACGACTTCATCCTCGAAGACCTCACGGCCGTGCTGCGCAACATCGAGGCCAGCACCATGGGTACGGAGAGCGAGGACGACTTCGACAAGCTCTTCGAGGACCTCGACCTCACCAGCTCCAAACTGGGCCGCAGCGAAAAGGACAAGAACGCCCTGGTGCTGAAGGTGCTCGGCCACCTCGACCGCATCGATTTCCTGCTGGAAGACACCGAGGCCGACGTGCTGGGCGACGCCTACGAGTACCTCATCGGGCAGTTCGCCAGCAACGCGGGCAAGAAGGCCGGCGAGTTCTACACCCCCCAGCAGGTCAGCACCGTACTGGCCCAACTGGTGACCACCGGCAAGCGGCGCCTCAAGTCCGTCTACGACCCCACCTGCGGCTCGGGCTCCCTGCTGCTGCGCGTGCGCCGGGAGGTGGAGGAGGTGGCCGACTACTACGGGCAGGAGCTCAACCGCACCACCTACAACCTGGCCCGCATGAACATGATCATGCACGGGGTAAAGTACGACCGCTTCGACATCCGCCAGGAGGATACCCTGGAGCGGCCGCAGCACCCCGACCTGCGCTTCGAGGCCATCGTGGCCAATCCCCCCTTCTCGGCTAAGTGGAGCGCCAGCGACCTCTTCAACGGCGACGACCGCTTCAGTCCCTACGGCCGGCTGGCGCCCAAGAGCAAGGCCGACTTCGCCTTCGTGCAGCACATGATCCACCAGCTGGCCGAGAACGGGCAGATGGCCGTCGTACTGCCCCACGGGGCGCTCTTCCGGGGCGGGGCCGAGGCCCACATCCGCCGCTTCCTGATCGAGGAGCGTAACTACCTCGACGCCGTCATCGGGCTGCCGGCCAACATCTTCTACGGCACCAGCATCCCCACCTGCATCCTGGTCTTCAAGAAGTGCCGCGAGCAACCCGACGACATCCTCTTCATCGACGCCAGTGCCCACTTCGAGAAGGCCAAGAACCAGAACCACCTCCGCCCCGCCGACATCGACCGCATCGTGACCACCTACCGCGAGCGCCTCACCACCGAAAAGTACAGCTACGTCGCCCCCCTCAGCGAGGTAGCCGAGAACGACTACAACCTCAACATCCCCCGCTACGTCGACACTTTCGAGGAGGAAGAACCCGTAGACCTCGCCGCCGTCAGCACCGAACTTCGCGCCATCGACCGGGAACTGGATGCAAACGCGAAGGTCATCGCGGGCTTTTGCGCGGAACTGGGGATCGAGCCACCGTTTTAAGTATGAAGTATGAAGTATGCGAGACTTCCGACTTCCTACTTTATACTTCTATACTAAACCTCGGGCGGCGGCGCGCAGGTGCAGTCAATACCTAAAACAATTAATGCATACCAACCAATCCACTCCACGACAAGCAGCCACGTACTGCGCACCATCCCTTCCGTACGTACCCGGCGGGTTAGACCAGAGACGAGTAGCGCATCACTCCTCCATCCATCTCGGCGGGTCGGATCGAAATCTGCACTGTTTG
>CAZKPE010000135.1:0-5365 GCA_964554545.1 uncultured Lewinella sp.
CGCTCGAGGTCTTCCGCCGATCCGGAATCCTCCAGTCCGCGGCTGATGAAGTCGTAGAAGAGCCCCAGGATGCCCCGCCGGACCGGCGCCTCCCGGAAGAGCTCGGTGATCGGGTAGCGCCCCGGCTCGTTTAGCCGAACAAACTGCTCGTTGGCCAGCAGTTCGACGTTTGCGGATTCCCTCAGCACCAGCGCCCCGCCGCCCGTTAAATGATGTCCGGTGTAGACCGCGTCGAGGTTCCCCGGCCCGGCAGCTCCCTCGTAACGGATCGGCCCTTCCGCGTACATCACAACGGGTACGACGTCCTGCCCAAAAAGGGCAAAGGAGCAAGCGAGGAGAAGGGGGACGGTCAGGTAGTTCATGGCGTGGGCCGGGATAGGTAGGGAATGCGCTTGCGCAGGAAGCTCTCGTATATCATGACGATGTCGTAGGCGAGCAGCAGCGCGAGGAGTCCGACGGAGAAATCGATTTTGAGCCGGAAGTGGTAAAAAAGTACGGCAACCAGGAAGAAAAATCCAAGAAGTTCGACCAACTGCAGCAAACGGGTGACGCCGTGGTAGGAATCGGGCAGTTGGTGGTAGAGCCGGTGAATGAGGAAGACGTTGGCGTAGGTGAACAGGAAGATTAGCAGCCCCTCCAACCAGGCGGGAAGCTCGAAGATGTAGCTACCGTCCAGGATCATGGAGATGATGTTGGCATGGATAACCGCCCCGTACATATCGGGCAGGCTGCGGCCGGTGTAGACCGCATTGAGGGGGGTGAAGTAGCGGTCCTCGAGGGGGGCGTCGGCCGCCCGGCTGTCGATGAAACCGATGATGGCGATGCGGTCCCGGAAGACGGCCAGGGCCTCGTCTCCCGCCTCCAGCAGCTCCCGGCCGTCGACCCGCAGGAAGCTGCGGTAATCGCCGCGGTAATTGATGCGTACCGGCCGCTCGCCCCGCCGCCACAGGAGCTTGCGGACGCGCTCGGGGGCCAGTTGCTCGGCCAGGGCGATGGAGAAGGCGGTCTGGGTCTGCCCGTCGAGGGTTTGCAGTCGGGGGGTGAAGAGGCGGACCGTGCGGTCGGTGCCGGCCAGGAAGTTGGTGTAGGCATTGCGGCCGTGGCGGGCGAAGATCGAGTCGGAAACGGTCAAACTGCGAATGCCCTCCCGCTCCTCGTCGTAGGCCCCCAGATTGGCGGCCAGCACCACCTGCGGGTGCTCGCGCAGACTGGCGGCGAGCAGGCTATCTCCCCGCGCATCCTTCCGGCCCGGAAAGAGGATGTCCACCCCGATGGCGGCGGGCCGGCGGGCGGCGATCCGGTCGATCAGGGTGGCGACCTCCGCCCGCTGGGGCCGATCGAGGTGGACGAGCACGATGCGGTCTTCGAGGGCCACCCGCTCGGGGTCCCGGAGCTGGGAAAAGAGGATGTCGGTGACCTCGTAGTCCTGGATCCCGTTGTTGAAGGGGTCGAAGAAGTGGATGTCGAAGGTAATCAGCCGCAGCGCCCCGATGAGCCCGAACACCAGGGCGGTGATGAGGAGGGCGTGGAGGTGTCTCGAAGGCTGGCCCATTTAGAAACCGTACTCCTCCTGTAAGTACGCAAAGTACTCCGTATCCCGAATGCTATCCAGGTCCGAGTCGTACGCGATGTCGATGCATTCCTCCTCGAGAAAGTCGATCGCGAGGGCAAATTCCAGGTAGTCCAGCGCCTCCTGGCTTTCCCCCTCCAGGGCAAAACAGCTGGCCGCCATGTAGGCGGGCAGGGGCTCGAAGGTGAAGTCGGCGATCTGGGCGTATAGGTCCCCGGCAGTACCGAATAGGCCCAGCTGGTAATAGAGATCGGCCGCCTCTTCCATGACGTAAACCTCCTCATACATATTCGGCGCGCTGTCGAAGTAGCGGTTCAGCACGTCTTCTCCGCGGTTAAGGTAGGTGAAGGCCATGTCTTCGTTGTCCATTGCCGCCGATTCACTGGCCAGCAGGGCATACAATTCGAAGAGCTCCAGGGCGGCATCGCCGTCGCTCAGGTCCACCTGTTCCTCGGCCTGGCGGAGGTAGCCGAAGGCGGTGGCGTACTCCCCTTCCTCGATGGCCGCGTAACCCAGGTCGAGGGCGCTGGCCGTGGTCATGGCGGCCGTGGGGGGCGCTGAAGGCTCGCTGCCGGTGGATGCGGGCGGGGCCGCGGGTGCGCCATTCGTTGGGGAATTGGCTGCCTGTTCCCGTGCCTTTTTGGCGGCCAATCGTCTGCGCAGGAGGTCACCGAAGCCCATCCGCTTACGCTTGGTACCGGAGGTGGTCTGGGTGCCGGTTTGCGAAAAGGTGGGCTCTCCCGACGGGGTGGAACGGAGCTGTTGTTGGGCGTAGGCGCTGCCGTAAGCCAGCAGCAAGGTCAGTAGGGCGAGAAGTAAGCGTGTGGTCATAGCGGCCGGAGATTGGGGGCGAGAGGCTATCTGCTACCCGGTGAGGTGGTGAAGGATTCAATTTGTGTGCGTAGGGCCGTCGGCAGTTGGGGAAGGTAATCCAGGAAGGTAGAGTAGGCCCCGATGAAGAAGTCGAAGTCCTCCTCTTCGGCGGCGGAGTCGAAGTATATCGAGGAAAGTTCCTCGCTGTAGTCCAGATGGTGGCCCCGCATCGCCTGCCGGTCAAAAAAGACACGGGCCTCCGTAATTCTTGCTTGATACTGCTCTGCATCGTCTTCGTTGACGCTCATCATGATATCGCCGATCAGGTAGTAGGGCAGCAGGGATAGGGCTTCGTCCAGCGTATCGGAGCCTACGGTAGGGTTATCGTTGCGGTTGCTGCGCAGTTGATTATCGCGGTGGATAGTGAACTGAGCGTTTTGGTCCACCCGGTATACGGTCCGCACCCGTTCGTCGGTACTCCTCAGGATGCGGGCCCAGCTACTCCCCTCATCACTGACGATACCCTCTACGATCATTTCCAAAAGGGCGTACACATAGTAGGAACCCAGGTCGTCGGTCAGGTAGGCCGGTTGCCCCGCCTCGCTGGCCGAAGCGAGTATATGGCCCCGGTAATCCGTGAAAAGTTCAAAATCGTAAGTGGTGCCGCCCGGGGAGGTAGTCAGGTCCGTCAATGGGGACCTGACCATCCGCTGGGCGGTCGTATCCGCCAGGGGGTCATGATTGCAACTGCTGCCTATTGTGAGCGACATCCGGACATTTTTTGTCCGGAGCTGATCGTGAATGGCTTGCAAACTCAGTCCGCAGGTGGATAGATGTAAGGCCGTGTCCGGGGAGGAGCAGAGGTACAGCAGGGGCCAGCCAGTTTCCGCCGGATCCTCGACACCGTGCCCGCTAAACATGAAGACGACGGCATCTTCCGGGGCGGGCTGCAGATCCCGGAGGTAATTGAGTACCCCGGTTCGATCGTAGGCAAGTTGGTGGACCCGGACGTTCAGGGGATTCCCCGCTTCGGTAGCCAGTTCCCCTACGGTGGTGAACAGACTGGTTGCATTCAGCGAATCCAGCCGACACCCCTGGTGGATCTCATCCTCCTCGTAGGCGATATTCAGGTACAGTACGTGCAAGGTAGACTGCCCGGCCAGTGCGGTCGGTAGCCATAGGGAAAGGGCGAAGAACAGATAGCCGTAGCGCATAGTGGAGGGGTATCGGTTAGGGACAGGTCTTATCCAGTAGCCTTCGGAGCTTTCCTTCTTCGAGCAGGGGGGTGTAGAGATCCGAATCGCGAACGAAGGAACAGTAGCCGGCTAATTCCCCATTTGCCCGGGCCACCGTTACCGCCCGTCGCACACTCTCCGCGGCCTGTTTCAGCTTGCCGCCACGGAGTTGCAATTCGGTCAGGTTCCGGTGGGCCATCATCTTGTCGGGGTACTGGCGAACCGCGAGCCCGGCGGCCAGTTCGGCGGCGTCCGCCTGACCGTAACGGTAGAGGTGAATAGCGGTCGAGGTGATGAAGCCGAAGCCATCCCCGGCCGTGGCGCTGGCTTCTTCTACCGCCGATAGCCACTCCCGATCCGTAGGGTCGATACTGGCCCGGGCGGCATAGGCGATCCCGAGGTGAGGATGGTTCCTTGCGTGCGTTCGGAAATACGCCACCCCCCGTTCCGGCTCGTGATCGCGGTAGAGTTCCATCAGTACGTCATAGAGGGGGCGCCAAGGGTAGTCCGCGAAGCGTTCGATGGCCCGGATGTATACGGCTTCCGCGGAGTCGAGCCGCCCGTCCAGCCGAAAGGTATTGCCCAGTTCCAGGTAAGCATCCGGCAGGTCCGGATGATCGGCGATCACCCGGCGGAACAGGTCGCGGGCTTCGGCGCGGTCACCGGCATCCTGCTGGAGGGCATAGGCCAGATTGTAACCCGTCAGGGCGTACTGGTTGCCGAGCCGATAGCCTTCCCGCAGGTAGATCAGGGCACTGTCCCGCTTCCCGATATCGAGCAGGAGGGTGCCGTAGTTCATCTGGGTGGTCGCCAAGTCTGGTTTGAGCGCAATGGCGCGGCGGAAGGCCGCCGCCGCGGGTTCCGCGTTCCCCTCCAGGTCGAGATCGGTGAGCAGGCTGCCCAGGTTGCTGTAGGGAATGGCCCAGGTGGGGGCGAGCTCACGCGCCCGTTCGTAAGCCGTTTGGGCCGCTTCATATTCACCCATCGCCTCCTTCACGATGCCCAGTTCGTTGTGGATATAGGCCGCTTCGGGGGCACCCGCCATTGCCAGTGTAAGGAGACTGTCGGCGGCGGTCAGTAAGGAGTCCGTTTGGCTCGTAAAGGAGATTTGCAGTCGGCGGATCAGGCCCTCGAAATACAAGCGCTTCGCTTCGATACCAGGATAACGGGGATCGGCGGGCCCGACGATGGCCGCGGCTTCGGCCAGGAATTCGGGGAAGGCCAGGTATTTGCTATCCAGTTCTTCCCGCTGCATCAGCTCGTCGGCGTCGGCCTCCAGGTAATCCTGAATGGCCTGCTGTACCGAATCGAGCAGGGCGACCGTAAAGTCGGCGTCGAGCAGCCCCCGCACGCGCAATAGTTCCGGGTCGCTCCTCAGATTCCGGAAGTAGTCGCGGGCCGACTTTCCGGCGGGGGTAATAAGATTCCCCGCTTCCAGTGCGCGCTGAAAGCGCAGGTAGGTTCGCTGCACGTGGGGAGTCGTCAGGGCGAGTTGGGCGGTAAGGAAGTCGGCTTCGGCCGATTCCGTTCGCTCCTCCAGCAATTTCCGCGGCCCGGTACCGGTAACGGCGGCCACTACCCAATCTTTCCGCCCCCCCACAAGTGCCGGATGTTGCTGCCGCTCCGTATCCTCGCTTACCGATTCGGCCACGTAGCGCTCCAGTTCGAAGAGGTCGACCCGGCGGTCGCGGTCGCTGTCGGCCCCCCCCTCCAATCCGCGGATGAGGTGGTAGGAAAAGGCACCCCG
>CAZKPE010000135.1:5465-10682 GCA_964554545.1 uncultured Lewinella sp.
TGCCAGGCCAGGGCCGACTGGATGGCCGCCAGGGTGGCCGCGCTATCCAGCAGCAGTTTGACCCGGCGGGCGGGCAACCTTCCGTGGTCGGGGTGACGAAGGTAGTCGGCGAAGGCTTGGGCATCCCGGGTGGTGTAACGCAGGTCGGTGATGCCGGGGTCCTCGAAGTCGGCAACCCCCACCACCACGGCAGTCCCCCCCGCTTGCGCGAACAGGAACCTCGCTGCCAGTAACAGCAGGAAGAGTGTCGGGGGGCGTGTCGTCATAGCAGCGGCGGTCAGTCGCCGTCACCGTGGAAGTTACGACACGTAATGGTGGGATCCGCAGGGGGAGCAATCTTTACTTTCCGAAGGGCTTTTCTGAATTTCCGACGGTAGGCCGCCTACACTACATGGACTTCGTCTCAGCGGGTGGGGCATCGTTCGGCTGCTTCCGCTTGAAAATACTACCGCCGCCAGTGGCTCGGTAGAAGACCTGCCACAAAATGAGGTCACTGGACTGTGACAGTGCGTTGCCCTGGGAAAATCCCAGGGCTTCTGTAGGTTCCCCGGTTTCCGGATCGGCAAACAAGTAAATGCGTTCGGGTTCCCCGTTGACTTCGATGGGTAAAGAGAGAAGGACGGAATCTCGGGTCACCGGCTTACCATCCATGAATGTTATATTTTCCAGTGGGTCCACACTCACCGTAAGCGTAGTATCGAGCTGGGGGAAGGTGATCTCAACGGTTTCCGCTCGTTGCGCGGAGGTCTGGGAGGTATCACTCTCGCAGCCCATCAGGACGGTAAAAAGAAGGATCGAGGATGCGTAAAGGAGAGGCTTCATGGGAGCGTATGAAAGGCTTATGGGAAAAAGGAAGTTCGCCGGGACCGTTTCGGCAGTTTAATACGTCGAATGAAATCAAATGCATTCCTTCAATTCAGCCGGCACGTTTTTCCTGATTACATCCTCATAGAAGTTAGCGTCCCTACAGATTCGACGTTTGAGTTTTTTTCTTTTTTCCAAATTCAGCCCCAGCTCATTCCATGCCCTCCTCATTGCTCGGGCAACCCGACCGTACTTATTCGTATTCATTTGAATCTCACAAATCAGGGATATCTCAATGAAAGTATGGTGTGCGATGACGCTTTGCCCGAGACGATTCCGTCCCTCTCTAGCTACGGCGCGGGCCTGCTCTAGTCGATTGTGCCCAAAATAGACCTGCGCCGCCTCGCGGTAAATTAGCGCTTTTCGGCGCGCAGACTGGCTCTTCGCGGCGTTCGGTAGGGCGGCCAGCACATCCTTCACCTTCGTTGACTCATTCACGAGGTCCGTATAGGCATATAAGCTACCCACCGGGCGGTTACGATTCCATTCTTCCAGGAAGATGTTCCGGATGTCTCCACGGTGCGTACTCTGACGTTGGTAAATGTCATATAGCAATTGGTAGCTCCGATAGCGTAACTTAGGAGGTACCTGCCTTCCCAGTACGGAGCGAAGGGTATCCAGGGCTCTGGGAACCTGCCCCCCCCTGGCCAGTTGATCGGCCAGGGCCAGTCTGACCCGATTACGTCCTGGGTTAGCCTGTAGTATACTATCATAGATCGCGATGGCTTGACCGGAATTGCCCTGTGCGAATAATATCCGGGCACGGGCTACATCCTTTCTGGAGTTCAGGTAGGTGGCGTTGACTGCCGCGAGCTCTTTTTGAGATTGAGCGGGCGCTTCAGTTGCAAGTGCTATACTCAGCCCGAGATGAGCGACTTCCAGATTTTTCTTTTTCCGCTGTGCCTGCCTGTAGAATCTTTTCGCGGCATTATTGCTACCCCGTTCCAACAGCACGTTCCCCAGGTTACTCTGCGGTAGAGCCCAGAGCGAGTCAAGTGCAATGGCGCGTTCGTAATCTGCCTGGGCTTCCACCAGTTGCCCGAGTAATTCGAAGATAACACCCCGTTCGTTGAGTAAGTAGGATTTACTACTATCCCGATCAATGGCTTTGTTGAGGTGCTTAAGCGCCCTCGTCAGCTGATCGCTACTCCTCTGCGGATCACGATCTTCCATATCCTCGGCCCTCATGCGGGCTACCAACCCTTGAAAATACCTACGCAGAATACGGGCTTCCTGGCCGGTACAAGTGGCCAAATTGGCGACATAACCCGCGTACTTACTCCGATTCTCGGCCCGGTCCCTCAGTTCGGTGGCGTCGGAGGCTTGGTAATTGGCGAGGCTGCGCTCTATTTCCCCTAGGTCACAAGCCTGCGGTAATTCGGCCGAATGATCCGCTTCGGTGAGCAGCCGGTCGCCGTGCGGAAGCCAGAGTATAATGAGTAAAGAAACCAAATACGGCAGGTTCATTGTGAAAATATATATATGTGGTGAGTGAAATTGGAGGTCGATTCACATCGGCTCCCCCCTTATTGATGTCATCCAATGCAGTAGGGTAACCCCGGCGGGCGGGTTTTGCGTCCGGTTGCGGCCTATGTATCGGAAAGGCAGCGCACATCGGTCAATCTTCGCGATCGGTGATATCCGCTTCCGGACAATATTTCGCAAACAGCCTGCTTGTGCGCGGTCGCTCTAGTAGCGGGTCGTAGTAGTCGTAGGTGCTGATCTCCGCACAGAAGTCAGCCACGGTATCCGTCCTTTTGGCCACCGATAGGGCATCGCGGAACGCTTTTTCCGCCTGGTTGATCTGGCCATCCAAGACGAGAATGACGGTAAGGGTCGTGTAGGCTCCCAGGTAGTTTGGATGGGTCTTCGTCCCGACCCGGGCGGCGGCGACCGATAATTTGCTTCGATCAAAGAAGAATAATTTTTCTACCGCTCCGGCAATCAGATCGTAGTGCTCTTCTTCATCCAGTTCCACCGTGGTTAGCGCGGTCTGCCAGGATTGATCGACGGTGTCCAGTACGGCCGAAAAGGCGTAGCCGAAGGGGGAGAGCGGCTTTTGCCGCCGTAGCCGTGTAAAGAAGGCTTTGCCCGCCGGGGGGTCGAGAGCCAGGAAACTACGGGCCAGGGCCGGATAGAGGAGGTCGGACAGCGCGTCATCTTCCAGGGCGGCGGCCTTCAGGTAGTTGGCCAGCGCCGAATCCAACGTGCTATTATGCTCGTATAGGTACCCCAAGCCATAGAATGCATCCGCACGCCGGGGGCGGTCCGTGAGCACGGAACGGTACTGCCGCACGGCTTCTTCCCAACGGTCGGGATAGGTAGCCAGGACGCTGGCTAGATTGTATCGGGCCTCAATCAGTTCCGGTGTAACCGCTACGGCCTGCTCAAAGAGTACCGCGGCTGAATCCGGCCGTTGTACGGTGCGATGCAGTACCCCGTAGTTCATGTAAGCCACCCCCAGGTCCGGCCTTAACCGGATCGCGCGCTCATAGGCCCTGGCGGCGTCGCTAAAACGGGCTTCGGGATCTCGGTCGGTCAGTAGATTTCCCAGGTTGTTATAAGGCAGCGCCCAGGTAGGAGCCAATTGCTGGGCCCGTCGATAGGCCGTTTCGGCCAGGGAGTCCCTGCCCAGTTTTTCGTTCACGATCCCCCATTCGTTCTGTATGTAAGCCGCATCCGGAGCCAGGGCTATCGCCGCGGTGAGCAAACTGTCGGCGGAGGCTAGCAGCGTATCGGCCAGGACGGTAAAGTTGGTCCGTAATCGCCGGATCAATCCCTCGAAGTATAAGCGTTTGGCCACCAAAGCGGGATAACGGGGATCGGTCGGCCCGATTACCGCCGCCGCCTCCGCCAAAAAGTCCGGAAAGGCTAGGTACTTCTCATCCAATTCCTCCCGCTGAATCAGCTCATCGGCGTCGGCCTCGAGGTAGTCCTGAATGGCCTGCTGTACGGAGTCGAGCAGGGGGACGGTGTAGGCCTCGTCCAGCAGGCCGCGCAGGGGCAGCAGGGCGGGCTCACCGCGCAGTTGCCAGAAGTAAGTTTGAGCGCAGCGCTCCGCCGGGGTGGTCAGCTTGCCGGCCGCCACCGCCCGTCGGAAGCGGAGGTAAGTCCGCTGGACCTCGGGACCGGTGAGGGCCAGCTGACTCGTCAGGAAGTCTTCAGCTACCTCCGCACTGCGTTCGCTTAGAACGCCGCGTTCGCTTTCCTGGCTGACGGTGGAGATCGACCAGTCCTTGCGCCCCCCCACCAGGGCCGGGTGTTGCTGCCGCTCCGTATCCTTACTGACCGACTGCTCCACGTACTGCTCCAGCTCGAACAGATCGATGCGGCGGTCGCGGTCGGCGTCGGCGGCCCCTTCGAGCCCCCGGATGAGGTGGTAGGAGAAGGCTCCCCGACCGTCTCCCCACTGCCGTCCCTCCCGGGCCAGCTCGTAAGGTTGGCAGGAGAGGAGGCGGACTTCGCTATCCAGCCGTTGCATCAGGCGGGCCGCGGTCAGGGTGCGGCCGGCTACGGCATCCCCGGCGAGCGTTCCGGCGTGGCAGGCGTCCGTCACCACGATTACGGTGACCCCCTTCGCAGCCAGGCGGGTGATGTGGTCGTTAAGGAAGCCGACACTCAGCGCCAGTAGTTCGTAATTGTTGCGGGGCGTATCGTAGGCGAGTAGGTAGCCCCCGGTATTGATCTGTTCAGCCTCCACGTCACCGTGAGTGGCTAGGTAGAGGTAACTAGGGGCATCGGGACTGGCCGTTTCCAGTTGCCAGGCCAGGGCCGACTGGATGGCCGCCAGGGTCGCCGCCGAATCTAACAGCACCCGGACCCGTCCGGCAGCCAGGTCACCCCCCGAGGGCCGGCGGAGGTAGTCGGCGAAGACGGCGGCGTCCCGGGCGGTGAACTTCAGGTCGGTGATGCCGGGGTCCTCGAAGTCGGCGATACCTACCACTACTGCGTTCCCCGCCGCACGGGCGAGGGCGGAACCGATTCCCAGCAGGCAGATCAGTGCGGTGAGGTGAATACGCAGTGTCGTCATAGTGGTCAGCGATGCGATCGCTGGTGCACAGAAAGTTACGACACATTCTTTTAAACCGGCTTACTTTGTCAGCACCGCCCGCAACGGCCGGTGATCCGACCAGGGCGACTCCAGCCGCTCCACCTCCACCACGCTCAGGCTGGTATCGACCAATAGGTAGTCGATCCGCAGGCCCGGTAGCGGTCCGGTGAAGGTAGTCCCCAGGCCGTAGCCGTGCTCGGTCCAGATATCGTACAACCGGGGAGAAAGCATCTCCTTGTAGGTGAACGAGGAGGGCACGTCATTGAAGTCACCTCCCACCACGACCGGGTGGGGACTCTCCT
>CAZKPE010000136.1:0-10590 GCA_964554545.1 uncultured Lewinella sp.
CGTACGCCAATTTAGCAAACTGGTGGTTTCAGCCACTCACCCACGTCTCCGGGTATCTATACTATTCATTCGCTCACTCGAAGATTACAGCCCTCATTTAGGCTGTTCGGTCGTGGCTGCAGAAAAGTTCAGCCACTCACCCACGTCTCCAAATGTCTACTCGATTCATTCGCTTACTCGAAGATCACAACCCTCATTTAGGCTGCTCGGCCGTGGCTGCAGAAAAGTTCAGCCACTCACCCACGTCTCCAGGTGTCTAAGGTCGTCAACGCTAAAGCGCTGCAAATTTAAGGCGATCTTCCCGATTGCGAAAGAAAAGCTAGGCTTTTTTAGTCCGCTTTCGGATAGTGCTCCCGCAAGTAGTTGGCTACCAATCGCTCAACGTGCTCGGCCGCATGTAAAAAACCTGATTCCCGACTAACCTCCGGCAGTCGATCAATGGCTAGTATAGCCCGAAGGCCGAGGTCGTCGGGCCCCACCTCACTCGCGCCACATACCGCTATGGTCGGCCGGTTATACCCCAATACCCCCGCTATCACCTTTCCGTGTGCCGTCTGCCGGTCGATTTTACCTTCCCCGGTAATGAGTAAGTCCGCTCGCTGCGCGCGTTCCGGCACATCGAGTAAATCGGGAATTACCTTGTTTCCTGGCTTCAGGCGGCCGTTCAGGAATGCCAGTGCCCCGGCCCCCAATCCACCCGCGGCCCCGCCCCCCGGCGTAAATCGGATGTCGGAGCCCAAGTCCCGTAGTATGCATTCCCCGAACTTCATCATCTGCCGTTCCAACTCCGGTAATTCACCCGTGGGTGCCCCTTTTTGCTTTGCGTAGGTGTACGTTGCTCCGGATGAGCCAAGCAGCGGATTATCGACATCGCAGACCGCCGTCACCTTTGCTTCACCGAGTGCGGGAATGCAATGGCTGGCATCAATGCGCGTCACGTAGCCCAGCGAGTCCGCCATCGGAATGAAGTCTTCTCCGGAAGCGCCGTAGAATCGGTAACCCAGCGCCGCGGCCATCCCCGCTCCGGCGTCATTCGTGGCGCTGCCCCCCAGAAACAGCGTGATATCGCGCGCCCCCCGGGCCAGAGCATCCTCAATGAGCATACCGACGCCCAGGGTGGTCGTATTCTTCGGGTGGCGGCGGGGCGGGGGCACCAGGTGGAGCCCGCAGGCCCGGGCCGTCTCGATCAGGGCGCGACCATTACCGAGCAGGTACTCCGTATGTATGGGCCGGCGCAGTGGCCCCCTTACGGTAACCTTTCTCCGGCTCAGGCCGCTCCGGTCAGCCATCAGTTCGAGGCTTCCTTCTCCGCCGTCGGCAAGCGGCTGAACGTCAATTTCCGCCTCCGGCCACACCCGGCGGATTCCCCTTACGATGGCGGCGGCCGCTTCCTCAGCGGTCAGGCTTCCCTTGAACTTATCGGGGCAGACCAGAATGCGCGGCGGCAAAGCGGGCTACAGTTCCCGGACCCAGATATTCCGGTAGGCCACCAGGTTGCTATGATCCTGCAATTTGATCACGTCGTCGCCGTGGCTCACGTAGTGGGGAAGGCCGATATACTCGGTGGGTCCCTTGATCTCGAAGTTGTTCTGCACCACCACGCCGTTGATCAGTACGGTAACGTAGGCCGGCTTGGTCAGCATCCCGTCCTTGTTGAAGTGGGGGGCGGTGTAGATGATGTCGTAGGTCTGCCATTCCCCCATCGGGCGCAGGGGGTTCACGAGCGGCGGTGCCTGCTTGTAGATGGAGCCGGCCTGCCCGTTGGTGTAAGTGTCGCTTCCCTCGCTTTCCAGCACCTGCACTTCGTAGCGCCCCTGCAGGAAAATGCCGCTATTTCCACGGCCCTGCCCCTGCTTATCGGGCTCCATGGGCGATTTCCACTCTACGTGCAACTGTACGTCGCCAAACTTGCGGCGGGTGGCGATGTATCCCGTCCCCGGCTTCACGACCAGGGTGTTCCCTTCCCGCGTCCATTCCACGGGGCCGCCGGTATCCTCATCCACCCATTCGTCGGTGGCCGCATCGGGGCCGAGCAGCACAATGGCGTCGGCCGGCGGGTCACCCATCTCCTCGCCCGGTTTCACCTTCGGCGGTACCGGTTCGTAGAATTCGGTGGCTTTAGGATCGGTGATCTGGGCTGCAAGCAGGCTGGCGGCAAGAAGGAGCAGGCTGAGTAAGGGGTAGCGCATGGTCGAATTTAGCTGTTGGTCGGTAAGTTACGGCCCGTGTAGGGCACCACGAAGCGGTACAGGTCGCGGGCGGCGAAGCTGTTCGGAAAGATAGTACGCGCCTCGGCTTCGTGGGCATCTACGTTCGAGTAGCGGGTGGAAAAATGCCCCAGAATTAACTGACCGGCGTTGGCGGCACGGGCGATCTCGGCGGCCTCGTGGGCGGTGGCGTGGCCTTTCTTTCGGGCTTCATCGGCCAGTTCGTGGAGGAATGTCGCCTCGTGGTAAAGCAGGTCCGTTCCCTTCACCCATGCGGCCAGTTCCGGGAAGTACACGGTGTCCGAGCAGTAGGCGTAGGAGCGGGGCGCGGACGCAGGTGTAAGCAGTTCCGTGGAAGGAATGCGCTCGCCTGACGCCGTGACGAAATCGTCCCCAGCCTTTATCCCGGGGATCGCCGTGTAGGGGATGCCGTAGCGCTCCAACTGATCTTTGCGGATGTTCGGCTGGCGTGGATGCTCTTCGATCCGGTAACCATTGGTCGCGATCCGGTGCCGCAGGGGAAAGGTGCTAATCCGTAGCTCGCCGCTGTCGAGGAGGTAGCTGAAGTCCGTAGCCGCGTGTTCTACGAAGTCCAATTCGAAGGGCAAGCGGTAGCGGTCCAGTTCCAGCAGCGAGGCGAGCTTGTCCCGAAGCCCGGGCGGACTGACCACCGTAAGCGGGACCGAGCGGGACTGCAGCGCCTGACTGGTGATGAGGCCAGGCAATCCAAAGTAATGGTCCCCGTGCAGGTGGGAGATGAGAATGTGGCGTACCCGCCCAAGGCCCACCCCCGCCTCCTGCAGCCGCAGTTGCGTCCCCTCCCCGCAATCGATCAGCACGTCGGTGGCCTCGGCCCGCAAAAGATGAGCGCTGGCATACCGCCCCGCTGTCGGTACGGCGCCACTCGTTCCGAGAACGACGAGTTCGAAGCGCAATGGTTCGGCGGGGGCTACTCCTCCCCGGGTTCCCCCTGCAGGTCGCGCTGCAGCTCTTCCATGTGCACGAAATCGACGGCCTCGCTCATGGTGGGCAGGATGGTGAGCACGGTATCGACCTTACTGATCTCCACCAGCCGCTTCACGGCACTGTGCTCGACGCCCGTTACAACGAAAGTGCCCAGATTGCTCCACAGCCGGCGCGCCGTCAGGATGGCGCTCAGTCCGGACGAATCGACGTACTTCACGGCACTCAAATCCAGGATCAGGTTGCTGATGCCCTCGTTGGCTAAGATGACGAATTCCGACTTCAGCTGGGGGGCGACGGCGGAGTTCAGGTTGTCCTCCTCCGGCTTGATCACGCTATAGCGTTCCTGCTTATCGAGGCTAAATTTCATGTTCGGGTTTTTGAGACTGTGCAGCAAATGTAGGAATTTTTGACAGCTACCCCCCAATTCGCTCCTCCCGGATGCGCAGGACGAAAAAGGCGATGCCACACAGCATGACCATCAGCAGGGCGACCACCCCCAGGCCGACCCGCAGACCGGCTACCCCAGCTAGCAGCGGCAAGCCAGCGGGAAGGGCGGCATTCTGGTAGTCCGCTACGAAGCCAATAATGGGCGGCCCGAAGAGAAAGGCCGCATAGCCAATGGTACTGACCGAGCTGATCCCCACCCCCGGCCGCAGCCCCGGCAGCTTACTCGCCTCGCTGAAGACCACCGGAATGATGTTCGCCAGTCCCAATCCCACGGCGCCGAAGCCGGCAATGGCCACGGCCGGCGCGGGAAACAATATGGCCGCCGTCACCCCCGCAAAGGCCAGCAGCCCCCCACCCCGCACTACCCATAACGATCCGAACCGCGCCCGCAATGCATCCCCCAGGGCCCGCCCCAGAAACATCGCCCCGCTGAACGCCGCCTGCCCCAGGGGTGCCAACGCTTCGGCCGCCCCGGTCACCCGCGTCATGTACAGCGGCGTCCAGTCCGCCATGGCCCCCTCCCCGATCATGGTGCACAGAGCCGCCACGCCCAGTACGACAATACCCAGGGTGAACTTGCTGCCTACGGCGCTGCCCTGCTCATCCTGCTCTTCCGGGGCATCGGGCAAAAGATTCCGCAACGAAAAGGCGGCCACCCCAAGCGTGATCGCCAGTACCGCCAGCAGATGCGCCCCCATGTCATAGCCCAGGCTGATGAAACCCGCCGCCGCTCCGGCCCCCAGGAACATCCCCCCGGAGAAGCAGGCGTGGAAAGAGGAAGTGATCGGGGTCCCCCACAGCCGCTCCACCTCCACGGCCTGGGCGTTCATCGCCACGTCCATCACCCCGGTGCTGATACCCAGCAGGGGCATCACGCAGAGCAGCCACCAATAGTCAGGCAGGAAGGCGATGATCGGTACGCTGCAGATGAAAACGAGGGTGAAGACGATAGTCAGTACCCGACTCCCGTTCTTCACGATCAGGTAGCCGGCCAGCGGCATGGCGACCAGCGCCCCCAGCGCCAGAGCGGTCAGCACGAAGCCCGTCTCCCCGTTATCCATCCCGTACATCTGCTGCAGGCGGGGCAGCCGGCTCGTCCAGTTGGCGTACACGAAGCCGTTGATCGCAAAGGCGAGGGCTACGGCAATTCGGATGCGGAGGAGGTTCGTCGGGCGTTCGATGGTCGCAAAGGTAGCCGACCGCCCGCATTGCTAGCGCGAGGCCGCGAGACTTACCGTTACGGTTTCTCCACTATGCAGGCTAACTTTCCAAGGGCCAGATACGGTGCCCTCGATACTCACCACCCGGTCACGGTTCCGGCTTTCCCCCAGGTCTATGAATTGTACGCTTCCGTCGGTCCGAAGGAGTTGAAGGGCGGCGGCGTCTTGCCGACCCACTCGCGGCAAAACGTCGAGAGTGTTACCGCCGAGCAGCGTGCCGAGGCTTGTATGTCTGGCTATGTGCAGGGGCGTGATCTGGGCAGCGCGCGGCAAGGTATCGATAGTCCATTCACCGGCAGCGGAAGGACGCAGACGCAGGTGGGCCAGCGTCAGGGCGAAGCGTGGCGCGGCATCCTTCAAGTCGGGAAAGTTGCCGGCGAAGTCGCGGCTAGCAAAATCACCATAACTCAGGTTATTCCGACGCCAACTCGGGAACTGGGCGGCCAGCTCGTCTTTATCGGCCAGGGTATATTCTTTCCCGCCCCGCACGTAAGTGATCAGCGGATCGCGCCGCCCGTTGCCGTCGATATCGGTGTAGTAAAGCCGCAGGGGGGCTTCCGGAGTGGGTGACCCCAGGCTGCTGTTCAGACCCCAGTTTCCGGCAATCACCTCCCAACTCCCGTCACCCTCGATCAGGTTTAGCGACTGCCACCAGCCGTCGGTATCGGGAATCGGTTCGTACGTCCACCGCCCGTCCTCGAAGTGCCCCACCCGCAGCGGCCGCCACATCCCCGCCTCCAGTCGCCGACCGTCGGGCAGGTCCAGCACGATCAGGCTATCGCCCATTCCTGCCCCGGCGAAGGGCTGTAGGGGCTGGCGATCGAAGGAGGAACGAATCGTACCTGTTGTTATTGGTATTTTGGTATAATCCGTTCGTACGAACGGTAAAGGCACGGACCTGACTGTAGCCGTGGAACCCTCACTCTTACCTTCTGATTGGGACATCATACCCCGCTGATCACAGTAACGTACCAGCGAATTGGCTGATGCCTTGCCCCCTCCTGAAGTATTTTCTAAGAGCTGGGCCTGGCCATTTACATTATTCACCACCAGGTCCATGTCGCCATCGCCATCCAGATCGGCCACTGCCGCCCCGGTCGAGCTGTTCGCTCCGCCCAGGCCCGAAGCTACCGATTCATATGCCAGTTTTCCCGTGCGGCGAAAGAGTTGGTTCTCGACCAATCCCTCCGGCATCTGGGAAATGACGGCCAGATTGCTACTGTTACGCGCCAGGCTTGAGCTGATGAATTTCAGGTAGTCCAGGTCGTTCGGCCGGCGTACGATACCGTTGGCGACGAAAATTTCGTCGTGGCCGTCCCCGTCGAAGTCCTCGGCCAGTACCGACCAGCTCCAGTCGGTCGCCGCCAGTCCGGTCAGTTCGGCGATCTCGGAGAAGTGACCGCCGCCCCGGTTCCACTGCACGTTGTTGCGCGGCAACTGGTCGTAGTAGCCCGCCCGCCGCTTGAGCCGGTAGACGTTGTAGGCGTCGGCGCTGGCGGTCGACTTCAGCACCCGCTCGTCGCCCGGCCGCATGTCGAGGGTGATCAGGTCGGGGCGGCCGTCGCGGTCCAGGTCCAGCACGTCGCTGCCCATGCTGAAGTTGGAACTATGCCCCATCCGGTCCCGGATGCTTTCCCGGAAACCCCGCCCCTCCTGATTGAGGTAGAGGTAGTCGTTCTCGCTGAAGTCATTACAGACGTAGATGTCCGGCCAGCCATTCCCGTCGAAGTCGGCCACCGCCGCGCTGAGCCCGTAGCCAATCTTGCTGGAGTAGATGCCCATTTCGGCGGTGACTTCGATGAAGCTGCCGCCATCATTCCGGAGCAGTTTGTCTCCCGCTACCGAATCCGCCTGCACCCGCGTCCGCGCCCGCCCGTACGTCGCGTCGTTGTGCACGCTATGGCGAAGCAGGTAAATATCGTTATCGCCATCTCCATCGTAATCAAACCAGTAAGCCTGGGTATTGAAACCGCTGAAGGCCAGTCCGTAAGCTTCTGCTTCCTCAAAAAAACTTCCGTCGGCCTGCTGAATGAAAAGCTGGTTACGCCCACTTAATTCTTTATAGCCCCCGACCCGGCAGACGTAGATGTCCATGAGCCCATCCCGGTTGACGTCCTCCACGCTCACCCCGGTCGACCAGCCCTCGGCTCCCGCCCCCAAAAGGTGGCTGACATCCCGAAATTTCCAGTCGCCTTCGTTGTAGTACAGCCGGTCTTCCTCCTGGTTATTGGCGAAGTAGAGATCGGCCAGCCCGTCGCCGTTGATGTCGGTGGCCGCTACCCCGCCGCCGTTGTAGTAATAGAGGTATTCGACGATGTTAAAGGACTCGCTGGGGTGAAGGTCGTTACGGCTGGTGACGCCCGTAGCGCTTCGTTCCCGGAAGAGGGGGGGCGGCGCGGAATCCGCTCCTTCGGCGGCACACCCACCCAGACAGAGCAGCAGGAAAAGCGTTTCAAAGATGAAGGTGTCTAGCCGCATACGCGCGGACAAAGGTACGGCCAGCTCCCCGCAGGAAGCTGGCCGTGAATCGTTAGCGTACCGTACGGGACTACCGGGCCTCCGCGCATTCGCTGGCGTAGCGCTGGACCTGATCGGCGAGCTCGTTCCATTTGGCCTTACTCCCTTTAGTAACCGCGGAACAACCTTCGAAGAGGTCGTCGAACTGTTTCTTGTACATCCCCTTATGCAGATAGGTAGCCATCCGATCTCCGGGCTTGAGGGCATAGTAGCTGTTGGCGTTGCCACCGGCAACCTTGACTATACCTACCCCGAAGGAGCGGGACTCGCTACCAAAGGGGTCATCGTAAATGCGGATTCCCTCGGCAAAGTGGGGATTGAGCAACTGCAGGAGCAGGTTTTCCTTCTTTTTCTTGCCGGTCTGCACGAGCACGGTTTCCATGTAGACGTAGCCGTTCTTGAACAGGTCCTCGTTAAGGTCTTTGCCCCAGCGCTGTACGTCCAGGTCGTCGAAGAAGGAGCCGATGCGGCTATAGGCGGAGGGGAATAGGTATGCGTGCTTGATACGGCCGGCGTCGATCTCACGGGTCTTCCCGTCCGTGGTCTCGATCGTGATGGCCTTGGTCATCCCACGTTTGCGGTCGAATTTTTTGATATTCCCCTCGAGCTCCTCACCGGATTTGAGGGTGATGTAGGACACTTTTTTCTTGGCAAACTGCTCGGTGGAGGTAAGGAAAGCCGCGTCCTGAGCGGTAAGAGGGGCGGTGAGCCCAAAAAGAATAGCCGCCATTGCGGCAAAACGTACTAGTGAATGCATGTGAACCGGGGGTTAGTGTAGGTGGGAAAAGATTCCCGAATGGCCCAAATGTACCGCTTCAATCAGAGACTTGCCCAATTTTGAGAAAATCCCGGCGTAAGGCAGCGGACATCCAAAGGCGTAAAGCTATTGCGCGGACGCAGGTGTAAAGCTCACCAGGACCGGCGCCGCGTTGTTCCGGGCCAGCAGGTACTGTTTATCCCCGAGGGAAACTATACCCCGAATCTCCCCCCGAATGTTCAGGCGAGCGTCGCCGTCGGACGGCGGTCGGAAGTTGCCCTGCCCGTCATTGATCAGTACCACCCCCCGGCTGGCGTCGTAGCGGCCCATTTCCGGCTTGACGTAGTAAAAGTTTCCTCCGAGGAGCAAATCCTGGTCACCGTCTCCGTCCAGATCGCTGGCCAGAATGGCATGAACCGGACTTTCCTGGGCCACGGTCGGCAGGAAGGCAGGCGTGAGCGTATCCCGATTAAGGAGAATGAGCGAGCGTAATTCGGTGGCCTGGTAGCACAGTCCCCTGTTCAGCGCCTCCCGACCAAAGATATCCTCCACGGTCTGGTTTCCGAAGTCGGCGTACTTCAGGTAGCGTTTGCGCAGTCCGGGCAGCTGCTTGACCAGGTCGTGGAGGAGGGCGGTGGGGTAAATCTTTCCGTCCTCGTAGGTGGCCACGATCTGTTCGGCCCGCCCGTTGCGGTCGAAGTCGTTCACGTACATCATCACCGGTTCCTCCCGGCTGGCGCGAAAGCGGCTGTTGAGACCATGGTTGCCGAGCACGAGGTCGTCGTGACCGTCGCCATCCAGGTCGGCGATCTCCAGTGCGGTGTACCAGCCGGAAAGTTCCCGGACCTCCGCGGGCAGATCGATTTCCTCCATCGCTTCCGGCGTGACGCGGAAAGCGCGGGGGGCCATGTACTCCCCGACAACCACTAGCTCTTTTTTACCGTCGTGGGTCAGGTCGACCCAGCCGGCGGCAGTGATCATGCCGAGGGTGTCCAGCGTTCGCTCGCTGAAGCGACCACGCCCATTGTTGGTGAGCAGATAGCTGATGGGGGGGATCCCGTACTGCCCCGCCCGCAGGCGCGCGCCTACGAAGAGGTCCTGGTCACCATCACTGTCGTAGTCATGAGCCGCCACCGCTCCCCCGGCTGACGGTTTGCGGCTACTGGGTAGGATCTGCTCGCTGCGGGTCCAGTTGGCGCCACCCTGGTTGAGGTACAGCCGGTCGAAGAGCGCCGTGGAGGCCGCCCCGAATTCGCTGCTGCCGCTGACGACATAAAGGTCCTGGTCGCCGTCGCCATCCGCGTCGAAGCAGGCGCAGGCAACGTCCTCACTGTTTTCGTCCGCCGCCAGTAAATCTTCGGCTACCGGGCGAAAGCGCTGCTCCCCCACGGAGTAGTATATGGCCCCCGCCTGCCCCCGTGCCCCACCCAGGTAGACGTCCGGCCGACCGTCGCCATTGAAGTCGCCGCTGCAGAGGGCTGGCCCGTCGGCACTGAGCATGTGATAGACCAAAGGGTCGCGGTCGAAGTCACTGTACCGGTTTTCCCTATGGGTGAAATCTACACCGAGGGTTGCGGGGTCGCGGGATGCGAGGTACGCCGAGCCGACTTCCAGTGCACTACCATAATCAACCGGAATTTCTGACTTCGACACCCGCAACAGCCGACCGACCTTGGGCGAATGCAGGATAGATTTCCCCCCCTCCGGCCACTCGATGACGAGTGCCTCGACCGTGTCCACTTCTCCCAGTCCGAAGTGCAGCCGGTAGGGCATGCTACTCTCGAAGCCCCGCATCGGCATGTGCTCCTGGTAGAACAGCCGATCGCCGGCGTAGAGCGTGACCTTGGCCCCGACGGCGTAGGGGTTGAGTCCCTCTCCCTTCAGCTCGACCTGCAGCCAGTGGCTGTCGGCTTCGTCCGTATGATTACGGTACACCAGGGCGGCGGCGTTGGTGTTATTCACGACCAGGTCGAGGTCGCCGTCGTTATCCAGGTCGCCGTAGGCGCTGCCGTTGGTGAAGCCCTTCAGGTCCAGCCCCCACTCGGCGGCCTTGTTTACGAAGCGGAAGTCCCGGGCCGGCCCCTGGTTCTGGAAGGCGAAGTTGCGGACCGGATGGGATGGGATGGCGTCGACTAGTAGCTGAAAATCGACGCTGCCGCTTTCGGTGACCTTGCGCTTGAACTCGTCGTCGGCGATGTAGTCCAGGAAGTCGCGATTGGTGAGGTCCTGGTAGATACCGTTGGCCACGTACAGATCCTTGTAGCCGTCGTTGTCCATGTCGAAGATCAGCGCCCCCCAGCTCCAATCGGTGGCTTCCACGCCGGCCAGGCGGCCGATCTCGGTGAAAGTGCCGTCGCGGTTGTTTCGCTGTAGCACGTTGCGGGTGAACTGGTGGTAGTAGTCGTTCTTCAGGTTATACTGGTAGCGGTTCCAGTTTTCGAAGGTGGTGGCCTCCTTCATTCGCTGATTGCTGGCC
>CAZKPE010000137.1:0-10507 GCA_964554545.1 uncultured Lewinella sp.
TGCCGAACAACGAACTCGACTTCAATCCCCCGGCCGCCGGCAGCGCCGGAGTGGGACCGATCTAGACGGCCATTCCGGGCCTGCTCTTCAGCATCTACTTTTCCTAAACGGGGTGAAGTGCTTCTTCATCGCGTACATCCGCATCGTCGAGCAGTATGACGTACTGGGGCGGCGGCTCAACCAGGCACAGATTATTGCCATGTTCTTCATGCTGGGCGGGGGCGCAGGTGCAAGCTTCATCGGTCGATATACTGGAATACCCGTGCCCAAGATTTGCTATCTTCAACCAGAGTAGTAAAACTGAAAAGGCAATGGCAAAGCGGTCAAAGATTACCGGCTTAGGATTGGAAACGGGAAAGGTAAAAGTCGATCGGACCACGGGCTACATTCGACTGGTCGATGTCGGTGAATTGATGTGCGCTAACGAAGGAGAATATTTATTGAATTGCTGGATGTCGGATGCCAATACGATCGCCTTTTTCATCGCCTGGGAGGAGCGGTATAACCCGGCTCATGATCTTAGAAAGTACGAAACTATCCAAAAGCAGGCGGGACTGAATGCCTTCATGCTGAGCCCGGATGAACTGTTAGCCACCGGTGCCTCGGGGCTATACCGTAAGGGGGCTGACGCAGCAGACGTCTACTTCTGCGTTGAGTGGGCAATTCACTTCGGTAACTGGCTAGACCCGATTTTCAACGTAGAAATGCTGGCCGCCCTACGGGAGTCCGGACGCGTGAAATACGGAGAAGACTACATTCGACGAATTCTACTAGGCTGGGTAGGCAGAGAAAATTAGTGCTTACCGGTGGTCCTTCGCCTCCTGGCAGTCGGCAAGCTTCCGTCCTCCTTTCTGCCTGCACCTGCGCGCCGCCGCCCAAATCACGCAATGCGCACGATTCCCCCCGTAGCCGGATCGTAGCGGTACTCCAGTATCGTCCCCTCCTTCAACTTATCCACCATCTCGTCGATCGCGGGCAGGGGGACCAGGAACCACTCCCGCACCCTCACCGGATGGCCGAAGCGGTCGTCAATCGTGATGTCCAGCCTGGCCGGCTCGAAGAAATTATGGATGACCTTCTCCAGCTTGAAGCGTTTGATGTTCGCCAGTTGGTAGGTCGCCACCACCTCGACATCCGCCAGCAGGTAGGTGGCCTCTTTTCTAGCATTAGCGATCCGACTTTCTACGGAGCCCCCGGTTACGCCGATCTTATGAATGACCTCCCGGTGCCCGGTAATGGTCGGATGATCGGACCGGCTACGCAGCACGTAGATCGTACCGCTCTGCACGTCGTCATCCGCCAGGTCGCCGGCGAATAGCGGACCCGGGGTACCGGGATCGGTAATAAAACGGCTGGTCTCGTCTTTATACATGGCGCGGACTAGAGACCGTAACAGAATATTGCTCTCCGTACCGTTGGCGTAGATGACCCGGAGACGGGCGTCTTCCTGGCCGGCAGTGACCTTTAACCGTTTACCCCGCTTGGCCACGTAAGCCATTTGCCCGCCCACGATCAGGAATTGATCTTGTCGGATATCGGCCTGCGTATACCCATCCTCATTGTGGAAGTTGACGGTCTGCCGCAGCCCGGCGTTCAACTCCTGTCTTACCGCCTCGAATAAGGGGCTGAACTGCTCGAAATCCGCACACGGCGTCCGGTTGGCGATCTCCTCGGCGGCCTTCTTTTCGGCACTGGATTTGACGTGACGGAGACTGGTAATGGAGCTGTCGTCATCGCTACTTACACCGAGCTCGCTCAGCAGTTCGTCGTCACTCAATTTTTGCGCGGACGCGGGTGCAATGTCTGATGGGAAAAGTAATGCCTGGTGGTCCATCCCCTCCAGCAACTCCCGGCAGTCCTTTTGGGCGCGGATGCGATCGAGCCGCACGGCGTAGAGACGCTCGAAGATGTCGCGGTCCTCCCCGTGGCGGGGCGCTCGGCCGTGCTCCTCCACGAACCGCTGGATCTCCTCGAAGCCGGCGATGATGCGCTGTTCCTTCTTGGTGTACTTGATGGACTTCTTCGCCTCCACCTCCACGCCCAGTTCAGCCAGTAGGGCATCGTCCTCTTCCGTGAAGCTCGCTTGTTTAGCCATTCGCCTGTGCTTTTAGCCGGGTAAGGACGGCAATGCCCTCAGCCATCCGCTGCTCCCAGGGGTCGGCGGATTTGATGTCCGGCAGGCGGCCGCGCTCCCGCTTGAACTGTACCGCCCGCCGGGCCAGCTCCCGGGCCTCGTCCACGTCGATGCGGTGCTTTTTGCCCGAAATGACCGCCGCCATCGCCCGGAGACTCGTTTCGTTCATCGCCTTGGACAGGATGGAGTAAGCCTCCTCGAACGGGTTGATGCTGTCGATCCAGTCCACGTCCAACTCCCGCACGTCTACGGCCAGTTTGCGGATGCCGTCGATCAGGGCGGTGTTGGCCTTAGGGTTATTCTTCTTCTCTTCGTTGATGGCCTTTTTCGCCTGCTGGGTCAGGTTGATGGCCGCGACGGCCCGCTGACGTACCGCTTCGACGTCCTCCTCCGGCAGGTCGGGGTATTTGTCCTTGATGATCTTGCCCATACGAAGTTGGGTAAGCTCCTGGGGGACGGTCTCCTCGTCGAACAGGCCCCGCCCGATGGCCTCTTTGTCCTGTACGAAGGCGGCCACTACTTCGTTCAGGTCGTCCTGGCAGATGCGTTGGCCCTGCTTGCTTTTCGGCTCGGCCAGTCCTTTGATTTCGATGTCGAACTCCCCCGTGGTTTCGTTGAACCCGAGGTTGGGTTTTTCGGCGTCATAACCGCTTTCTCCGTAGTCGAATCCCTCCTTCGGACCACTGTGCCGGTGCTTCGGCGTGAAGTTAAAGCGGGGGGCTAGCACCTGCTCCATCAGCAGACTGGCCGAGATGGCCTTCAGCGTATCGTTCACCGCATCGGTCACCGTTTCCTCGGCGGCGTCGGGCTCGGCGATCAGGTTGGTGAAGCGGGCCCGGGCCTTCCCCGGCGCATCGCGGGTGGCGCGGCCGATGATCTGGACGATTTCCGTCAGGCTCGAGCGGTAGCCGATCGTCAGTGCATGCTCGCACCAGACCCAGTCGAAGCCCTCCTTGGCCATGCCCAGGGCGATGATGATGTCGACGTAGTCCCGGTCCGTTTTGATGGCGGGCGATCGGAGGGCGGCCGCCACCCGTCCGCGCTTCGCGGGGTCATCGTCCACCAGGTCGGCGATGCGTAATTGCCTACCGTCCGCGGTCCGTACCAGGTGGAAGCCCGTGGCCTCGTCCACCCCCTGCCATTCGCCCAGCTCGTGGATGATGTGCTCGACTTCCTTGATCTTATCCCCCATACTTTCCCGGGAGTTGACGTTGGGGATGTGAACGATCGTTTTTTCCCCGGGGTCCAGCACGGCCAGGATGTCGTCGGCGTAGGCCCCGCCGTAAAAGTAGTAGCCGAGGTTGAGCGTCTTGAGGTGTTCGTAGCCGTTGAGCTGCTCGTAGTAAGTGTAGGTGACGGTCTCGAACTTCGTCTCGTCCTCGGGGGCGAGTACCGGTACGGCGTCGCCGCGGAAGTAGGATCCGGTCATGGCCACGATGTGCGTACTATCCCGTTCAATCAGCTGCGTGAGTTGGCTGCCCAGCACGTTGTCGCCGTCCGCGCTTACGTGGTGAAACTCGTCGATGGCCAGCAGCCGGTCGTCAAAGGCCTCGATACCGAACTGCTCCACGGCGAAGCGGAAGGTGGCGTGGGTGCAGACCAGCGTCCGATCCTCGGAGTCCAGGAAAGACTGTACGGCTCTGACCTTGCTGCCGTCTTCCCCCGGCGCGTTGCAGAGGTTCCAGCGGGACTCGACGTGCCAGTCGTAGTAGAAGCCGAAGCGGGTCAGTGGCTCGTCGCCAAAACTGGACCCGATGGACCGCTCCGGCACGGCGATAATGGCCTGCTTTACCCCCTGCTTGTGCAGTTTGTCGAGGGCGATGAACATCAGCGCACGGCTTTTTCCCGAGGCGGGGGGCGATTTGATCAATAAGTACTGCTCGCCCCGTTTTTCGTAGGCGGCCTCCTGCATGGCGCGCATGCCAAGTTCGTTAGACTTGATGGAAGTGCCCGTGCCACGGTAGTCGACGGCGACGGAGGGGATGTGTTTTTCGGTGGGCATGGGGTTAAATTTTGGGTCCGGCCGGACGCTCGCAGGTTGAGGCCGGACGCTCGCAGGTCCTGCGGACGCTACGAGGTCCTGGATAGCCGGAGGACCTCGTAGCGTCCCGAAGCGCAGCGAAGGGACCTGCGAGCGTCCGGTTCCTAACCTTCAAACTCAAAATCCTCCATCGTAAACGGTATATCCTGTTCGTGCGCCGCGAAGAACGCCGCTAAGCTACCGAATTTACTGATCGTCGTCGCTACATCGACGTGCGGATGCACGACCGGATTGCTAAACTCCTGGTAAGAGGTATAGAAATAGTTGGGCCAATCCTCCGTCAGCCCGTGTATTTCCGGATTGCGGTGGTGATACACGACCAGCTGCCGGAAGTAGGCGATATCGGAGACGAGTTTGCGCTCGAAGTGCTTCTCGAAAAGAGCACTGGCCGCATTGTATTTGGCGTTGAAGTACTTGGCGTAGGCGTTTTGCAGATGCCCGAAGGTATTGCCTAGGGTATGGGGTTTACGCAGCAGGTTCGGAGGTATCGCCTCTGCCGGCTTCATTAGCACCGTCAGGTGAAAGTGATTTGGGAGTAAGGCATAGGAGAGTATGGTGCCGACGGGGGCCATGTACCGATCCAGTAAGTTCAAGAACCGCACGTAGTCGGCCGCCTCCTTGAATATGGCTAGCTTCTTGACGCCTCGATTATAGATATGATAGTAGGTGTTGGGTAGGATGGGGATGCGGGGGGCTTCTGGCATGGGGGCAATAATAATACCGGACGCTCGCAGGCCCCTCCGCTGGGCTGGTGGCCGGACGCTCGCAGGTCCCTCCGCTGCGCTCCGGGACGCTACGAGGTCCTGGATAGCCAAAGGACCTCGTAGCGTCCGAAGGACCTGCGAGCGTCCGGTTGATCAACCCACCATCTCCGTATACAACTGAAACAGCTTCTCCAGCCGCTCTGTATCGTTCTTGAACCGCCGCCCGATGTAAATCCGCTCCAGCACCTCGTCGTTGCGCTCGTGGGCCCGCCGTAGGTCCTCCGGCATCCGCTCCGGGTCGTACAGCTCGGCGATGGTGGCCGGGAAGTGGCGCTCGCGGGCCAGCAAAATGTCCTCGGCCGTGCGGGTGAGGTCGGCCTTCTGCTTTTCGAGGAGGGGGGGGAGGGGGAAGGTGTTCCAGCCGAGGGTGTTGGAATAGGAGAAATCTGTCCGCATCCGTACGCAAACCGTACCGATCCAGACCCAGTGGAGACGGGAGGCAATGAGGGCTAGGTTCCAGAGGGGGGCGTCAAATAAAGCAAAACACTTATTTGAAATAATTGCAGCATCGCTGAGCATATCGACTGGTAGGTAATCTCTATTTTCCGAAGAAACTACTGGGATCGCATAGGTCCTACTTTCCCCTTGATTCATTTCCCTGAATTGGTGAGGACGATCTACCATTCCATTCGATACTGCATCTTTGGACTTACTCCTTTCTTCACGTCCATCCTTTAAGCGTTCTTCGATATCAGCAGTCGATAGAATTTTTTCGCTAGGGTATTCGATGAACCATAAACAGTGCCTAATGCTATTATTGATAATTTCAGTCGATCCGTAAAACCTCTTTATAAATTTAGACTCAAAACCATTAGATAATAATGCACTTTTCGTGGCGTGATCGAGTAACAGATGTTTCGACAAGCCATAATAATTCCCCTTAACCATCTTGTGAATACTAGAAATAGGTGATCTAGTTGGGTTTACCCAGTAGTTCGGCTGTGAAAGGAGATATGCGTTTATATTCTCACATACTTTCTGACTATTCCCGTCAATTAACAAACTTAATCCCTGATCATGGCTGCCTCCAATAATGACAACGGTAACTCCAGCCTTATCTGATGCTAGATTTGACCATTTGAATGACCTTACGGCGAAAAAGAAGCGTAAACCGTTTTCAAATAAGTGTTGCCAAAAATATGGTATGTGCTGACCTTGAACAATACTATTTGTTGCAACGAAAGCGAATTTCGACAGTGTATGCTTCAGGTAATCGTCGGCTTTGTAGAACCATCCGCATACGTAATCCAAAAGTCCCCATTTTTTGAAATTGTCACCTAGAGACAATTTTAAATCCTTTTTCTGCTCTGATGTTTTTTTAGCATTGCCACGATAAGGCGGATTCCCACAAATAAACGTCTCCCCCCCTTCATTTTCGAACTCCACCTCCGCTGCACCCGCGGGCGCGCCGAAAAGATCATCCCCCCGCATTTTGACGCTTTCCCCCGTGGGTGGGCAGACCGACAGCCAGTCGATGCGCAGGGCATTGCCACAGGTGATCCAGTTCTGGGAATCTAACGGAAGGAATTCCGCCAGGGCGAGTTGCTGCCCGAGGTAAAGGACGTCGCACTGGTATTCGGCGATGATGAGGGCCAGGCGGGCGACCTCGGCGGAGAAGCTCTTCAGCTCAATGCCGCGGAAGTTGGTCAGGGGGATCTCCGTTTTGCGGTCGGCTTCCCCCCGGCGGGTGTTGATCTCGTATTCGATCTCGCGCAACTGCTTGTAGGCGATGACGAGGAAGTTGCCGCTACCGCAGGCGGGGTCGAAGACGCGGATGCGGGCGATGCGGCGGCGCAGGTAGGCGAGTTTGCGGGTGTTGTCGCCGGCTGCTTCCAGTTGCTCCCGCAGTTCGTCCAGGAAGAGCGGGTTGAGGACCTTGAGGATGTTGGGCACCGAGGTGTAGTGCATCCCCAGGCTGGCGCGCTCGTCCTCATCGGCCACGGCCTGGATCATGGAGCCGAAGATGTCGGGGTTGATCTGCTTCCAGTTCAGGTTGCCGACGTGCAGCAGATAGCTGCGGGCGATCTTACTGAAGCGGGGGCAGTCGCGCGAGCCGGAAAACAACTGCCCGTTGACGTAGGGGAAGGAGCGCGCCCAGACGCGGATGCCCTCCCGGTCTTTCTCCGTAAAGTGGGTATCCATCGAGCGGAAGCACTCGGCGATGATTTCGTGCACGTTGCCGCCGTCCGGGTTGCTGATCGTTTCTACGGTGCCGGTGAAGAGGTTATCGCCCCGGAAGATGCTCGTGTCTTCGGCGAAGAAGCAGAAGATCAGCCGGGCCATGAAGTGGTTCATCTCCTCCCGCCGCTCGGCCCCGGCCCAGTCGGGGTTGGCGCGCAGCAGCTCGACGTAGAGCTTGTTCAGGCGACTGGTGGCGCGAATATCGAAGGTGCTCTCCTTGATCTCCCGGACGGTGCTGATACCGGCCAGGGCGAAGAAGAAGGTGAAGTGGTTGGGGAAGTCGGCGTAGGCGCAAACCAGGGTTTCGCCGCTGCCCAGATCCTCGGCCTGCAGCTCCTCGCCGTCGGCCGCCAGGATGAATTTCGCCTTCTGTTTACCCGTCTCCGGGGCTTCGCCCAGGGTGCGTAGGGTAGTCGCTACCTCGCCCACCGCGCAGGTCGCCAGGTGGATATTGTTGCGTTGCAGCACTCCACCCGTGACCTTTGATTTATTGGAATTTCCCTTACGCAGCCGCTTGGTGGTCGTGGATTTGTTCCCGTAGGCCTCCAGGAAGGCGAAGGGAAATTCGTCCGGGTCGAAGGGTTGGCCGAACAGTTCCGTTACCGCTTCTTCTATTTCTACCGCGCTCATGGGCTAGCTGGGACTATGCTGGTTTGGGGAGTCCGTAAGGTAGTATGCGTCATCGGTTCGATGTTGGATTTACCGATTCTTGCTTGCACCTGCGCGCCGCCGCCCACCGAACGCGATGATGTGGACTACTGATATTGTCAAAGGCGAAAAATGGATACGCTGGAATAAATCTAATTATAGCTCGAAGCCAGAGATTAAAATAGAAGTACCAAGTTGCACTAATTTGTTTACAATGATGTCACGTATAACAATATGTTTTACGGCTAAGATGGACTATCTTTGATCTCCTTCTTCCAGCATTCTTAATGTCCTTGCTGTATGACCACCCGCGTACCGGTGCGGAAAGAACTCCTGACCTGGGCGATCGAACGGGCTGGCTACGCCGTGGAGCAATTTATAGCAGGGGAGCCAAAAGCTAAGCGCTGGTTAGACGATGAACAGCAGCCGACCCTCAAACAATTGGAGGGTCTGGCTAAAAAGCTGCACGTACCATTCGGCTATCTTTTGTTGGAGCAACCACCCGAGGAAGCGCCGATCATCCCGATGTTTCGAACGACGGCGGCAAGCGGAACGCCCCGCGTCCCCCCAGCCGTTCGGGATATGGTCCTGCTACTGAAGCGCCGCCAAGAATGGTTAAGTGAATATCTGGCCGAGACGGGAAGTGAGCCGGTACAATACATCGAGACGTTTCCAACGGACGGGGATTCACGAGACCTTGCCCAAAGCATGCGGGAATTGCTCGGTCTGCCAGTAGATGGGGCCCTTCGCTCCGGGAAGAGCGAGGACACGCTCAGGATGCTCATGAACGAACTGGCAAGGATAGGCATCTACGTAGCTACTAGTGGGGTCGTCGGAAACAATACTCATCGCCCGATTCCCGTCGAAGACTGTCGTGGCTTCGTGTTGCTCGACCCATACGCCCCCTTCATTTTCATCAACAATCGGGATGCCAAAGCAGCACAACTGTTCACACTAGCTCATGAGTTTGCTCATGTACTGGTGGGGCGGGAAGGCACCGTTGATCTGGAAGCGCTTTTACCGGCAGATGACCCCGTGGAGCGGCTCTGTAACGCTGCCGCCGCCGAGTTCCTAGTTCCGGCTACCGATCTACACCTTAAGTGGGACAAAACGCAAGACTTGAAAGAGTTAGCCAGTCATTTCGGCGTAAGCCAGGTCGTTATTGGTCGTCGCTTGCTCGCGCTAGATATATGGAACCGCGGAGATTTTACCGAGTTTTACCGCGAGCAGGCGGCTCGCTGGCGGGATATTAGGAGAAAGCAGCGTGAACAGGACGGGGGTAATTTCTACGCCGGTAAGGCACTGAAAGTCAACCGGCGGTTCCTAGACCACGTACAGCGCGCAGTTGCGGCCGGTCAACTCAGTCATGGTCAGGCCTACCGACTCACTGGCACGAACCGCAAAACCTTCGCTGAACTGATGGAACGAAATGCTGGCAATGGCTAGCTACCTACTCGATAGCGACTGCTTTCTTCAGGCGGCCAAACTACACTATCCACTCGACGTAGCAGAGGGTTTCTGGCACCGGTTGTCGGAAGCCGCTGCCGCCGGCGTCATTCGCAGCATTGATCGGGTACGCGCCGAGCTTTACACCAATGAAGACGAGCTTACGGCTTGGATGGATGATTATCTGCCAGACGATATTATCATCCAACCGCACTGACGGAGTTTGCTCAATCGTCGAATGCCGATCCTTGGTTAGCAGCTATGGGCAAAGCCGATGACTGCACGGTTGTGACTCATGAATTAAGTCGGCCAGATGCCCGACGGCGGGTCATGTTGCCAGATGCATGTGTCGAATTAGATGTCGAATACTGCAACACGATCACGATGTTTCGGACGCTAGGTCTTCGGTTTTAGCGGACGCTCGCGGCAAGATAAAACACCTCCCCCCCGATCTCCCGCACCCGCTCATCGTACCGCTCCACCTCGTGATCGGTGCCGTCGGCTTCCTTCGGATCGGCGTAGGTCAGCGGCAGGCGAAAGGCCGCACCCGGGATGAAGGGGCAGCCCGCGTCCGCTTCCGAGCAGGTCATGAGGGCGGCGAAGTCGCGGTCGGGGGGGATGGTATCGCCGTCGCGGATGAGCTGGGTAACATAGTGGTCGAGCGGGGGGAGCAGGGGGATGGGCATATTAGCAATATAATGGAGGCGGCCCACAGAGGGCCGTTGGCCTAGCACGGAGGGGGATGTACGGAGGAACACTGAGAGACGTGCGGTAGCCTCTATGTAACTCCGTGCAAAACGCTGTGCTCATCGCGAAGCGAGGCTCTGTGTGCTATAAACCAACCCGCCAGTCCCAAGCCACGATGATCCAGTCCCGTCCATCCGGCGCCACGAAGCGATCGACCCGCTCGAAGCCTACCCGCTCGTGTACCCGCAGCGAGCGCGTATTCCGGGCATCGACGGCCGTGACGCAGTACGGAAAGTGGGGGTGGTAGCAGCCGCGCAGGTATTTGTACATCCGGTCGGGTAGCTTCCGGCCGCGGACTTCCTCGGCTACGCAGATCTGCCCCATCGCCAAGTAGCCGCTTTCCCCCAGTGGTGCACCCCGGAAGACAGCGGCATCCTGCCGGTCGACCACCGGGGTCAGCACGGGAATGGTACGTCCGTACTCCGCCGTCATTGCCAAACAGTAACCGACCACCCGCCGGTCGCGCAGGGCGATCACGCTGGCCGCCGAGGCCGTCATCTCCCGCAGCATCCGCAGGCTGTGGGTAGCCGTCACGAAACCCTGGGC
>CAZKPE010000138.1:0-2854 GCA_964554545.1 uncultured Lewinella sp.
TCACCCCACATGGCCTTGGTGGAGTCCACCTCGATGTAGGTCCACTTATCGCTGGAAATTACTTCCACGCTGGCGGCCTGTTCCTCGCTATAGGTATCAGTCCGTTCGGCATCGCTGCCTGTGTCTCCGCATCCGGTAAGTAGAATGGCCAGGGCAAGCGCCGTGAGGCCGTAGGTCCGATTGATCATATTCACTTACTTCTCGCTGCCTGATTTTCCAAAAGGTACAGATCGGTAGCCTGGTGTTCGGGCAGGCGAAAGATGTCATAATCCCCGTCGCCCTCGAAGTCGGCTACCCGTCCGTTATAAATGCCCCCTTCTTCAATCACCTGCTCGGTCCAGCTGCCGTCGCCGTTGTTGAGTACGACCAGGACGTGGTGGTTGTCCGGTACGTCGATGTTGACCGCCCGCCCCTTGTTGATGCCGGTCACGATATCCAGATCGCCGTCCAAATCCATGTCGAAGATTTGCAGGGTATGGGCGGCGGGGATGCTGTCGATGATGATGGTTTCGGCGTAGCTGCCATCATCCCGACGGTCGTACATCGCCAGTGGATAACCGCCCCGCTCGCTGTGAGTGATAAATATCTCCGGGCTACCGTCCCCGTCCATGTCCGCTAATGCGTTTTTAGTTCCATTGGCCGACCAGTCGCCGGTCTGGGTATACCAGCGATCGCTGACCGATTCCCGCCGCCACTCACCGGTCAGGTCGCCCCCCGGGTTCATGAATACGTAGCCGTTCGCTGCAATGTCCAAGTCTCCGTCGCCGTCCAGATCGCCAACGTCCATGCCCTCGTGTAGCCCGGGGGCGTTGATGTCGGCTACCATGGTGGAAGTACCGTCTTCATTGCTCCGGTGGATGCGCAGGTTCTCGTTGTTGAAGGTGAGCACGGCCAGATCGTTCCGGCCATCGCCGTCGAAGTCACCGATGCTCAGATCCTTGACGGCACCGCGGGCCTCCCCAACCGTATGCGGGGTCCAGTTTGGCGCTTCGTACCAGAACACCTCGGCGGGGGCGGCCGCGTCGTCCCATTCTCCGGTGTGCTTGACGGCGAGGACGTCGGTATCACCGTCACCATCCATGTCGCCGACTTCCAGGTCACCGCTGGCGAAGGTCCCGCCGGTCGGGGGCTCCTGGGCAATGATGGTTTCCCGCCAGATGCCGCCTTCCCGCTGTCCGCTCCGGTAGGCCAGGTAGCCGCCATTGGCGTTATTATTGATGTAGACGGCATCCATCAAATCATCGCCGTCCACGTCACCGATCGCCAGAGCCCACCAGGTGTTGACCGAGTCGACGATGGTGCGACTCATGAAGTTCAGACCTTCGGGAGCCTTCGCTTCCGTGGCGGTAGTTTCCGTAGCGGGAGATTTGTCTCCGCAGCTCAGCAGCGGAAGGAGGAAGAGTAGGCTCAGATAGCGCATACAGTAAGTGTATTGAAGATGATATGGCCGAAATGTACGCATTTGGGCGCGTGCGCAGGTGCAAGGTAATTCGCAAAGCCTGCACCTGCGTCCGCGCCCATTACCTTTGCCGCATGCGTTGCACCGTATTTTCCCGGGGGCCCCAATTGTACAGTACCCGTAGACTCGTCGAGGCCGGAGAAGATCGCGGCCATAAGATGACGGTTGTAGATCACGGTCACTGCGTCCCGACCCTGCACGGTAAGGAAAGTCAGCTGTTGTACCAGGGAAAGCCGCTCGATATGGCCGACGTCAGCATTCCCCGCATCGGGGCGAACCTGACGGCCAGGGGGGTGGCGATTTTGCGCCAACTGGACGTGTTGAGCGCTCCGCACATCCTGCGGGCGGAAGCTTTGCAACTGGCCCGCGACAAAATGAGTTGCCTGCAACGCCTGAGTATGGAGGGCGTGGCGGTACCCCTCACGGTGCTGTGTTTTTCGGCCTACGACGCCCGACAGTCGGGAAGTCGGATGGGTCGCTTCCCGGTGGTGGTGAAGTTGCTCGAGAGTACGCACGGCGTTGGAGTTGCCCTGGCCCATAATCCGCAGCAATTACAGCGAATCGCCGAGAGCTTCCTGCAGCTGCAGGATCGTATTCTCGTGCAGGAGTACGTGCGGGAGAGCAAGGGGCGTGATGTGCGGGCCTTCGTGGTCGGCGACCGCATCGTGGCGGCCATGGAACGAACGGCGGCAGCGGGAGATTTCCGGGCCAACATTCACCGCGGGGGGCGGGCTAAATCGATTGAATTGTCTTCTGAAGATCAGCAGATCGTGCTGCGTACCGCTTGCATCGTCGGCGTAGAAGTCGCCGGTATCGACCTGATCCAGAGCGCGAGGGGCAAACTCGTCATGGAGGTGAATGCCAGTCCGGGCCTGGAGGGCATCGAGGGGGCCACGGGGGTGGACATTGCCGGGGCCATCATTCGCTACGCAGAACAAAAACTATGAGTGAGATACAGCCCCTGAGCGTCGCGGACGGGGAATTTTACCCCGGCCAGTCTGGAATAGTCGAACTGGTAGCAGGACAACTGCCCAGCGGAAACACGGTATCCATCCGAGCTCACGTCTTCCGCAGCTACAAGCCGGGGCCGATCGTCCTTTTTATCGCCGGCGTCCACGGAGACGAAATTAACGGCGTCGAAATTTTGCGCCGCGGCCTGCGTAGCAAGCTATTCGACAAACTGACCGCCGGAAGTGTCGTCGTCGTGCCCCTGCTGAACGTCTACGGCTTCAACAATTTCAGCCGCGATGTACCCGATGGGAAGGATGTAAACCGCAGCTTCCCCGGTACGGCTACGGGCTCCCTGGCCAGCCGGATCGCTGCCGGCCTGAGCAAAAACTTGCTGGCGAAGTGCGACCTGGCCGTCGATTTTCATACCGGGGGGCGCAGCCTGTC
>CAZKPE010000138.1:2954-10503 GCA_964554545.1 uncultured Lewinella sp.
TGCTGGCGAAGTGCGACCTGGCCGTCGATTTTCATACCGGGGGGCGCAGCCTGTCGAACTACCCGCAAATCCGGTACAGTCCGACCGATCCGGATGCTCGTCAGGCGGCTCTCGACTTTAGTCCACCGGTGATCCTGGCTAGCAAAGCACCGGCGAAGTCACTGCGGCGGTCGGCCTATAAATCGCTTGGCCTGACGGTACTGACTTACGAAGGAGGCGAAAACCTGCGCTATGATGGCCGCAGCATCGCCGAGGGTTTAGCCGGTATCCGGCGACTCCTGTACAGCCGCGACATGCTCAGGCGGGGTGCGGATACCGACCGCCTCCCGCTAGAAGTGGCCTCCAGCAGCTGGGTTCGGGCCGGGCGGGCCGGGCTCTTTCAGTGGAGTAAACGGAGTGGCTTCCCCGTCCGGAAAGGGGAGCCCATCGGTACCATCCACGACCCCCACGGAGAGCGGCCGAACAAGCGCATCCTCTCCCCGCGGGATGGCTTCATCATCGGACACAACAACGCCGCGGTGGTCAGTCAGGGGGATGCGCTGTTTCATATCGGTTATTAACGCACGAGCGTTATCCCTTTCCTTATCAGTCTCTCCGCGTATGTCCGTTACCGTCTCCGAACTCACCAAAGTCTACGGCCAGCAGAAGGCCGTGGACGCCATTTCGTTCGCCGCCCGGCCCGGCGAAGTACTCGGCTTTTTGGGTCCGAACGGTGCCGGCAAGACCACTACGATGAAAATCCTCACCGGCTACCTCAGCCAGAGCAGCGGAACGGCGACGGTCTGTGGCTGCGATACGGCTACGGAAAGCCTTCAGGTGAGGCGGCGGGTGGGCTACCTACCCGAAAACAACCCCCTCTACCCGGATATGTACGTACGGGAGTACCTACGCTTCGCGGCCGGCGCCCACGGAATGCGAAGGCCTAAATCGCGCATCGAGGAACTGATCCAGCGCACCGGCCTCCAGCGGGAATCCCACAAGGTGATCGGCGCGCTCTCCAAGGGGTACCGCCAGCGGGTCGGACTGGCCCAGGCGCTACTGCACGATCCCGAAGTACTGATCCTGGATGAGCCGACCAGTGGGCTGGATCCCAACCAGTTAGCCGAGATCAGGGAACTGATCCGCGAACTGGGTGAGGAAAAGACCGTCATCTTCTCTACCCACATCATGCAGGAGGTGCAAGCCATCTGTGACCGGGTCATTATAATCGACCGGGGGCGGCTGGTGGCCGACGACCCCATCGAGCGGTTACAACGGCGGCTGAGCGGGCAGCGGAGCCTGTTCGTGACCTTCGACCGGTCGGCGGATGAAAAACAATTAGCGAAAATCAAGGGGGTCCGCACAGTTTCCGCCCTGCCACGCCCCAACGCCTACCGCCTTCAACTCAGCAAGGGGGGCGACCCCCGTCCGGCCGTATTTCACTGGGCGGTCGACCGGGGGCTCGTCATCCTGGAACTCCGGCAGGAGACCCTGAGCGTGGAGGAGGTGTTCCGGGGGCTCACGGCAGCCGGCTAATTCGTACCTTTGGGACCTATGCGCTGGCTGTTTTTCCTCATTTCCGCAAGTGTTTTCGGGCAGTCGCCGCCGCCGACCTTCGCCTTTGCGGATGGCGTGTACTGGTCGCACGATGCCCTGCTCGCCAACCGGCCGGACGCGGACTGGAGTGACGTGGCCGGCGAGATGGTTCAGCTACCGGAAGACTACCGGCTGCTTATCGATCGCTTCGGCTATAAATCAGACCCTGCCCTCCCCCAACCTTACGCCGTGAGCCTGGACGGGCGGCCCTACCTTTTCGTCCGCGCCGATGAGCGCCGCGACTACCTGGAGTTTGCCGCCCCCCGCATCTGGGGCCGCTGGATCACGGTTCAGTTCGATACCCTCCGGCAGAACCGCTACCTGATGCGGGCCTACAACCCGGTGAACGGCCAGCCCTTCCGGGAGGGTTACGTGGATCGGCAGGACTGGGACCGCACCGAGCGCATGGTTCACCTGCCGAGCGGCCGGCGGACCGATCTAAGCTACGCGGCGGTGCTGGAGGCGGTGGCCTCGGAGCAAGACCTGGTGCGTGCGCTGAGGCGCGACCCCGCCGCGAGTCGGGACAAACTGGTTCGGGCCCTGGACGTCTTCAATGATCGCTACCCCCTGGCCCTCCCCTTTCAACGCCCCCTGGACTAGATGCTCGCCCTATACCGGAAAGAGATAAACGCCTTCTTCGCCAGCCTGATCGGTTATCTGGTGATCGCCGTATTCCTGGTGGTGATGGGGTTGTTCCTCTTCGTCTTTCCCGAGACATCTCTGCTCACCTACGGCTACGCCACCCTTCAGCCCTTCTTCACCCTGGCACCGAACGTGCTGGTGTTCATCGTCCCGGCCATCTGTATGCGTGCCTTTGCCGAGGAGCGGCAGACGGGGGCGCTGGAGTTACTCGTCACCAAACCCCTGCGCGACATCGAGATCGTGCTGGGTAAGTTCCTGGCCTGCGTCACCCTGGTGCTGATTGCCTTGCTTCCCACCCTGCTGTACTGGTACAGCGTGTACCAACTTGGCGAGCCGGTAGGAAACATCGACGTGGGAGGTACGCTCGGAAGTTACTTCGGGCTGGTGTTACTGAGTCTGGCATTCGTCAGTATCGGGCTATTCGCTAGCTCCGTCACGACGAACCAGATCGTCAGTTTCCTGCTGGCCCTTGCACTAACATTCTGGTGTTACTTCGGCTTTGACTACCTGGCATCTCTGCCGGTTTTCTACGGGGAGATGGAATCCTTCATCAGTGGGCTGGGGATGCAGGAGCACTTTCGGAGCCTGGGCCGCGGGCTAATCGACAGCCGGGACATGGTGTACTTCATCAGCATCACGGCCTTTTTTTTGCTGGTGACGGTGCTCAGTCTGGAACGGCGGCGGTGGTAGTATGGACCGGCCGCTCGACATCCTGAAGCAGTACTGGGGCTACGACCAATTCCGTCCGCTACAGGCGGAAATCATCGCCAGCGTACTCGCCGGTAAGGATACCGTGGCCCTGCTGCCAACCGGTGGGGGTAAGAGCGTTTGCTTTCAGGTCCCGGCCCTGGCGCTGGAGGGGGTAACCCTGGTGGTGAGTCCGCTCATTGCCTTAATGAAGGATCAGGTCCGTCAGCTACGCGAGCGCGGGATCGTAGCCGACGCCATCCACAGTGGAATGCGGAGCAGCGACATCGACCGTATCTTCGACAATGCCGTTTACGGCAACACCAAACTGCTCTACCTCAGCCCCGAGCGTTTGCTGACCGACCTGGCCCGTGAACGCATCCGCCGCATGCCCCTGCGGCTGCTGGCCGTCGACGAAGCGCATTGCATCAGTCAGTGGGGCTATGACTTCCGGCCTCCCTACCTGCGGATCGCGGAGGTGCGGGAGTTACACCCCGAGGTTCCGGTCATCGCCGTTACGGCTACGGCTACGCCGGAAGTGGTGAGCGACATTCAGGATCATCTGGATTTCGGGCTGAGGCGGCAAGTATTTCAGCAGAGTTTCGCGCGAGAAAATTTGGCCTATGTGGTGCGCCGGCCAGCCGATAAGGAGGGACAGTTGGTGGAGGTACTGAACGGCGTGAAGGGCAGCGCCATCGTCTATGTCCGCAGTCGCGGACTGACCAAAGAAATTGCCTACCGACTCGGCCGTCGGGGAATTTCCGCCGCCGCCTACCACGCCGGTCTGGAACCCGAAGAAAAAGATAGCCGACAGGCCGCCTGGATCGCCGGGAAGCTACGCGTGATGGTGGCTACCAATGCCTTCGGAATGGGCATCGACAAGGCCGACGTCCGCACCGTAGTCCACTATGGTCCTCCAGACAGCCCGGAAGCCTACTTTCAGGAAGCCGGCCGCGGGGGGCGCGACGGACAGATGAGCTACGGCGTCATGCTCTACCACGCGAGCGACGGGGAACGCCTGCTGCGGCAGTGGACGCAGTCTTACCCGGAGGTGGAGGAAATTCGCCGGATGTACCGGGCCCTCGGCAGCTACCTGCGGTTGGCCGTCGGGGGCGGGAAGGGGGAAACCTACACCTTTGATCTGGCCGCCTTTTCGAAGAATTTTGGCTTCGAGGTCCGGCAGGCTTTCTCCGGCTTGAAAGCATTGGAGCGGGCGGGATACATCCTACTTACCGAAGACCTGCACCAGCGGGCCACCCTTCAGATCATCGTTACGAAAGAGGAACTCTACGCCTACCGCATTCGCAACGCCTGGGCGGAAAAGATCATCAAAAGTATCCTCCGCACCTCCCAGGGGGCCTTCGTCAATCCGGTCCAACTGCGGGAGGGCGCCCTGGCCAATTTTCTCCAGATTTCTCTGGAGGTACTCCAAAGCAGCCTGCGCAGGATGCAGGGCGACGGCATCGTAGACTACGTCCCGGAACGGGACGGCCCGCAACTCGTTTTTCTCGAAGAGCGGATCGACCCCGATAACCTGCGCATCGACGTAAGACAGTACACCTTTCTTAAAGAGCGTGCCCATCACCGCATCGAGACGATGATCGGGTACGGAAGCCAGGATGCGGTCTGCCGCTCCCGTTTGCTCCTGAACTACTTCGGCGAGCAGGACGCCCCCGTTTGTGGCATCTGTGATGTCTGTCGCAAAAACCGCGGTAGCCTGCCTACCGCACCGGAAGTCCTGGAGCGACTGCGTAAACTGGCCGGCGGGGGCCCGGTCGATCTGGCTATCGCCACCCGACTATTCGGTAGCGTGCATCGGGAGGCGATCGGTGCCCTGCTACAGGAGCTCGCCAACGAGGGGGAAGTCATCCTGGAAGGGGAAGAAGTCCGCCTACCGTGAGGATTGTCTGCACCGTCACCAATGACCTGTCCCACGACCAGCGGATGCACCGCATCTGCGGTAGCCTGCAGGCGGCGGGTCACGCGGTCACCCTGATCGGCCGGGAACTCCCCGGCAGTCCTCCCCTGCCCGAGCGCCCCTACAGGCAGCTACGCCTCCACTGTCGCTACCACCGGGGAAAACGCTTCTACGCCGAGTTCAACGCCCGACTGATCCGCAAACTCAGGGAGCAGGATTTCGATCTCCTCTACTCCGTCGACCTCGATACGCTGCTGGCCGCTTACCTCTCCCGGCGCCGGAAAACGAAGTGGATCTACGATGCCCATGAGTGGTTCAGCGAGACACCGGAGGTCTACCCCCGTCCGCTGATTCGGGCAGCCTGGCGCCGCCTGGGCCGCTGGCTAGTCCCCCGCACGGACATTCGGATAACGGTGGGCCCGGCGCTGGCCCGGGAGCTCGCCACGGACTACAGGGTTTCCTTCACCGTAATTCGAAATACACCCCAATCAAAAAATAAATCAAATAAAGAAATAGCTGAAGGAGTAATACTTTATCAAGGCATGCTCAATCCCGGTCGTGGCCTGGAAACCGCGATTGAGGCCATGGCTTACCTGCGGGATGAAAAACTATGGATCGTGGGCGACGGTCCCGAACGGGCCAGACTGGAGCGGCTCGCCGACACCCTCCAGGTGGCCGACCGTGTCTGGTTCGCCGGATTCTGGCCGCCCGATCGCCTACCTGAACTGACCTCAAAGGCCTGGCTGGGACTAAATCTATTGGTCGCCGACAGTCCGAGCTACTACTATAGTCTGGCGAATAAGTCTCTGGATTATATTCAGGCCGAACTGCCAAGCGTGCAAATGGACTTTCCCGAATACCGTGCGATTCAGGAGGAATTCGGGTGTTTCGTACTACTAGCGGAGCTAAGTAGCGCGGCACTGGTCCGACAGATCGACGAGTTAAAAGCCGATCCGGCGCTTTACTCCCGGCTGAAGGACAACTGCCACCGCGCCGCCCAACGTCTGAACTGGGAGGTGGAAGCGGCCCGTTTGCTCGCCTTGATTGAAGACCTGGTTTAAACCGTCAGGCTGATCTTGCCCCCCTCGATCCGCATTTTCAGCTGGTCGAAGTTGCGTAGCCAGTTCACGAAGTCATCTCCCAGCAGCTCCCGCCGCCAGCCCGATCCCAGAATGGACTTTCGCACCGCATCGTCCTGCTTCATCTTGCGGATGGCGTTGCGCGGCATGACCAGCGAGTGGCTGATGTCGGCCTCGTTTGCGCGGTACTTCATCAGCAGGTACAGCAGCTCGATAATCATATCGTCCTCCTCGTCCTCCTGTGGATTTCGTTGAATGGATTTAACGATCGCCAGTTCCTCTTCCGTTGCCGGCTCGTTATAAAACTGAGTGAACAGATCACCGTATCTGCTCACCGTTTTTCCCGGTAACCGCCGGTTCTGCCGCATACTTTCCTTGCCGCCGCGTACGCCGCGTACCAACTGGCCGATCAGCTTTCCGGGCAGGATCATCTCCTTGCTGTAGTTCTTCTCCTCCGCCAGCCCGCGCCGCCATTCGTAGAGCCGCAGCAGGAAGACCCGCTCTTTCGTCCGGCTGGAACGGGCTACGTTACTGTTCAGCAGTTCGTGGTTAGGATCGCGGTAGTAATAATCGGCATCGGCCATCAGATTGCACTCCTCCAGGGCCCAGTCCAGCCGTCCGTTCTTTTCCAGCTTGGCGATCAGGGTATCGTAAAGCTGGCGCAAATAGACCACATCGTAGAGGGCGTACTTCAGCTGCTTCTCACTCATCGGGCGCTGCGACCAGTCGGTTACCGCGTAGCCTTTCCCCACGCTGACCTCCAGTTCCGCGGCCACCAGCTTGGCGAAGCTGGTCGGGTAGCGGTGCCCGGCAAAGCCCGCCGCCACCTGGGTGTCGAAGACGTTTTGCGGCACCGTCCCGTAGGCCCGGTACAGCAGGCGGTAGTCATTGTCCCCCGCGTGGGTGATCTTGACAATATCCGGGTCCTCGATCAGTTTCAGGAAAGGGCCCAGGTCGCTCACCTTTAGCGGATCGAGCAGAAAGTAGCCATGAATACTACTGATCTGGATCAGGCAGAGGAGGGTGTGATAGCGCTTTTCGCCGATGAACTCGGTGTCGAAGCCCAACCAATCCAGGTCCCGGTGCTGTTCATAAAAGGCCGCCAGGGCCTGGGGGGTGTCGATGGGGGTATACTCAATGCCTGCGGCCTTCATTGCCACAAAGATGCCCCCAACCCCCCGGCTTACAAAGCTGTTCGCTATAAAATTTGACCATGAAAACCCTCAAACGCATCCTCATCGGCCTGGCCGGCTTCCTGCTCCTGCTGATTGTTTTCCTCCTAATCGCCCCGATCGTGTTCAAGGACGAGATCGTGGCCCGCGTGAAGTCCGGGGTCAATGAGAGCCTCGACGCGGAGGTGGATTTCCGGGACGTCGACGTCAGTTTCTTGCGCAGCTTCCCCGAAGTGGCCGTCACCATTGATGATTATAGCGTGGTCGGCATCGATACCTTCGCCGGGCTGCCCCTTGCCCGGGGTGAGCAGGCACGCATCGACCTCGGCTTCTGGTCGGTCGTGGCTGGCGATGGCCGCTACGTCATCGACGCGGTGGAACTGGAGCGCCCGGAGCTCAACTTCCTGGTGCTCTCCCCCGAGCTGGCGAATTACCTCATCGTACCCGAAACGGAGGGCGCGGACGCAGGTGCAAGC
>CAZKPE010000139.1:0-10482 GCA_964554545.1 uncultured Lewinella sp.
GCACGATGTAGGCTCCCATGACCGCCGACAAGGCCCCACTGGCCCCGACCGCCGGTATCTCGCTACCCGCGTTGAAGTAGAGGTGGCAGAGCCCCGCCGCGATGCCCCCCAGGAAGTAGAAGAGGACAAACTTCGGACTGCCGATAGTAGCCTCAATATTATCGGCGAAGATCCACATGTAGAGCATATTCCCAAGCAGGTGCATCCAGCTACCGTGCAGGAACATGCTGCTGATGAGGGTCAGGTAGCCCTCCCCATTCTCGATGCGCGCCGGAATGGCTCCCCAGTCGTAAACGAATTGCTGCCCCGCCTCCGGCCCCAGATTGACCTGGTAGATAAAGACCAGCACGTTAAGCGCGATGAAGCCATAGGCAAAATTCGGGCGGTGGCCACCGCGTACCTGATCGTCACCTACGGGGAAGAACATACCAATTGAAGATTTAAAATTGGGAATGTGGAATTTTTAGTTCCTACCTGGCCTCATAGGTCATTTTGACGAGCCGCAGCCGGTTGCGGTGCTCGCTGGGCAGCACCAGTTCGTTGGCGGCTACCTGGATGCCATCGCGGAAACGCAGCCGGAGGTTCAGGTCGCGGGTGTGGAAGAGGCTGTTGCGGTCGAATTCCCCCCGCCCGTTCAGTACGTATTCGCTCACGGTGTTCTCAAAGCGAATCTCGTCGTTAAACAGAAAGCGCAGTCGGCGGGGCGTCTCCATCAGGAAGAAGCTGGAGTACACCCCATTGTCGTCCTGGCTGTACTGCTTCTTGTGCATGATGCTGCTCCAGTGCGCCCGCCCGTCGGGGTATACGGCCAAAGCTACGATCTCGTCGAGGTGGTAGTCGACCAGCGGCCGGCCGCCGTAAGCATTCAGCAGCTGGGCCTGGGCTGCTCCGCCCCGTCGCTGCAGCCGCCGGTCGCGCTCGGTGATCATGACCAGGCCGCCGTCCCGCCGCAGTTTGCCCTCCCGTACCGTCAGGTCGACGATGCCGGGCCGGCGCTTGTTGTATTTCTTGCCCTCCACGTTCTTAACCAGGTTTTCGGGGAAGCGGTGGAAGACCGGTTGCTGGACGCGCATTCCGGGCTCGATGGCCGCGAAGAAATAGCCCTCCGCCCGAATGAAATCACGGGTCGCGTACAGCCCACCGGCCACCAGCCGGTCGTTCAGGTTGTCGTAGCGAAAGAAGACGTCGTAGGTCAGGCTATCGCCCAGGTCGACCTCAATCAGGCCGGTCTGATTGCTCACGGCGCCGTGGGTGTAGATTTCGTAGCGGTGGTTCTTGCGCTTGCTTTTGAAGTTGTCGCGTTCCACCACAAAGTACATGTCCCCCTCGTTACTGATCTCGGCCTGCAGGAAGTCGTCGTTGAAGAAAAAGCGGTCGGGCTCCACCTGCCGGTCGTAGAGGATTCGCATACTGTCCAGGTCGACGCCGATGTAGCGGGGGGCGCTCTGTTGTTCCACCAGCATCAGGAGCAGTTTGGTTTCGTCTTCCGACCGGACGATCTCGTCCTCCGGGGTGGTGGTGAACAGCCCGAAGTCGACCAGCGTCATGCTGTCGCGCAGGTTACCGGCGGGGTTGTAGCGGTCCAGTTGCAGGAAATTTTTCCCGCGTTCCCGGTAGAGGTAGAGCAGGTGGAAGCCGGACCCATCCTGATCGGCCACGGTGTGCAGTAGTCGGATATTACGACCACGTAGGTCAAGTTCCTTGTCCCAGCTCACGTTCATCGTGCGCCCGTAGGCGGTCAGCAGATGTTTATTCTCCCGGTCTTCGAGGAGCAGGACCTGTCCGCCGAGTTTGCCGATCAGGGTGTACTCGGTGTCGTTGCGCATGGGAATTTCGTCGCTCACCGTGAGCGTTTGGGCGAGGGCGGGGGCGCAGGTGCAAGCGAATACGGTAAGGAGAAAGAAAAGAAGCGGTCGCATACCCATAAAGACGGCAATTCAGGGGGCGAAGTTGTGCAGTTCAGCTTACGATCGGGTGCGACGGTTGAGGGCGTCGACGATTTCCCTGGCCCGCTCGTCGGTCAGCCCGAGCCCGCAGGAATAGTCGCGCCCCCGGTGGGTGAAGCGGATCTTACCGGGTCCGATGCCCAGTGGCGACCAGCGGCTGTTGGCCAGCAGCAGGTTCGTCGGCATCTCCCGGAAGTGCACCTTTTCAATTTCACCCAGCGGAAACTTATGTATAGGGCCGGGAAGGCCTACCCAGCGCTGCAGGCTCAGGGTGTCCGGCGTAATCGCGAGGTGTTCGCGCCCGAGGAAAGCCCAGAGGACCAGCCCGAAGATCAACACTCCCCCGATGATCCAGAGCGTCAGCCAGGAAAACAGGAATACGTCGAGCAGGGCATATCCCCGGTGCCCGTTACCGAAAGCGATTACGGCCCCGTAAAGTCCCGCTCCCCAGCCCAGCAGCCACAGGGGGCCACCGATACGGATGAAGCGCAGGCGGGGTGCCGGCAGGATGTAATGAGCGACGGGGGCCGCCTCGGTGGTTACCATGCTGGGAATAAAATAAGAAGCTTGAACGGGAAATTGGGGCCGGTGGTTTTACGGTATGTTCCTCGGTATGGCACCCTTCGTTTACCCCAGCCCGTTCCGTTCCATCACCTTGCCGTACCAGTGGGCCGACTCCTTCACCGTCCGCTCCAGCGTATCGAAGTCGACGTGCACCATCCCGAAGCGCTTGTCGTAGCCGCTGGCCCACTCGAAGTTGTCGAGCAGCGACCAGACGAAGTAGCCGCGCACGTCCGCCCCCTGTTCGATCGCCTCGTGTACGGCGCCGATGTACCCCTCCAGGAAGCGCTGCCTTCGGGGGTCGGCGCAGCGGCCGTCCACCACTTCATCGGGGGTGGCGCAGCCGTTTTCGGTGATGTAGATCGGCGGGTTATCGTAGCGGTCGCTGATCCAAAGCAGTAACTTCCGTAGCCCCCAGGGTACCACCGGCCACTGCATATCGGTCAGCTCCCAGTCCGGGTCGGCGGTCAGGGCGACCCGCTGATCGGCGAAGATGCCGGCGTTGCTGTACACGTAGTTCTCGACTTCCCGCCCCTCCGGCACGTGGCTGGCGTACATGGTGTTGTAGTGGTTCAGGCCGAAGTAGTCGGAGCTTCCCCTTATGAGGCGTTTTTCCTCCGCCGTGAACTCGGGTAGCCGCTCCCCCACCCGTTCGCGCATTCCGGCCGGGTAGTCGCCGAAGTAGATCGGGTCGGTGAACCAGGCCAGGAAGAACTCCAATGACCTTTGCGCGGCGGCCCGGTCCTCAGCGCTATCGGTTTTCGGCTCCCGCCAGTCGCAGTTGTTCGTCATGCCGATGATGCCACCCTGTTCGGCCTTGAACTCCTCTCGGTACACCCGCACGGCCTTGGCGTGGGCCAGGATCAGGTGGTGGGCCACCCGGTAGGGCTCGCTCTCCGACTTCCGCCCCGGCGCGAAGACCCCATCGTGAAAACCCAGCATGGCGATGACCCAGCTTTCGTTCAGCGTGATCCAGTGCTTCACCCGGTCGCCGAAGTGTCGGTAGCAGATGCGGGCGTAGGTGGCGAAGTAATCGGTCGTCTCCTTCCCCAACCAGCCGTCGTATTCGAATTGCAGGGCGGTGGGTAGGTCCCAGTGGTGGAGGGTGATCCAGGGTTGGATGCCGTGGGCGATCAGCTCGTCGATCAGGGCATTGTAGAAATCGATACCGGCCTGATTCACCTCCCCCATCCCGTCGGGTTGGATGCGCGTCCAGGAGATGCTGAAGCGGTAGGTTTTGAGCCCGAGCTCGGCCATGATCCGCACGTCCTCCCGGAAGCGGTGATAGTGATCGCAGGCCCGGTCGCCGTTTTCGCCGCGGGCCACCTTTCCGGGGGTATGGGCGAAAACGTCCCAGAGGTGCATCCCCTTTCCGGCTTCCTGCCAGGCCCCCTCGATCTGGTAGGCGGAGGTGGCGGTGCCCCAGGTGAAGTTTTCGGGGAAGGATTTAGTCATGGGGGGGGTGTTGAGTGGACGGGTAAGGGGGTTGTTGAGTGGCGGGATGTTCGGGTGTTGGGTGTTAGTTACGGGGTGCGGGGCGGTAGCGTATTGCTCCTGGAAGGAGCATCATGCTAGCGGTGGATGCAATCCGCCGAAAATAGTGCGGGCGGCAGCGTCAGCGGGGGGAAGCGTCGACCGGGGTGGGGCCCCCGGACGTAAGCCCGGTATAAGTCAGGTGCAAGGTCGGTCAAAGAACTTCAATCAGCACATCCGTAGCCAAATGACGATCGTTCTCCCGATAGAACCAGGCTCGCTCCTTAATCAGCTTGATGCCGTTTACTTCGATTTCACCGTCGAGCAGCAAATATTCGCCCCCCTCCGGCTTATCGGAGCGGTAAAACTGGTAGGCACCCAGGGCGTGGGTGACGGGATTGAAGAAGAAGTTCCAGGTCTCGGTGGTCCCCCCCTCCTTGGGGTAATTGACGGTGAGCATGAGGTAGTCGGTGCCGTGAAATTCGGTCCGCTCCACGGTCGGTTTCAGTGGGGTGCCCGGGTCGCGTAGTTTCATTGGCAGACCGGTCAGGTAGGTGTGGTAGTCGCGCATGAGGCGGGGGCGGGCGCAGGCTTCACTGTCGAGGGCGGTGTCGGCGACCGTCGTGCGCTCCTGCGTGCCGCGGTCAATGTAGTCGCCGCTACAGCGGTCGCCATCTACGGTCAACTGTTCAGCTCCGTTGGTGAAGTGGAAGTAGTCTCCGGGTAGGTCGATGGTGAGGGTGTCGCGGCGGTCGCCCTGCCCCATCACGATCGTTTCATCGAAGGTGCTCCAGCGGCCGTCGGGGTCGTGGTAGGCAATGGCGCGCGCAAGTATCTGCCCGGCCTCCGTATCCTGGGTGTCCGATTTTTCGCAGGCGTTGAGCAGGAGCAGGAGGGGAAGCAGACGGTACATGGCATGGGATTAGTGATGTAAAGGACGTCGGGCTGTTCGCGTGGGGCTATGGCCTGAGGGGGCCGTCCCATTTTTCGGCCTTGAAGTATACGTAGCGCTCCCCATCTATCTCCGTGGTGGGGTAGCCGTAGTAGCCGCCGCTTTTGAGTACGATCAGGGTATCGCCGGTGTCTACCATCTCGAAGTCCGAATTAGCCGCATCCTCTCCGGTTTTGCGGATACGGTACACGGTATCGGGGGTGTCACTGCCCTCGGGGTAGCGGTAGAGGTTGAATTCCTGGTAGAAGCGGCCGTTTGCGATATCCCGCCATTTTCTGAAATAGAGGCGCTCACCCGACTTGTTGTCCCGGTCATACTGCACGGTGACGGCATCTTCGAGCGGCACTTTTCGTGGGCTATCGCCGGGCACGAGGACTTCCGCCCGATAGGTATACTTACCATCCAGGGAGCCGCGGTAAGTCTTTCGCCGACTTTCCAGGCGGGCGGAAATTTTGCCGATGGGGGCATCGTAATTTTCGGGAAGCATATTGGGGAAAAATGTCTCCAAATCTTCCCTGACCAGATTGTCGACCCGGGTATTCGGGGCGATTTTCGTCAGGCCGAAGCGGTCGTTGTATTCGGGTACCATGCGGTCGGCGGAAATGCGTACGTTCTCGACCCGATTCGTGCTGTCGGTGACGATTAGTCCGTCCCCATCCTCGAAACTCCTCTTTTTAATGAGGGAGTTCTTCAGCACGTTATAGCCCATGCGCACCGTATCCCCGAAGGGGGTGACCTTGGTGTCTCCCCCATTCAGGCGGAATGAATTGGTTACAATTTCACTAATTACCGTTTCCCGCCCTCCCATAGAGAGGTCGCGGCCGTGCACATTGCGTATTCTCCCATACATCGTACCGCCGCGCCAGCACTGGTCTACGTTCTCGTGACAGTAGAAGCCGTCCACGTCGGCGTGGAACACCCGTTTATCGTGACCCGATATATAGCCCAGGGCCATGGCGTTGCGCAGGTGAAAATTCCGCACTTTCATCCGGTACACTAGCCAGTGGTCGTCGTAGGGTTCCACGTCGAAAAGCGAACGACCGGCGCGGTCGATCTCGAAGTCGTACAGGGCGATGTTGTACCCTCCATTGACGGAAATGCCCTGCCGCCCCATCCCGACCGAGGTAAATCCCCTGAAGAGGATGCTATCCAGGCCGGGAGAAAGTTGCAGGCCATCGCCGAGCAGGGTTTCTACGTGGGAGTTGTAGACGCGTACGTTCCGGGCTCCCTCGCCCGCCTTGAACCCGCTCGAGAACTCGTAGGCATAGATGTGGTCGGTCACGTCCCAGGGGTTGACCGTCACCTTTCCGGCCTGCTTACCGGGTGAGCTTACCCTGACCCGGTAGCGGTAGCTGGGGTGGGGAAGTTGAAAATTCCACCTCACCGTATCCGCCGAGGGGGCCACCCGACTCAGGAATGGCCGGGTGTGATCCTGGCTCGGAGCGAATTTCTCCTTGCTATCCCAGAAAAGCTGCAGGGTATCCCCCGCCGCGTGCCCCCACATATCGATACGGTTGGTCGGCCCCACCCTGGGATCGTAATGACGGGATACCCAGCGTTCCAGGGCTACGGTGTCTCCCCGCGGTATTTCGTACGTTCGCTCGTTCCTGGCCCCGAAGATGGTGGTGTTCCGCAGGGTGATGTTACGCCCGTTGGACAGGCTGATCCAGTGCTGGCTGTTTCCCCGGTTGGGCCCGCGGGTGACGGTGTCGTAGAGAAACAAATTCTGTACCGTCAGGTCGGCCAGGTCACCGAAGTCGACCCGTTCCCCCAGGTAGATCGGCCGGAAGCCGAAGTCAAGGGTATCTCCCGGTGAGGCGGATGAAAGGATGTGCTTGATGACGGCCCCGGCCTCCCCCTCGCCAATCTCCAGGGGTCGGTTTTGCAGGGCTACCTGGCTGACGTCAAGCTGACACCGGTCCTGGCTGGAATAATCCGTGCCCGGCCCGACAAACATCAGACCTAGAGAACGGATACTGCTCAGCGTATCGGGTAGCCGCAGGTAAAAAGTAGCCGAGTTATTCTCGCGTATGCTCGGTATCGGATGCGATCTGACGGGGTCAACCAGGCCCGGCCGTTCACTGGCCACTAATACGAAACTGTGTAAGTCGCAGGAAACGGAGTTCGCTAGCGTCACCTCCATGGTCAGATACTGAAACCCTCTGGTACGGATTGGGGCGGACAGATCGACGTAGTCGGCCCGCCCCACCGGGATGTCGTTGCTGTTGTAGAGGTTCAGGCGCATGCCCGCCCCGCCCTTGAGCTTAAAGGCGTTATCCGTCCAGTTTTTCGCCACCAGGGCCTCTTGGATGGGCTGGCGGACCAGCTCGGTCGCAACGGTGTAGTCGTAGTAATACCGCTTTTTTGGCCGGCCCTTCACTTTACCCCGTCCGTCAATCCGGATATAGCCGCCCGTTTTGCTCCGGCTAGGCCTGAGGTCGGGGGCGTGGTAAAGTACCTGCAGGGTTTCCGGCTCGGTCACGTAGAAGGCTCCCCTCACCTGGGAGCGACGGTCCAGGGTGTCGGCTTCTACCCTCGTGATCACCATGGTTTCCGCCCGGGGGGCAAGGTAAATGAAGGTATCCCGGTCGTGGGGGGCTACGATCTCGTATTCGTAAGAGATGTAGGGTTCCAGGAGGATGTCGGTAGTTTCGATGTACCGCTCGTGGCTGAAGCTACCCCCCCGCAGCGCGTAGGTTTGCGACTGGCCACCTAGCAGACCGCCGATCAGTAGACAGAACGCCAGAAAATAGTTGTGCATATTACATTCACCTTAAGCTCCGAACGGGTAAGGTGCCAAACCGTCGCCGGGTTCTCCCTCCCGGCCTACAATAAGATATTGGTAAGAAAGCTTACGTGAACGTGAGACTAGCGACGGGCTTTCTGCTCGGCAAAGTAGGGCTGCCAATCGTAGGAGGAGGCGGCTGCCCAGGGGGCATCGGTGGGTAGGTGATTCCGCAATCGTTGCAGTATGGGCGTCCCGATAGCTATCGGGACAGGTGCGGTAGCCAAATTAAACCATTCCTCCGGATCGCTTGCGTGGTCGTAGAGTTCCTCCCCCCCGTTCTCATAGCGAATGTAGCGGTAGCGGGCCGTGCGCACGGCGTGGTTGCCGTAGCCGAAGGTGGTGATGGCCACGGCGGCGGGGTCGACATCCGATGTCCCCCGGATCAGGCCGGCCAGGCTACGGCCCTCGTTGCGGGGGTAGGCGGGCAGGCCGGCCAGCTCCAGTAGGGTGGGATATATGGACAACAGCTCCGCCGGTTGATCGATACGGCGGGCCTCGATACCCGGGCCAGCCACGATGAAGGGGACCCGCGTAGCCGTCTCCCACAGACAGTGCTTAGCGAAGGTGCCCTTTTCCCCCATCCGGTAGCCGTGGTCAGACCATAGAACGATGATGGTGTTGTCGGCGTAGTCACTAGCCTCCAGTGCGTCCAGGATGCGGCCCAGTTGGGCGTCGACGAAGGAAATACTGGCCAGGTAGGCCTGCAGGATGGCCGTCCACTCCCCGCTACGTATGGCCCAGTCGGTGGAGGGCATCATCGGCAGGTCGTTGATTTGGTGTGCCATCGTGGGCAGATCGGCGGTGTCGGCGGAGAAATAGGGCGGCAGCACGATGCTATCGCGGGGATACAGCTCGAACCAGGCGGGCGGCACGTAGAGGGGTACGTGGGGCCGCAGGAAGCCGACCGCCAGGAAGAAGGGGTTCGCATGATCTTTTCCCAGTTGCTCGACGGCCCAATTTGCCGAGGCGTAATCGGGCATCAGCGTATCCCGGTCGGGAAAAGCACCCCAATCCGTCGAGGTCCGCCCGAAGCCGGGACGATCGGTAAGACCCGACCAACGAAACCGTTCCTCCGGCAGCGGACCGAACCCCGGGTAGCGGCCGCCGCTCTCGGCAAATACCCCCTCCGGGGCGTGTTGGTGGAAGATCTTGCCAATACCCAGCGTCCGGTAGCCGTGATCGGCGAAGTACTCCGGCAGAAAAATGATGTCTTCAAGTGCCGGACTGGCGTTCCGCAGGCTATCGTCGTCGATCATCCCGTACACCCCGGTGGTGGAGGGCCGCAGTCCGCTGAGCAGACTGGCGCGGCTCGGTCCGCAGAGCGGGGCCTGTACGTGGGCATTCGTGAAGGCTACGCCCCGGGCGGCCAGTCGGTCGAGGTTCGGCGTATGGATTGCACCTGCGTACCCGCCCAGAAAGCCGACGTAGTCGTTCAAGTCGTCGATGCTGATCATCAACACATTCGGTTTCCCTACCGATTGGCTTACATCAGGAGCCTCTACCCCTGATGACGCGGCGACCGCGCTAAAAACGAGAAATAGGGATAAGAGTAGCAGACGCATAAAGAGGTTTGAGGATTGTAATGGTAAATTAGGCCCTTTCTACTCCATCACTGCACACATGGCGAATTACAATATCGACGCCGACAAGGCCCTCACCTACGACGCTATCGTGGTCGGCTCCGGCATCTCCGGCGGCTGGGCGGCCAAGGAACTGACCGAAAAGGGCCTCAAGACGCTGGTGTTGGAACGCGGTCGCATCGTGGAGCACGTCAAGGACTACCCCACCATGAACCTGGACCCCTGGGACATGGAACTCCGGGGCGGCCTCACCGCCGAGCAGCAGGACAAGCACTACAAGAGCATCCGCTCCGGCTTCGTCGGGCAGGATACCGAACATTTTCACGCTAACGACCGCGAAAACCCCTACACCGAAGTCAAGCCCTTCCTGTGGATACGCGCTCACGTAATGGGCGGCCGCTCCCTGCTGTGGGGCAAGCAGACCTACCGCTGGAGCGAGATCGACTTCGAGGCCAACGCGAAGGACGGCCACGGCGTCGACTGGCCCATCCGCTACCGCGATATCGAGCCCTGGTACACCTACGTGGAGAAGTACGCCGGCATCAGCGGCTCGAAGGAGGGGCTGAAGCAACTGCCCGACAGCCACTTCCTGCCACCGATGGAGATGAACGTGGTCGAAAAGCACGTCAAGGCCCGCATCGAAAAGAACTTCCCCGGCCGTAATATGATCATCGGCCGCTGCGCCCACCTCACCGTGCCCCACAACGGTCGCGGCAAGTGCCAGTACCGTAATCGCTGTAGCCGGGGCTGTCCGTACGGGGCCTACTTCAGCTCCAACGCCACCACCCTGCCCTCGGCCCACGCCACCGGGAATCTGACGATCCGCCCCTTCAGCATCGTGCCGGAGGTGATCTATGACGACCGGAAGGGGAAAGCCACGGGCGTGCGGGTCATCGATGCCGAAACCAGTGAGGTGATCGACTACAAGGCCCGGGTGATCTTCCTGAACGCTTCGGCCCTGTCGACCACCCAAATTATGCTGAACTCCAGGTCGAAGCGCTTCGAAAACGGCCTCGGCAACGACTCCGGCGAGCTCGGCCACAACCTCATGGACCACACCTACCGCTCGGGGGCCACGGGGCGGGTGGAGGGCTTCGACGACCGCTACTACAAAGGTCGGCGGCCGAACGGCATCTACATCCCCCGTTACTGGAACATCGACGAGAAGTCGAAGACCGATAA
>CAZKPE010000140.1:0-10442 GCA_964554545.1 uncultured Lewinella sp.
TCCTGACGGGGAATCAGTCCGTACTGATCACGGCGACCTCCAGTCTGGGGGGAAGCGAGTCCGTCACGGTTAGAATCGAACAGTGCCTCGAAGATGACACCGATTGCGATCCCTGGATTGAATTTTGCCGAACGGGGCCGGAAGGTGAACAACTGGCCGACAATCGCGCAAAACTCTTGGAAGACGAACTGAATATAATTCAGATTACTACCTATCCAAATCCAGCAATACGAGAGATCCGTTTCGGTATCGAATCCTATTTAGAAATTAACGTCACGGTCACGGATATGAGCGGTCGGATCGCAAAATCGGTACGAAATACAACGACCTCGCGGCCAGTACACGTTGCCGACTTGCCGCCCGGAACCTATCTCGTACGACTAGTGAGCACGGACGGACGCCATTCCGGCCTATCCAGGTTCGTTAAATACTAATGTGCGGGGGGCTGACGGACGCATAGTTGCCTCGCGCATTAAACCCGACTCCGTCAGTCCTGCTAAGGAATTGAATCAATGTATCAATTATCACTATTTGCGGTGTGGTTACTGTTGGGGATGCTCCCAATAAGTCTGTGCGGACAGAAAAAGGAGCGGCCATTCCACCTATCGTTTGAGGTTGGTAGCTCGGCCTATACCTTTATGGATGGGAGAGGTATGCATATCGACCATAGATGGTGGGATATTTTCCGACAAAAACCACCTATTCCACTATTGACTGCAACCGTAGGATACAAAGAGCATAGCATTGCTATATCCTATGACGAATTTCAGCATTGCTACATTTGCCAGCATAATGAAGACGGAATCGGACCCTTTAGTTTTGAAACGGAAGCAAACCGTGAGTTCCTTATTGGCTTTTTGCAGTGGAGATCTTTTAAGGCAGTAAGTCTTACTTACGGTTATGATATAATCAGTGGAACGAACTTCTCACTTACGCCACGAATTGGGTTACACAGGCGTCGAAGCTTAAGTGATTCGGGAGGAGAGTATTATATTGAAAAAATTGTACCCCACATCGGCTATCCGGAAGGGTTCTATCGAGCGATTTATAACAAGGTTCATTACGATCACCTCACCCCCACCCTTCAACTCTTCGCCCGCTACACTCTCTTCAACCACCTCACCCTATCGATCAAAGCCGACTACAGCCGCTTCGGCGACGGCCCCAAGAACCAACTCGGCGTGGGCGCGCTGATCGGTTACCGGTGGTGATTGTACCCGCGCCCCGCCGCCCGACCTATCTTTACCCGCCAAACCGTAGCTACATATTGAAATTGCGCGATTCAAATTGTTGACCTATAAATTAAGGTTAACCGCCCCGTTAATAGTTGTTATCCTTAGCTGTTGTGCCCGCCCGGCTCGCATAGGAAAAGACTGTATGCTCGATCGCAGAGCGGTATACGAATTCAGCTATGCGACCCTTACGGATAACATCGAGCAACAATTGCTTCTGGACGCCCGCGACAGCCAGTTAGTCGCCAGCACCGAGCTAACGTATGCCGATTTGCGCGAGCAGGGGCGGCAACGGGTGCTTCGCACCAGTCTACACAACAACTGGGACCGGACTGCCAACTACCTCTGGACGGACGCAGCACAGGCCCGGAAGATGGCGGGCAAGTTCGGATTCACCAATGCGTACTATTTCGCCAACTTCCTTTCCAGCTACGACAAACCGAACCGCTGCCGGGAAGAACTGCTGGAGACGCTACGTGATAAAACGTTTGCCACGACCCAGGACTCAGCGATATACAGCCTGTCAGATCGCCGGTTGCTAGGAGAGTCGTTTCGGGTTCGGGTAAGGGGAATGCTGGATCACGAACACTGAGTGCGGCTATTTTTGAGCCGATAACGCCGAAAAGTAGGCCCCAGCAAATCAAACGCCACCAACTCCCCCTGTAGCACCCCCTCCCGACCCAGCACGATTTTCACCGCCTCGCTTACCTGCAGGCTGCCGGTCACGGTGACCACGGGGGCCAGCACCCCGGAATCCAAACAGGTGAGTCCCTCGCGCAGATCGGGGAAGGTGGAGCGAAAGGACGCACCCCCCCGGTAGTTGAATACGCTGACCTGACCGGTGAAGCCCCGCACGCCGCCGTAAACGAGCGGACAGTCGCGATCGGCGCAGTAAGCATCCGTGGCGAGGCGGGCGGGCAGGTTGTCGGTACAGTCAATCACCACATCGCTGCCGGCAAGTAGATCGGCTGCATTTGCTTCCGTCAGTCGCTCAACCGTCGCCTCTACCGTAATGGTAGAATTACGCGATTGCAATTCCTCCCGCGCTACCTCGGCTTTGTACCGACCGACGTGCCCTTCCCGGTAGAGCAACTGTCGCTGCAGGTTGCCCAGCGCCACGGTGTCCCCGTCGATGATTCGAATGGTCCCAATTCCCAATCCCGCCAATTGCTGCAGGACGGCGCAGCCCAACCCACCGGCCCCCACTACCGTGATGCGGACCCGCCCGAGCCGCTGCTGCCCCGCCGGCCCGACCTCCGGCAGTCGTTCCTGCACCGCATACCGATCGCTCACCGACGGCGAATTTGACTGGTGATCGTCGGATCGTCGATCTCCCTGTCCTTCGCCAGCAGAAATGCTTTGCTGATGATAATCGACAGGCCCCGGTCGCCCTCGAAGGGGAGGTAGATGTTCGATTTCAGGCTGCTCCCCCTGCCCGGCACGATGCAGAGGTACTGGTCGTTCGGCTCCATAAGGATATTGGTGCTGCCGAGGTGGATTTTGTACTCCCGCAACTTCCCCCGTACGCGCAGGAAGCGGCCGTCGATCCGGGACACGGCCGCGATCTTCAAGCGGGGCAGTAGCTTTTCGAGGATATCGCGGCGGGTGTTGGCGACTTCGTTCAGGTCGCCGAAACTGTAGTTCGTCCAGTAGTCCCGGTACTGCCGTAGCCCGCCATTGTCCCGCCACTGGGGGTCGTTGCCGACGCTGCAGACGCCTACGAAGAGATCGACGTCCCGCATCACCTCCGAGAAGGCGAGGGGGGGCACATCCACCAGGTTCAGGTAATCGTTCTCGTTCTCGTTCTCCGTGCGGCGAAATTTGACCTGGTCGGTGGCTACGTAACTCCACATGCCGACGGCCGTCATATCATCCTCGCTATTCACCTCGTCCACGTGAAACTCGGCCGTGATCCCGTAGTGGGGGAGTTCGACGGAGGCCGGCACGTCCCACATGCCGTGATCGAAAGCTCCGAGGAGGGAGTACGTCCAGCCCCGCTGCTTGGCCAGGGCATTGAACTGGTGTTGCTTCAGCAGGTGGGCGGCCATACGGTTGCTGTAGGTCCGGGTGTTGACTTCGGCATCGGTCAGCAGGTAGATTTCCCGGTAGGCCTGCTTCAGCGGTTGCTTCACCTCCAGCCCGAGTAGGCGATCCCGCCAGGCGAGTACCTCGTCCCGACTGCCGTCGATGGGGTGCCAGAGGGTGATGGTACTCTCCGGGGCCGGCTCGGGGATCACGGTTCCGCTTACGTTCGTCCAGCTTCCCTCCCGGCGAAGGACGGTGACCGGGCTACCTTCCGTTTCAATTATCCAGATCAGCCGCTGACTAAGGAACGTCAGCAGGCCGTGCTCTAGGTAGTAGCGAATGAAATCGGCATATTTCCAGCTGCGATCGGCCCGAAATAGTCGGTCGATGCGATCGCGCTGGGCGGTGAGCTGCTTTTTGATAAGAGCAACTGTGGCCCGCTCCTTCTTTAACCGCTTTTGGTGCTGGGCAGAGTCCTTGACGGCGGAGGGCACGGACTTTTGCGTCTTCCCGTCCGGCCGTATCCACCGCTGTTCCACTTTACCCAGTTCAAGGATGCGAATGCGCAGGGTGTAGTCCCCGAAACGGACTTCCTTGCCGCCATCTACCAGCCCGAAATCCGGTACCACCCGTTCTTCCAGCCGGTCGATGGTAAGGCCCTGACGCTCGGCGGCTTCCTCGAGGTAGCGGCCGATCAGCTTGCGCGTGTTGGTCTGGGTGACGCGCTGCTTGAGGCGGGAGAGGTGACTGAGCCCCTCCGCCCCCTTACTGTGGGCCAGAACGTAAAGACAGGCATTGCCCGGGGCGGCGGCAGCCGGGCCTACGCCGGGGATCTTGCGGTAGGCCCGTTCGGCCATCCGGCCCACCGCCGCCAGGGTTTCCCGGTCGTGGTAACGGACGAGCGTCCAGATCAATCCTTTCAGTAGTTGGGCGGCGTCCTTGTCGAGGAGCGCGTCGTGAAGGTAGTATTCGGCGGGTGCGCGATCATTCCCCGATAGCGATCTTACGGATTCCGGATCCAGGCCGGCCACGAAGTCCACCCACTGCCGCACGAGCGAACGGTGGGCGTCGGTTCCGATGCGGTCGGTCAGTTCGCGGGCCTCCTTCCGAAATTTCTTGGACGGTCTGCCCGCCGTCGCCTTCCCGCAGTGGTGGAAGAGGCGGTGCCATTCGTCGCGCTCGCTCATCGGCAGGGTGGCGAGTGAGGATTCGATCACCGCGCCCAGGCGGTCGGTGGGTAGCCGGTAGGGGACGGGCCGTGCGCTGTCGTTCATGGCCTCTTCCAGGAGAAGCTCGATGCGGTTCCGCAGTTTGGTCACGGCCTCCGCGATATAGCCGTGGGGGTTGACGTGTAGTTCGGGCCAAGCCAGCATACCGCGGAGCTTCTTGCCCAGCGATTCCGTGAACCCGTGCTGCTTCACGTACCGGTCGACGTGGCGGAAAGTCGAGCCGAGGGGCCAGCTGGAGAAGTTTGGGTACGTCTTTGGTGAGCCGCTACGGTAGGTGGAAAATAGTTGCAACAGCTCTTCTTCCGTAAAGGGGTAGTTCGAACGGATCAGTAGTTCGTACAGCCGCTCGTGGGCGTAGCGGATGCCGTAGTAGTTTCTCTGTTTTGTCTCATCGAGTCGCCTAACCTCCGCTGGGTAGGTGTTACTGACAAGCCGGTCCAGCGTACGGAAGAGGAAGGTCTTCCGCCAGGCGGGGGCCCGTTGCTTCAGTTCCTGGTAGGCGGGGAGCTGACTATAGGTGATGTCGTAGTACCAGGCGGACTGAGCGGTAGCGGCCCTGGCCTCGACGAATAGGCGGTTCAGTAGCTGGCTTTGCTCGTCCGTCGGGGCCGGCGGCGGTGGGGTGGACTGCAGCAACCGTTTCAGGCGTTCTTTAATTCCCATGGTCCGTTATTTATCCGCCGATGAGGGGGGTGAGGGGAATGAAGCTGACCTGGCTACCGGCGTGCAGCTCTACCCGCTGGGTCAGTTCGTCGAGCTGTACGTCGTCGACCAGAAGTAGAAAGCCGTTCTTCTGAAAGGCATCCAGCGCTACGTAGATCTGCCGTTCGGCGTCGATGGTCCGCACTTGCTGTTTACCCAATCTATTTAGCAGGCGCTCCGTCTCCGTAGGCTGGACCAAACCCTGAAATACGGTAGCGGTACTTTTATTGTAGCGTTCCACTTCGGCGGTAACGCGGGAGGCGATCAGTTCGCGGACGGTGACGGAGTGCCCCGGTACGTCGAGTTCCAGGGCTCGGATCGGGGTGCCGGTTAGGGTTTCGTCGGTGATGGTGAGGAGCATGGAGAAGTTGTGAGGGGCATTTATAGGCCAAATATATACACCATATGATTATAAACAAAACTTACTAACCAAAAAATTGTAATTTTTGATGTTTAAGGTTCTATAAACTATTGTACTGCTAGACCGTATCGCTTTGCTTGAAGGTTGTTCCCCGAAGGTTACCATTTGGGACCCCTACCCCAAATGGCGCGGAGGGGAAAGACCTTATTCTCAACAAATGTCTTGCGACATGGAAGCTGCTTGCTTTTGTCGCGCTATTATGGTCCGAGCAACTGAGCTCGACCCGGAGGGTCTCGACCTTTGATTGCACCCGCGCCCCGCCGCCCGCTTTCGTATCTTTTATGCGTAAGCTGTCTTTTGATAGCTCGACCCAGAGGCCCTCGACCTTTGCTTGCACCTGCGCACCGCCGCCCGCCTTCGTACCTTTCACCCGTAAGCTACCTTCCGGCAAATGAAGACTCTCCTCTACCTCACCCTCCTGCTCAGCTTCCCCCTCCTGAGCCAGGATAAGGACAAAAAATCCACCCCCACCATCGCCGAAAAGACCGCGGAGATGGAGCGCCGCGACGGCTACTTCCCCTTCTACTGGAGCGAGGAGGAAGGCAAGGTGTACCTGGAGATCGACCGCTTTGATGAGGACTTCCTCTACGTCAATTCCCTGGCCGCCGGGCTGGGTAGCAACGACATCGGCCTGGACCGCAACCAGCTCGGCGATACCCGCGTGGTGAGCTTCAAAAGGGTCGGGCCGAAGGTGCTGCTGCAGCAACGCAACCTCAACTACCGCGCTATTTCCGATAACCCCGCCGAGGCCCGCAGCGTGGAAGAGGCCTTCGCCCAGTCCGTACTGGAAGGTTTCAAGGTGGTGGCCAAAGAGGACGACCGCGTACTTATCGACCTCAGCGACCTGCTTATGAGTGACGCCCATGGCGTGGCCGCCCGCCTCAAGGCCCGCAAACAGGGCACCTACAAGATCGACGCCGACCGCAGCGCGCTTTACCCCGGAAACACGAAGAACTTCCCGAAAAATAGCGAATTCGAGGCCACCATCACCTTCGTGGGCGAGCCGACGGCCTCACAGGTACGCAACGTCACCCCCACCTCCGAGAGCTTCACCCTGCGAATGCACCATAGCTTCATCGAGCTGCCCGATGACGACTACGAGCCCCGCCCCTTCGACCCCCGCTCGGGCTACTACCCCACCAGCTACGCCGACTACGCCACGCCGATCGATCAGCCGCTGACCAAGCGTTTCATCACCCGCCACCGCCTGCGCAAGCAGAACCCGGAAGCGGAGATGAGCGAGCCGGTCGAGCCCATCGTCTACTACCTGGATCGCGGTGCCCCCGAGCCCGTCCGTTCCGCCCTGCTGGAGGGTGCCCGCTGGTGGAATCAGGCCTTCGAGGCAGCCGGCTACCGCGATGCCTTCCGCGTGGAGGTGCTGCCCGAAGACGCCGACCCCCTCGACGTGCGCTACAACGTCATCAACTGGGTCCACCGCTCCACCCGGGGCTGGAGCTACGGCAGTTCGGTCACCGACCCCCGCACGGGCGAGATCATCAAGGGGCACGTGCTGCTGGGCAGTCTGCGGGTACGGCAGGACTTCCTCATCGCCCAGGGGCTCATCGAGGCCTACGGTACGGACGGCACCACCCCCGACCCCCGACTACAAGAACTGGCCCTGGCGCGGCTGCGGCAACTGAGCGCCCACGAGGTCGGCCACACGCTGGGACTGGCCCACAACTTCGCCGCCAGCACCAACAACCGGGCCTCGGTCATGGACTACCCCCACCCCTACGTCACCCTACAGGAAAATGGCGAGATGGACTTCAGCGAGGCCTACGCTACCGGTATCGGAGAGTGGGACAAGCGCACCATCCTCTACGGCTACCAAGACTTTGGGCGGCGGCGCGCAGGTGCGGAGTTAACCGAAATTTTAAATGAGAACGAGCGCATGGGGTTGCGGTACATCTCGGATGCGGACGCCCGTCCCCGGGGCAGCAGCCAGCCCGCCGGTCACCTCTGGGACAACGGCAGCGACCCCGTGGCCGAACTCCGGCGTCTGTTGGAATTGCGAAAGACGGCCCTCCAGCGTTTCAGCGAAAAGAACATCCCCGTCGGCACCCCCCTGTCGGAACTAGAGAGCGTGCTGGTGCCCGTCTACCTCATGCACCGATACCAAGTCGAGGCCGTAGCCAAGATGATCGGGGGCTACGAGTACGACTACGGGGTGCGGGTAGCGGGGCAGCGGCCGGACTACCAGCCCACTGACCCGTCCCGCCAGGAGGTAGCCACCGACGCGCTGCTACAGACTATCTCCCCCACCGCCCTGCGCCTGCCGGAGGGGCTGGCCAGTCTGATCCCGCCCCCCGCCATGGGCTACAGTCGCAACCGGGAACTGTTTAACGTCCAGAGCGGCGGTGGCTTGGACCCCCTGGCCATGGCCGGAGCCGCCGCGGATAACTCCCTGTCCTTTTTGCTACAGCCCGAGCGGCTGGCGCGCATTCACGAGCAGCGCGTCCTCTACGGCGAAGCCATGCCGAGCCTGACAGACTACCTCGCCAAGGTGAGCGACTACGCCGACCGCCAGGTCCGGGAGAACCGCCGCGACGAATACGCCCGCGCTATCGCCGAGGCCGCCGAGCGCCGCCTGGCCCACCACCTGCTGCAACTGGCCGCCAATCGCAAAATCAGCGAAGCCGTCAGCGCCGCCGCCCTGGCCCGGCTCCTGGAGTACCGCGAATTCACGGAAGAGAACCTCACCCCCCACGAGGTCTACCTTAATCAGCTCGTGCGCGGCTACCTCGCCAACCCCGAGAGCTACGAACCGGTGGCGGCACCGGAGCTGCCGGATGGGTCGCCCATTGGAAACTCGTCGGCCGGGGGTTGGCGGTAGCCTTCGCCCATCCGCCAACTATGTTGTAGTAACTACAACTTGTAGCGGGTACAGTTGTAGTTACTACAACCTATGAATTTTCTCGATCGACAACGTGAAGTAAATCGCCTCTCCAGCATTTGGGATGGAGTGGCTGGCCGACAGAGCTTCGGCGTGGTGTATGGGCGTAGGCGTTGTGGGAAGAGCACGCTGCTTCGGCGATTGCAACGACCGGGGGACGTCTATTTTTTAGCGATAGAGGGGGAAGCCGCGCTGCAACGGCAATTGCTAGCTCAAGCCTTAGCTCGCAAATTTCCGGCTTTCGACGCCGTCAACTATACGGACTATACCCAGCTTTTCACCGTACTAAAGAGCCGGGTCACCGAGCCGTTTACCCTGACGATTGACGAGTTTTCTTACCTGGTCCGCTCCGATGCTAGTTTGCCAAGTATTCTTCAACAGGTGATGGACGTTCGGGAGGCCGGGCAATTCAACCTGGTCCTGTGCGGATCGAGCCAGCAAATGATGCACCGAACCGTCCTTTCCGGTACGGCACCGCTATACGGACGGGCCGACGAGATCATCCACGTTCGCCCGCTGCCGGCGGGCTGGCTGATGGATGCCCAACCGAATCAGCCGGCGGAAGCGTTGATCGCGGAGTATGCCATCTGGGGGGGCGTACCGCGCTACTGGGAAATACGGAGCCGGTATGCGGACCTTAAACGGGCGATTATTGGTGGGATTCTGGAGCCTACCGCCCCCCTCCATGACGAACCCCGCCGTTTGTTGCTGGACGACCTGACCCAACTGCCGCAACCCATATCCATCCTGGCTATGGTGGCCCAGGGGGTGCACCGCTTGTCGGAAATGGGTGGGCGGCTACAGAAACCGGCCAACGAATTATACCGGCCGATCAAACGATTGATCGCACTGGGTTATTTGCGCAAAGAGTACCCCTATGGGGCCTCGCCGCGCAAGAGTAAGACGGTACTCTACCGCCTCTCCGATCCCTTTCTGGCCTTTTACTACCGCTTCGTTCTACCCAACACGTCCCAATTGAGCGAGGATTTGATCGACATGGTTTGGGACCGTATCGACGCCGAACTCCCACGCTACGTCGCCGACTTTTGGGAAGAACTCTGCCGAAGCACCCTGCGGCGGGGCGGCTACGGGCGCGCCTTCGAGCCCATGCGCCGCTGGTGGGGGCGCGGGACCGACGGCCGACAGATGGAGATCGATGGGCTCGCGGTATCCCTGGATGGTAAGCGGATTCTCGCCCTGGAATGTAAGTGGTCGGTAGTTAATGATGAGCAGCGATTGCGCAGTCAGCTACGGGAAAAGGTGAGTGTGCTACCACTGTATCGCGGTCAGGAGATCGTTACCGTCATTGGTGGGAGAAGTTTCAAAACGCCACCCGCCCATTCCTACCTGGACCCGTCGGCGGTGCTGGCAACCCTCCGCTACTGACCGTTTGAAACATTTTGTTTTATTATCGGACTTTTGTATCTTCGCACGCGCACTATTGTAGCATGAAATTTAAGATCTCTCTCTATCGAAGCCTTCCCCCCTCTCCCCCGGAGAGGGGCCGGGGGTGAGGGAAATACAGCGAATGCAAGACCAACACGGAACCGAAACCAACGAATCCCCCTCCAGTCTGAAGGGGATGTACGAGGATTACTTCCTCGATTACGCCAGCTACGTGATCCTGGAGCGGGCCGTTCCCGCCATCGAGGACGGGCTAAAACCCGTGCAGCGCCGCATTCTCCACGCTCTGAAGGAGATGGACGACGGCCGCTACCACAAGGTGGCCAACGTGATCGGGCAGACGATGCAATACCACCCCCACGGGGATGCCGCCATCGGAGACGCCCTGGTCAATCTGGGGCAGAAGGAGCTACTCATCGACCCCCAGGGCAACTGGGGCAACACCCTGACCGGTGACTCGGCCGCCGCCAGCCGCTACATCGAGGCGCGACTGACCAAATTCGCCCTGGAGGTTGTCTTCAACCCCCAAACGACGG
>CAZKPE010000141.1:0-10409 GCA_964554545.1 uncultured Lewinella sp.
TCCACGACCTCCCGGGCATCCTTCATCAGGGGCAGGTGGCGGAAGAAGCCGGGTTCGTGCAGGCGTTCGCGGATCCCGTCGATACCGGGCATGTCATAGATCTTCTTCCCGGCGTACTCGCTGGGGTCGACCGGCCGACCGTAGCGCTCCTCAAACAGTTCGTGGTAGCGGACGTAGTTATCCACCATCACTTCGTCCATGTCAATACAGATACGCATGCGCTGGGCTTAGGCTTCTACGCGGGTGATGCCGATGGGGCGGTCCGGGTCGTTGCCATCCTCGTCGAGTTCGCGGTAGGCGGGTTCGACCTCGTGGTAATCAGGCTTACTGCCGGTCCGCATCCGTTGCATCGCGACCCGCCAACGGTTAAGCAGTACGATCAGGGAGGGGAGCAGTAACAGCAGTACTACGGTAGCCGCTAGCAATCCGAAGGCCACTGAGATAGCCATGGGGATGAGGAACTGGGCCTGCCGGCTTTTCTCGAGCAGCAGGGGGGCCAGTCCGGCAAAGGTGGTCACCGACGTAAGCAGGATGGGGCGGAAGCGGCTGCGGCCGGCATCGTTCAGGGCATCCATCATGCTCATCCCACTGCGGATGTTGTCGTTGTAGGTCGAGATGAAGACCAAGCCGTCGTTGACGATGATACCGATGAGGGCAATGATACCGAGGGCGGAAAAGAGGGAAATGGGCTTACCCATCAGCCAGTGCCCCCAGATAACCCCGATCAGCCCGAAGGGCAATAGCGCAAACAGCACCAACGATTGCCCCACCGAACGGAAGGTCAGCGCGACTACGAAGAACATTAGCGCTAGCACGACAGGTAAGACAATCTGTACCGAAGCCGCCGTCTTCTGCTGATTTCTTACCTGCCCGTCGGCTACCGTCGATACGCCGGGGTAGTCAGCGAGTACGCGGGGGATAATCTCATCGGTCACCAGAGCGTTGACATCGGTTACCGAAACGGCGTTATTCGCCACGTCCGCCTCGACCTTCACCTCCCGCTTCCCGTCCGTATGGTTGATGGCGATCACCCCGCGCTGGGGTTCCAGATTGACCAGTTCGGATACCGGGTACTCGCCACCGGTCGGTAGGCGGATACGCATTTCGTTCAGGTCGGCGATGCTCCGGCGGCTTTCCTCGCCGTAGCGCAGCCAGACGCGGACCTCGTCCTCGCCCCGCTGCAGTCGCTGGACCTCGGCACCGAAGAAGGCCGAGCGGACCTGTCCGACGATGTCCTGTAAATCCAGTCCGAGGTAACGGGCCTTTTCCTTCAGCGTGATGTTGATCTCCCGTAGCCCCTCCTGGTCGTTGTCCACCACGTCGGTGAGCTCCGACATCTGCTCGAGTTCCCGCTTCACTTCGATCGTGGCCTGCTCGAGTTCCTCAATATCGCTGCCGACCAGACTTACGCTCACCGGCTTCCCGAAGAAAGAGCGGCCCCCGTAGCTGAGGATCTCGGCTTCGTCGATCGGTCCGACCTCCTCGCGGATGGCGTTCTGTACGTCCCGCAGGGCGATATCCCCCCGGTCCTCTCCGGGTAGCAGGGCAATCGTAGCGCTGCCCTGATAGGTAGTCGGACCGACCTTGACCTCGATGCGCTCCACCACTTCCCGACCGTCACCGAATGCCTCCCGGCTGATGCGCTGATTGACCCGCTCGGCGGCGGCCTCAATGCGCGTCAGCACTTCCCTGGTCTTCTCTTCGGGCGTACCGGCGGGTAGCTGCAGGGTTACCGATACATCGTCACCCTCAATAATGGGGAAGAAGGTTGTTTTTACGAAGCCGCCCCCGACCATGCCGACGCTGAGGAATAGAACGGCCAGACAAATGGACAGGGTCAAGAACTTGTAGCGCATCGTCCAGGCCAGTAGCGGAGCGTAGAGCGTATCCCGCAGGAAGTTCATCAGGGCATCGAACTTGCGTTGGACGGCATTCGGCTTGGCGTCCTTATCCATCGCTTTGGAATGGGCCACGTGGGTGGGCAGGATGATCATTCCCTCCACCAGACTGAAGATGAGGGAAAAGATCACCACGATAGCCATCTCCACGAAGAAGTCACCCAGGGACCCATCGATGAAGAAAAAACTGGAGAAGGCAATGACCGTGGTCACGATCGCCGCGAAGACCGCCCCGAGTACGTCCTTCGTTCCGTCGATAGCCGCTTTGGTACGCGGCAGGCCCTTTTCGTGGTAGCTGTAGATGTTTTCCCCAATTACGATACCGTCGTCGACCAGGATACCGATCACGATGATCATACCGAAGAGGGAGATGACGTTGAGGGTGACGTCCAGCGCGTTGGCGAAGATGAACATCCCCGCGAAGCTGATCGGAATGGACAGCGCCACCCAGAAGGCCAGCCGCCAGTGCAGGAAGACCGCCAGCAGGATCGCTACGATGAAGAAGCCCTGTATACCATTCTTTTGCAGCGTATCCATCCGTTGGCGAAGGGTAATGCTGGCATCGCTGATTACCGTAGCCTGAATACTGGTGTTGGCCTCGTTGAATTCTTCGAGGTACTCCTTCACCTTGTCGGTGATGCTGAGCATATCCTCCTCTAGCGTATTCTGCACCTGCACGCTCACGCTGGGGGTGCCATCAATGAAGGCGCGGTTCGGCTGGTCGGCCCAGCGGTCACGCACGGTAGCTACCTGGCTCAGTCGCACGGTACCGCCCACCGGCGTGGTTTTAACTACGATATCCTTCAGCCCGTCGGCGTAGTACGCTTTATTGCGGGCGCGCAGCAGCAGTTCTTCCTCCAATCCCTTTACGGTACCGCCCGTCACGTCCACGTTGGTGCGGCGCACGGCATCGGCGGCTTCCTGGAAAGTCAGCCCGTAGGCCTGGAGGTCGGCCTCGCGAAAGGCGATCTCGATCTCCTCATCGGGGAAGCCGGACAGTTCCACTTTGGAGAGCCCCTCCATGGCTAGCAGATCGTCCTCTACCTGGCGGGCGGTGGCCTTCAGGGCGCCGAGGTTGACGCCCTCCCCGGACAGGGCGAAGGTGATGGCCCGCCCCAGTTGCTCCTGCTTGAAGATGACCGGCGGCTCCATCCCGACGGGAAAGCTATTGATGCGGTCTACCTCATTCTTCACGTCCTGCAGGATCAGGTCGGTGTCGTAGCCCTTCAACACTTCCACGGTCACGGTACCGCTGTTTTCGCTACTGACGCTGGTGTAGCGCTCGACGCCGGTAAGCCCCTTCAGGTTCTCCTCGATCTTATTGACGATCCCCTCCTCGACCTCTTCGGGGCTGGCCCCGGGGTAGATCACCTGAATATTGATGACCCGGCTGGGAAATTCCGGAAAGAAAGTCGACTTCATCTGTAGCAGGCTCAACAGCCCCATGATGAGCAGCCCGAACATGAGCAGGTTTGCCGCGACCGGATACTTGATGAAATAGCTGATGAATCCTCTCACGGCAGCCCTATTTGGATGTGTTCTCCACGGCCGGCGTAGCGGCGGCCGCCTGGTTGCCATCCTCGGGCTCCGTAGTTTGAATCTTAACGCGCATGCCGTCGAAGGCGCCGGCTACCGTACTGGTCACTAATTCCGTACCGTCGGCTAGGCCGCTGACTAAGGCCGAGTAGCGATCCGTTTTACGCACGGTGACGGGCTGCAGGCCAAGTAGGGTATCGTTCCGCACTACGTAGACCTGGTTGTCATCGATCAGGAGCGTACGGTCGATCTCGACTACGTTCTCCAGCGTTCGCGCCGCCGCGTCTCCGCGCAGGTACATGCCTTCCCGCAATTCCTTTCCACTAACGCCGATGTACACCTCTACGGTCTGGGTACCGGCGTCGATCTGGTTGCTGATGCGCCGGATTTCCCCGGTCCAATTCCCGGCAATGTCCTCGCTGTAGAGTTCCACCTTTCTTCCCGTTTCAAGGTAGTTCAGGTCGGAAAGCGGCACCGTGGCGACCAGTTCGTAGAAGCCGGTGGCCATCAGGGTACCGAGTTGCTGCCCCGCCCGGACTACGGCTCCCCGGTCGATCATCACTTCGGTGAGGACGCCGGAAAAGGGGGCGTAGAGCATGTACTTGCTCAGTCGTTCCTCGGCGCTCTTGATCTGGTAGTACTGGCTGTAGAGGTTGCGGCCGGCCACGAAGAGGCGCTCCTGCTGTCCGGCGGGTTCCGGCAGGGGGGGCAGCTCGTCGTCGACGCTGTAGGCGTCGAGGTAGGTTTCCCAGCGGGCGAAGCTTTCCGGGTAGTCGATCTTCAGATCGGGCATGATCTGGGCGATACTATTCAGCAGGGTGGCCTTCTGGGCCTGCAGGTTCAGGCGGGCCTCGTCGTCATCGATCCGTAGGATGACATTGCCCTTACCGAAGTAGGTGCCTTCTTTGAGCGGGCGTCCGGTTTCCTCTACCGTTCCCCCCACTTCGCTGTACAGGTCGATCTTATTGTAGGCCTGCAGCCGCCCCTGTACCGTCAGGGTGGTGGCCAGGTCGGCGTTGGTGACCCGCCGGGTTTCGACGACCTTTACCCGTTTGGGAACCTCCCGCTTGGGGGGGTCTTCCTTCAGGCCGATGAGGTAGGTCATGCCGAAGTACCCCAGGACGATGATGCCCAGTCCCAGGAGGGCCTTGAGGATATTTTGTACGGTTTTCTTCTTCATTGCTGGGAATTCTGGGCACCCGCCGCAACGCTAACGTCTAAACGGGCCAAAAGGCTTTCGCGAGAGCGGCAATTATCGCAACAACCAGCAGCCAGTAGGCATACAGTCCGGCGCGGGGGTCCGCTGCCGCATAGCGGGCCGTCAGGTACCCCCCCACGGTCTGCCCGATGGCCATCAGCCCGCCCATCTCCCAGTCGATCAGTCCCCGCCAGGCGAAAATGGCTACGGCGATGACGGTATATACCGCCACGACGAGCCCCTTTACCACGTTCGCCTGAATGATCTCGTAGCGGGCCACCAGCACCATCAGGGCCAGGAAGAAGATGCCCATCCCCATCTGGATGAAGCCCCCGTAGACCCCCATCGCCAGGAAGGCCGGAATGACCACCCACAGACTCAGTGGCTGCTCCCCGCTACGTTCCTTCAGCCACCGCTTGGGCCGGACGAGCACGACCAGCAGCATGACGAACAGCAAATAGCGGAAGATTTGCCGGAAGGTGGAATTATCCACGATCAGGCTCAGCCAGATCCCCACCAGCGCACCCACCGTCGTCACCCCCACGATCAACCACATCTCCCGCCGGCGGCCCGCCGAGGTCCGCAGCCGCCCGGCCCGCTGGAAGGCCCAGGTACCCGCCAGGCTCTGGGTCGCTACCCCCACCCGGTTCGTAGCATTCGCAACGTCGGCGGGCAGGCCCAGCACTTCCATCAGTATAGTCAGCGTAATGGCCGAGCCATTTCCGGCCAGGGTGTTGATGGCACCGGCTACGAAAGAACCGACCAGGGCGATGAGGTAGGCGGTCATCACCGGGTCAGCACGATGTAGTCGAGCAGGAGTTCCTGCAGAAAAGCTTCCCGATCCTGCGGCAACTCGTCGAGTTCGATCAATTCACCCATTCGCCGGGCGAGCACGTCCAGGGCTTCCCGGTGCCCCGGATTGCGGTAACGCCGGTAGCGAAGAATGGTCTGCTTGACCACCAGCATGTCCTCATCCGTCAGTCGCTGTACGCCCGGGTAGCTGGGTTCGTGTTCCTCCCGCCGGCGGATAGTGAGCACGTCCGCCAGGCTCACCCCCCCGTAATCGCCCGCCCGAATGACCACCGTACCGGACACCAAATCGCCCAGCCGCTGCCGCCGCGGCCCCGCCAGGATCAACAGCACGGCCAGCATGCCGAAGCTGAACAGCACGTCGGGGATGAGGAAGATGGCCCGACCCAGAAAGTCCGCCGGCGTCGGATCCCGCCCGTCTAATCGCATTACCCGCAATTTCAGGAGCGCCTTGCCCACCGTCCGCCCCCGGGTGACCAGCTCGCTCGCGAAAAAGTAGAGCAGGGTGTAGAAGAGCGGACCGAAGATGAAAAGCACACGCTCATCCGCATCCGCGGCTTCGAGCAGGGCCAGCAGGAACACGAACAGCCCGTAGGAAACCACGATGGCGGCAGCATCGATCAGGAAGGCCCCGATGCGAATACCCAGGGTGGCGGCCTCGTAGTCGATACGGACGTTCTGACTGGTATGGATCGTGACGGTGGCCATGGCGGGTCGAAGGTACTGCCGCCCGTTACTAAACCTTTAAAGGTCACCCGCCTATATATCCCAGGGCGCGACCGTCCGTTGTAGTTTACCCGCGGTATGAGTAAGAAGTCCATCTACCTGATCATCGGCCTGATCATCTCCGCTATCGTGGGGCTGATCCTGCTGCAACTGCAGCTCATTCAGCGGGGGCTGGAGGTGAATAAGGAGCGCTACGACCGGGCCGTACAGGACGCGCTCAAGCGGGTGGCCGACCAGGTGGAGGAAGCGGAGGAAGCTGAAATCCGCCTGACCCTGAATAATGGCTACGCCGGCGGGGTACCCGAAGCACTGTACGGGGAACTCCGGATCGGGAACCCCTCCACCGGCCTGCTCGGCACCCAGTCCATCCGTATCAGCCCCAGCACCCTGCGCTTCCGCGCCCAATTCACCTCCCGCGAGCTGGAGGACCGGATCGACCGCGAGAATATCCACAAGAAACTGACCAACGAACTGCGCAACGCCGGCGTTGCCGACGACCTGGAGTACGGCATTTACGACCTGCGGCAGGAGCGCTTCATCTCCCGCAACGGCCGCCTCCTCTCCCCCCTGGGGTCGGACACTACCCGCCACCCGGACCTGATGCAGGGTGATTACGTGGTCAGTCTGTTCGATAACGACCCCAGCATTCCCGGCCAGATCCGGGCGTACAGCCCCGACCGTAACAGTGTCATTTTCAGCTCCCTCTGGGGCAACTTCGCCGCCAGCCTCGGCTTCGTGCTCATCATCCTGGGCTGCTTCGGCTACACCATCTTCGTGATCCTGCGGCAGAAGAAGGTCTCCGAGATGAAGACCGACTTCATCAACAATATGACCCACGAGTTCAAGACGCCCATCGCCACGATCAGCCTGGCCACCGACAGCATCACCAGCCCCCGCATCAGCGGCGACCCGGCCAAGGTGCAGCGCTTCGCCCGCATCATCAAGCAGGAAAATAAGCGCATGAACGACCAGGTGGAAAAGGTGCTGCAAATGGCCAAGCTCGATAAGTCGCGCCTCAATCTCAACCTGAGCGCCGTCGACCTTCACACCGTCATTCAGAGTGCGGTGGAGTACATCTGCCTGCAGGTGGAACCCCGCGACGGCACGGTACGGACCGAACTGGCCGCCGACCCCTCGGTGGTTGAGGGCGACCTGACCCACCTGTCCAGCCTGGTCAATAACCTGCTCGACAACGCCAATAAGTACTCCCCCGAGGCCCCCCGCATCATCGTCAGTACCCGCAACGTGGCCCGGGGCGTACAGATCACCGTGACCGACCATGGCCTGGGAATGAGCCGCGAAGCACGAAAAAACATTTTTGACCGTTTCTATCGCGTACACACCGGCGATCGCCACGACGTGAAGGGCTTCGGGCTCGGTCTTTCCTACGTGAAGACCATCACCGAGGTCCACAACGGGACGATCGAGGTGCGTAGCGAGCTCGGTAAGGGCAGCAGCTTCATCGTCACCTTTCCCTACCACCAGCCTGATTGACGTAAACCCCTCTTAACCAGAGCAATCAACTACCACCAGACTTATGAGTGACACCAACCAACCCGAAGCGAAGATTCTGCTGGTCGAAGACGACCAAAACTTCGGCACCGTGCTGAGTTCCTACCTCGAGGCCCACGACTTCGACGTCACCCTGGCCAAGGACGGGCTGGCCGGACTGGAAACCTACCGCCGCGGGCAGTGGGACCTCTGCATCTTCGACGTCATGATGCCCCGCCTGAGCGGCTTCGAATTGGCTAAGAAGGTGAGGGAAAGCGATACCCAGACGCCCATCATCTTCCTGACCGCAAAGGCCATGAAGGACGACGTGCTCAACGGCTTCGAACTGGGGGCCGACGACTACATCACCAAGCCCTTCAACAGCGAGGAGCTGCTGGCCCGCATCAACGTCATCCTGCGCCGCAGCCAGGTCCCCACCGACCCGAAGGAGGAGCAGACCGAATTCACCTTCGGCAAGTTCCACTTCAATTTCCCGCTGCGCATCCTCACCTTCACTGACGACAAAGGGGAAAAATCAAAGGACAAGCTCAGCCCCAAGGAAGCCCAGCTGCTCCGCCTATTCGCCATCAACAAGAACGACATCCTGAGCCGCAGCGAGGCCCTGACCAAGATCTGGGGGGAGGACAACTACTTCACGGCCCGCTCCATGGACGTTTTCGTGACCAAGCTGCGCAAGTATCTGCGCCCCGACGAGGCCATCGAGATCGTCAACATCCACGGCAATGGTTTTCAGCTCCTGGTCAGCAGCGAGCAGGAAAGCTAGGCTGTTAAAACACCACTTGCCTATACGGGATCGTTTTCCCATCGGGTTACATCCCCGGCGGAACATACTTCGAACCACGCATCGCTAACGACTTTAGTTTTTGGGATTATACATTGCGCCGGGACCCCGTGTTCCGGCTTTTTTATTTTGTGCCATGCTCCGCTTCCTCCCCCTTGTTCTGCTCTTCACGACCTGCCTGCGGGCGCAATCGGGGGCGGGGACGCAGGTGCAGGCGGACTGGTTAAACCGAATGCTCCCGGATAATCCGGTATTCGCGGGAGGCCACACCGGCTTTTCGCTCTACGATCCGAATGCGGATGTTTTCCTTTACGGCCACCAGGACGATCGCTACTTCGTCCCGGCCAGCAATGTCAAACTGCTGACCTTCTTCCTCGCCCAGCGGATGTTGGGGGAGGGCGCCCCGGCCCTGTACTACCGGGAGCACGACCACCACACCGAAGTCTGGCCCGCCGGCTATCCCCTGCTCCTGCACCCGGAATTCCGGGAATACGACGGCCTGAGCGCCTGGTTCGCCAGCCGGGAGAGGCCCGTTCTGCTGCACCTTTCCCGTCCGGGACCCCCGCGCTACGGGGCTGGCTGGAGCTGGGATGATTTCAACTACGGCTACGTCTACGAGCGGTCGCCACTTCCCGTATACGGCAACCGACTCTACCTCGACTTCCGGCCGCAGGCAGCGGACCGCATCGCTACCCCACCCCGTATCGTCCGTGACCTGATCTACGACCCCCATCAACGCAGCACAATCCGGCGGGCGGAGACCACCAATGAATTTACCGTCGGGCCCCGCGTCTATCTCCCCGCCCGTTCCCCGGTCGAGCGGGCGCTGGCCGTAACGAATACCTCCACGGTTGACTGGTTGCGGGAGGCTTTTCCCCGACAGCGCTTTTTACTTAACGAAGCGACGACCCCGGTACCGGCCGATGCGGAGCGGCTGAACCTGGCCCTGCCCGATACCCTGTACCGGAAACTGCTCCGGGACAGCGACAACTTCCTGGCCGAACAATTGATCCTGCAGTGTGCCGCACAGCGCTACGGGGAATTCGCGGAGGATGATCTGTTCCGCTACGCCACGGATACCCTCTTTCTGAGGTTGGGAATGGGGGAAGTAAGCTTCCGGGACGGGAGTGGGCTGAGTCGCTACAATTTGGTACAGCCCCGGCAGTTCGCTCTACTGCTCGGCGCGCTACACCGGGAGGTCGGTTTCGAGCGGCTGACCGAGCTGTTGCCGGCGGGCGGGGAGTCGGGAACGCTCAGGCGCCGCTTTACCAACCGCTCACAAGCGTACGTATGGGCTAAAACGGGATCGCTGAGTGGGGTCATGTGCATCAGCGGTTTCCTGCGGTGCCGATCGGGGCGGGTACTGGCCTTCAGCTTCCTGCACAACAACGTTATGGGTTCCATCGGAGCATATTACCGGGAGATGGAACGCATCCTTGGCGAGGTTCACGACCGGATGTAGCGGCTTGGGGCGATCTTTGCCCCAAATTTCCCCTATGGTCTACCTGGAATTGGAGAACGTATCGAAGATTTACGGCGAGAAAGTACTGTTCGACTCCGTCAGCCTGCAGGTGGCCCAGCACACGAAGGTGGCCCTGGTCGCCAAGAACGGCACCGGCAAGTCCACCCTGCTGCGCGTTGCCGCCGGTATCGACCTGCCCGAGGGCATCGGATCGAGCGTGTACGTACACAAGGAGGCGCGCATGGCCTACCTGCCCCAGGAGCCGGAGTTCGGTGAAAATGCTACCGTTATGGATGCCGTCTTTGACTCGGATAACGAAGCCATCCGGGCGGTGCGCGACTACGAGGAGGCCCTGGTACTCACCGATCGGCCAAAACTGCTACAGGATGCCCTGACCCGTATGGACCGGCTGCGCGCCTGGGACATCGAGGCCCGCATTAAGGAAGTACTCAGTAAACTCAATATCGAGGACGTCAACCAGCGGGT
>CAZKPE010000142.1:0-10352 GCA_964554545.1 uncultured Lewinella sp.
CTCCCCGCTGATGCGGCCTGTTTCCCGGCGGGCGGTCAATTCCACTCCGTAGCCGCGGCCACGGCCCCGTACCAGGTCGGTCTCCACGGCGGGGTTGAGGAAGAAGTCCGCCCCCGGCCGGTACTCCAGAAGATCGTCCACGCCTCGATAATAGCTTTCGAGCTGGAAGAAGTATTTCCGGTCTGCCGTTGCCCGGCTGAGCCCCAGGGAGTACAGGTTTCCGGTCTGTGGGCCCACATTGTTGTCGCTCACCTTCCAGCGGCTGGTCGGTACCGGAGTGGTGGCGTTGAAAATATTCTGGAGATACTGCCGCGAGCGAGCGTAGGAGGCCTTCAGGCTGGTCTGGTCGTCTATCGCATACACTACGCCCAGTCGCGGTTCCAGTCCATTGTAATCCCGAAGTTCCGCTTCTTCCAGCGCGATCGTTTCTAATAGGGAACTTTCACGAACCACCTCACCCTCCCGGTATAGCCGCTGTTCGCCCGGTCCGAGTTGGCGGTAGTGTACGTAGCGCAGGCCGGCGCTGAGCGTGAGCCGGTCCGATACGGTCCACTCGTCCTCCGCGAACACGGCTAGCTCACTGCCCCTTTCTTCGGCCAGACTGATGGGCAGGATCGCCGACGCGCCGCCGGGGTCCAGTCGGCCCGGAGCCAGGGTGTAGCGGTCGTACTGCACCCCCGCCGTGGCCCGGTGGTCTTCCCCTTCGAAGGTGAGGGCACTGCGCCCGATCAGGTAGCGTATGGTGGAAAGGAAGTCGACCCGGTTACCATCCCGTTGGGGAAAGCGGAGCTCGGGATCGTAGCCCGCCCGCTGAATCTCGCTGCGGACGGACCAGCGATCGTCGAGAATACGCAGCCATTCCGCCCCGCCGTTCAGCGTCAGGTAGGCATACTGATTGGCGATCGCCGGCACTCCGCCAATGTTACTCAGCAGGTCGAGTTGGTAAAAGTCCTGGCTGTAAAAGCCGGTAAGCGTAAAGATGTCCCGATCTCCCGGGCGGTACTGCAGTTTGACGGTGGCATCGGCAAAGCGGCTTTCGGTATTTTTCAGACGCTCCACTATGGGGAAGAGAAAGTCGCTGAAGGAGAAGCGACCGGAGGCCAGTAAGCCCAGCCGTTTGCCCTTATCGAGTGGCGTTTCTAACGTCAAATGACTCGACACCAGTCCGATGCCCCCCCGTATTTCCGTCCGGTCCCGCCCCGGCGATTTGGAGCGCACATCCAGCACGGAAGCGATCCGTCCGCCGTAGCGGGCGGGGATATTGCCCCGGTACAGGTCGATCCCACTTACGGCGTCGGGCGTAAAGACGGAGAACAGGCCGAAGAGGTGAGTGGGCGTAAAGACGGGCGCCCCGTCGTACAGTAGCAGGTTTTGATCGATGGTCCCTCCACGCACGCTGACGCCGTTACTGGCCTCTCCGGCGGAGGAGACACCGGCCAGCAACTGGATGGAGCGCAATACGTCCCGTTCTCCCAGCACCGTCGGTATGCGGGCGATATCGTCGGCCGAGAGCCGTTCGACCCCCATCGTCGGGCGGCGAAGGGCGAGCTGGCTATTCCGCTCGGTTACGGTTACCGTCTCGAGTTGGGCGGCGGCCTGCTCCAGCCGCAGCGTAGCTTCCAGATCGTCGCGCAGCAGAATCTCCTCGGCGAAGGGGGCATAACCGGTGTAGCTGGCCCGCAGAAGGTAACCGCCCCGGGGGGCGCGGAGGATGACCTTGCCACCCTCGTCGGTTTGCCCCCCGAGGTTACCCGGAAAGAGCTGTACGCTCACGAATGACAGGGGCTGCTCGTCGGCGAGGTCCACCACGGTAAGCTCCAGGGTATAGGTTTGCGGCTGGGCGGCCAGCAAAGCCGGTAGCAAAACGAACGGCAGTAAGAAGAGTAGGCAGCGCAAGGTCATTCCGGCCAGCCCACCGGGCGTTGCGGGCTTCGGCCATTGCCGGCACAGGGCGCACGGGGGGGCGGGGCGGCTCCGCTGAAGGGTTCCAGATTGATGGGGCGGGGCCGCTCCAGGGGAGTGCCGATGTCGGTAGTCCGGTCAAGGTACAATCTTTCACTGGTGACCGAAACCGCCCGGACATAACCCAGAACGTCCGGATCGTCCGGATTTGCGCTTTGCAGATTGCCCTGTAAGGTGGCGGGTAGGGCCGCGTTCAGTCCGCTACTCCCGACGATGAGGTCATTGATCGTGCGTCCGTACTCGTAGGCTTCGGCCGTGAGCCCGTACTGCGTTCCTTCCACCAGTAAGCCGCCGAGGCGGGTGAAGACGATATCCCCGATCTCATTATCTGCCACTTCCCCCCCGTCGAAAGTTCGGTCGCTGACGAAGAGGAAGCGATTACCCTGAGTTTCCTGGTAGCAGCCATCCTCTACGTCGCAGAGGTAGTCATACGTTTCCCGGTTGCGGGGGATCACGTTCTGGTCGACTTCGCAGCGCCCGTTCCGGTAGCGGGATTCCTGGCAGGTCAGGCATACGAGTATTTCCTCCCAGTAGCGGTAGTCCCACTGGTAGAAGTTGCGCTCCCCGGCCCGATCGGCACTGGAGAGTAGAACGCGGAATACGGGTACGAAACGATCGCGGTTTTCGTCGAAGCGCCCGGCCTGATCGAATTCCAGTTCCAGCCCGGTGATCGCGGAGGGCGGCGGTACGAGCTCAGGGGTGGATATGGCTTCGGTCCCATCCGGAAAGAGGACCCGCAGTGACCAACTTTCGCCAGCTGCCGCCCGAAAGTCGGCGGGCGGCCGGTAATGCCCCGGCTCATTGGGGACGGGCGCCCATTGCACCTGCGTCCCCGCCCCCTCCTCCGCCAGGACGGTAGCGTCGGTTACCGGGTCAAATTCCAGTTGGACCTGTCGGAAATTACTGCGCCGAATGCGTACCTCGCTGCGCCCCGTCTGATCGGCGATGTCTCCCTCCACCAGATAGAAGGGATCCTCTAACTGAAAATTAGGAGAGGTCGGCTCGATGCAGCCGGTCAACGCCAGCCCGAGGCAACACATGGTAGTGAAACGCAGCATCCGATAAAGCTACCGCTTTAGCGCTCGTCGAAGCCAAGGAAGGCGGCCGTTCGCCCCAGGCCGACGGAAATTTCCTCGGGCGACCCACTCAGATCGAGGGGGGCGATCAACTCATCCAAGCGGGCGACCAGGTCGATGCGGGCGTTAGCCCCCCGCTCCGGCAGGATGGCCGCTCCGAAATCGAGCAGAAAAGGCTGGCTGCCATAGCTGACTACCGAGAGCGTGTCGCCCCCCGGCACGAGGGTGTACTCCAGCCGCGACTGTACGTACCCCTGCCCGTCATTGAAATTCAAAAGGCCGGGTTGGGTACGCAGGGCATCGCCGCTGGGGGCGAGGAAGGGAATGACTGTACGGTAGCGATCGGGGAGGCCATAGGTTCCGCTGAGGCCGGTGAGGGGTACGGTCCCCGTCCGTATACTGCCGATCTGGGTAGTCGTGACGGCGGAGGTGCCGAGCAGGTAGTTGCCATTGAGGGTTACGGTGACGGTATCGCCGCTGACTAGTGTTTCAAGTTCTACGGGCCGCAGGGGGTCGGGCAGCTCGGTTGACTGTCCTTGCAGTCGAAGGTCGCCCAGGTAGTAACGAAACCGCACCAGGGTGAAGCTGTCTCCCGCCGTCCCGTAGGGGTAGCGGCTACCGGTGACTACCGCGTTGTCATCCCAGAGGGGGCTCACGCGTAGCGATAGGGTTGGGTAGCTGCAGCAATCCGGGCAGGCCTGGTCGGCCTGTAGGTCGTAATTCGTCGCGTCGGGGTCGAGGCAGCCGATGCGATCCTCGTAGCAACCGAAAATCAGCAGGGCCATGCAGCCTAAGCCGTAGAGCAAAACCCCTGCCGCCTTGCAGTTTAGCATGCTCAGATGATCATGCCCGCCGCAACCGTTTCGTTGGTCTGTTCGTCGATCAGGATCAGCGAACCGGTGATGCGGTTCTGACGATAGGGGTCGGTAAGGAGGGGCTGGGTGGTGCGTAGTTGTACCCGACAGATGTCGTTCATCTTCACCTCTTTGTTCTCCTCGTCGCGGTGGAGGGTGTTGATGTCCAGGCGGTAGCGCACGTCCTTGATGATACAGCGCGCTTCCTGGGTAGTGTGCATCAGGGCGTACTTTCCACGGGGCTGCAGGGGGCGCTCGTTGAACCAGCAGAGCATGACCTCCACATCCTGGGTTACGTCGGGCTGGTTATTCTCCCGTACGATCATGTCGCCGCGGCTGATGTCGATGTCGTCCTCCAGCAGGATGGTCACCGACATCGGGGGGTAGGCTTCCTCCAATTCCCCGTCGTAGGTGTCGAGCTTGGCGATGGTAGTAGTGAAGCCGCTGGGCAGAACGGTCACCTTGTCCCCCTTTTTGAAGACTCCGCCCGCCACGCGTCCGGCGTAACCCCGGTAATCGTGATAGTCATCGCTGTATGGGCGGATGACGGTCTGCACCGGAAGGCGGCAGTCGATGAAGTTGTTGTCGCTACCGATGTGTACGTTCTCCAGGCTATACAGCAGGGTGGAGCCACCGTACCAGTCCATGTTGTTGCTCTTTTCGACGACATTGTCCCCCATCAGGGCTGACATGGGGATGAAGTCGACGTCCTTCACGTCCAGGCGATGACTGAAGGTGCTGAAGTCCTCCTTGATCCGTTCGTAGACCTCTTCGCTGTAATCGACCAGATCCATCTTATTGATACACACGATCAGGTGGGGGATTTGCAGCAGGGAGGCGATGAAGCTATGCCGCTTGGTTTGCTCCACTACGCCGTTGCGGGCATCCACCAGGATCAGGGCCACGTTTGCCGTAGAGGCACCGGTGACCATATTCCGGGTATATTGGATATGGCCTGGGGTGTCGGCAATGATGAACTTCCGCTTCGGGGTGGCGAAGTAGCGGTAAGCCACATCGATGGTGATCCCCTGTTCCCGCTCCGCCTTCAGGCCGTCGGTCAGCAGGGCCAGGTTTACGCCTTCTTCCCCCCGCTTGGCGCTGGTCTGGGTGATGGCTTCATACTGATCCTCGAAGATCGATTTGGAGTCGTAAAGCAGCCGCCCGATCAGGGTCGACTTACCGTCATCGACGGAGCCGGCCGTGGTGAAGCGGAGCAGTTCGGTGTGGTCCAGGGAAGTTGTCATGGAGAATTGAAGATTGTAAACTGAGAATTGGAAATTTGAAATTGAGCATTCTCAATTAAAAGTAGCCCTGCTTTTTGCGGTCCTCCATGGCGGTTTCCGAGCGCTTGTCGTCGGCCCGGCCGCCGCGCTCCGTCTGGCGAGCGATGCTGACTTCGGCAATGATGTCGTGAAGGGTGGTGGCTTCGGAGCGCCAGACGCCGGTGGTGGTAATGTCGCCGATGGTGCGGCAGCGGACCATGAGCCGCTCAATCTTCTCATCGTCGCGCACGGGAATGAGGCCGCCCTCGGTGGCCAGCAACATACCGTCGCGGTGGAGGACCTCCCGCTCGTGGGCGAAGTACAGGCTGGGCAGCTGTACGTCCTCGACGGCCAGGTACTGCCAAACGTCGAGTTCGGTCCAGTTGGAGATGGGGAAGATGCGGAAATGCTCGCCGTACTGTTTACGGCCGTTGAAGAGGTTCCAGAGCTCGGGGCGTTGGTTCTTGGGGTCCCACTGGCCGAATTCGTCGCGGTGACTGAAGAAGCGTTCCTTGGCACGGGCTTTCTCCTCGTCGCGGCGACCGCCACCCAGGGCGGCATCGTACTTCCCTTTTTCCAGGCTGTCGAGCAGGACGGCGGTCTGCAGGTAATTGCGGGTGGCGTTGTAGCCCGTTTCCTCCCGGACGGTGCCGTTGTCGATGGCCTCCTGTACCGAACCGACGACCAGCTTGGCCCCGATACGCTCCACCAGCTTATCCCGGTAGTCAAGTGCCTCCTGGAAGTTGTGCCCCGTATCCACGTGGAGCAGCGTGAACGGTATCTTGGCGGGATGGAAGGCCTTTACGGCCAGGTGTACCATCAGGATGGAATCCTTACCACCGCTGAAGAGCAGGACCGGATTCTCGAATTGGGCCGCCACCTCGCGGAGGACGAAGATGCTCTCCGATTCCAGTTCCCGGAGGTGGTTGAGTTGGTAATTTGCGGACATAGGCAGTAAGGGTAATTAAGGGGTCGGCAGGCGTAAGCGCGGTTCCAGGGCCGCAATCAGGGCATCGGCGGCTTCGGCTACCGACAGGTCGGCCGTTTTCAGGTCAAGGAAGGGATCTTGCGGAGCTTCGTAGGGGCTGTCGATGCCGGTAAAGTTTTTGATCTCCCCGGCCCGGGCTTTGGCATACAGTCCTTTCACATCGCGGCGCTCGCAGAGTTCCAGGGGGGTATTCACGAAAACCTCCAGAAAGTCGTCGCCAATGACTCGGCCGGCGGCGGCGCGAATTTCCCGCGTGGGACTGACGAAGGAACACAGTACGATGGCCCCGGACTGGGCGAAGAGGCGAGCCACTTCGGCTACGCGTCGCGTATTTTCACGGCGATCTTCCAGGCTAAAGCCCAGATTGCCGTTCAGTCCGTTGCGGACGTTATCCCCGTCGAGCACCTGTGCGTAGCAACCTCTCTGAAATAGCCGGCGTTCCACGGCCGCGGCAATCGTACTCTTTCCACTTCCCGAAAGGCCCGTCAGCCAGACTACGGCCGCCCGGTGACCGTTAGCGGCCTCGCGCTCCTCACGTTGCACTAAACGATCCTCGATGGGGTAGATGTGTTCGGCCATTTGCTGAATTAGGCGGCAAAGATACAGTAAACTCTTTTCAACCGTAAAGCGCCCGCGCTAAAACATTCGGAAAAGCCCCGGGCGTACTCGCCACCGGATGCAAACCGAGCTCAGTAAACAGGGCGGCTACCTCCCGGTCGTAGGCCGGCGCGCCCTTATCCGTCAGGGCCAGCAGGGGGAGGAAGGTCAGGCCCGTCTGCTGCAGTCGCCGGACGGTCTGCATCAACTGAGCTACCGAGCCGCCCTCGAAGAGATCGCTCAGCAGGACTAGCACGGTATCCCGGGGCGCGGCTACCAGGCCTTCCGCGTAGCGTAGCGCCCGCCCGATGTCGGTGCCCCCACCGAGTTGGAGGGCGAAGAGCAGTTCAATGGGGTCGGGGAGTTGCCGGCTCAGGTCCACCACGCTGGTGTCGAAGGCGATGACGTGGGTTTTCAGGCTCGGCAAACTGGCCAGCACGCAGGAGAGTACGCCGGCGTAAACCACCGAGGTCGCCATGGAGCCACTCTGGTCTACGAGCAGAATGACGTGCTTCAGGCTGGCGCGGCTCCGCTGCTGCCCCCGTAGGTTGACGGGCAGGACGGTGCCATGGTCCGGCTGGTAATGCTTGAGGTTCACGCGGATCGTCTGGTGCCAATCGATATCGGCGTGGCGGGGCCGGCGGTTGCGGCGGTGTTGGCGTTTGCGGCCGTAGATAGCCTGGAGGAGGGGTTGCCGGAGTTCTTTCTCGATCTGCTCGACGACGCGGCGGACCACCTGGCGGGCGGTTTCCCGGCTGCGTTCGGGTAGAACGTTCTTCAGACTGAGCAGGGTGGCGACGAGTTCCACGTCCGGCTCGATGGTTTCCAGTAGCTCGGGTTCGAGAAGCATCTGGTCCAGGCCGAGCCGCGTCAGGGCATCGCGTTGCAACAACTGCACGGTATCGGTGGGGAAGTACTTGCGGATATCGCCCAACCAGCGGTGGACGTTGGGGCTGCTGGCGCCGAGCCCGCCCTTCCGCTCGGAGGAGCCGTAGAGGGCTTCGAGGACGGCGTCCATGCCGGCGGCGCGGGCGGGGAGGGTGGGGGCGTTTTGCTCGGATTGGGCGTCTTGGCCTAGGATTAGGCGCCATTTTCTTAGGTAAGCTTCTCCCCTCTCCCCCGGGGAGGGGTCGGGGGTGAGGGAAAAAGATCCGCTGGCTTCATTCATCATAAGCGGCGAGTATTCGTCGTATAAGCCCGTCGAAGTCGGTAACCTTATCCTCGCCGTGGCCGAGGCGGGCGACTACTAATTGCTTGCCGGGGATGATGAAGACCCGCTGGTCCTGAAAGCCGCGCATCATAAACGCGTCCGCAGGCAGGCTGGGCATATCGGGGCCGGGGAGCCAGGTTTGGGCGCCGTAGGTACCGTCGCTGCCGGCGGCGGGCTGGACCATGTAGGTGATCCATTCGGCGGGGATGAGTTGCTCTCCCTCCCACTGCCCCTGTTGTAGCATGAGCTGGCCGAGCCGGGCCCAGTCGCGGGCGGTGGCCCAGCCGTAGCTGCTCCCCACGGGGCGGCCGCTCTGGTCGGGCTCGATGAGCAGACTGGGGGCCACGCGGCCGAGGGTGGAATCGATGAGGGCGTAGAGGGCTTCGTTGCCGCCGACTTGCCGACTCAGGTACTCCGTCACGATATTGGTGGTGCCGCTGGAGTAGTTCCACTCCGTACCGGGCTCGGCGACGAGACGGCTCCGCAGGGCGAAGTCGGCGAAGTCGGGCCGCTCGTGCAGCATCACGGTGGCGTCGGTGAGGCTGCCGTAGCCTTCGTTCCAGCCCAGGCCGGAGTTCATGTGGAGGAGGTCGGCGAGGGATATCTCGGCGCGGCGGTCGGTCCAGATGGTGGGGAAGAGGTTGGTCAGTTTACTCGGCGGACGGGGCGAGGTCGCTTCGCTCCTCTGCACCCGGCCGACGAGTAGGCCGGTCAGGGTCTTGGTCATTGACCAGCCGAGGAGGGGGGTGTTGCGGTTGAAGCCCGGGGCGTAGCGCTCGGCCACCAGCTCCCCGTTGTGGAGCACGACGAGGCCCCGGGCCCCGCCGCCGGGAACGGGCTGCATGCCGTATTCTAGGGCTTCTTCCAGGCTGGAAGGCGGTGTGCCATCTAAGTCTTGGTCCTGCTTTGCACCTGCGTCCGCGCCCAATTCTTTGGCTACGTTTAGCGGTAAGGGTAATTCTTCATCGTTGATCAGTACGCAGCCGCGGCCGGGAATGCGGTGAGCGTGGCGGTCGACCAAGCCGAAGAAAGATGCCGTAACGAGATTGTTTTTCTCCGATAGCCGCACGTAGGGCAGGACGCTGAAGTTCAGGTCCTGCTCCCGAATGTCCTCCAACGCCCGCCCCTGCAGGAAGTGGCAGCTACAGGCATGCTTGGCCGCGTAGCCCGCCCCGATACGTAGCAGGGGAACCAGCCAGAGGTAGGCGGCAAAAACCAGGACGGCCAGGAGGACGAGGCCGACCAGCCAGCGTTTGGAGGTGGAGGAGTGCAAGCCGTAAAGATAGGGGGGGAGTACCTTTGGCGGATGGAGTTGCGCACCTACGGAATTCGCCACCACGGCCCCGGCTCGGCCCGGCGACTGCGTGCGGCGCTGGACGAATTTCAACCCGATCTGCTGTTACTCGAGGCTCCCGCCGACAGTACCCCCGCCCTGCTGCAACTGACCGATGAGGGAATGCGACCACCGCTGGCCCTGGTGCTCTACGAGGCGCGGCAGATCGAGCGGGCCAGTTTCTACCCCTTCGCCCGCTTCAGCCCCGAGTACCAGGCCATCGACTGGGCGCGGGAGGCCGGGGTGGAGGTCCGCCCCATCGACCTGCCGGCCAAACATTACCTGGCATTGCGGAAAGAACAAACGAAGCAGGAGAAACTGCCCGCACGGCTTCACCAGCTGCGCCGTGATCCCCTGGCCAAGGTCGCCGAACTGGCGGGATACGGCGATAGCGAAAGCTGGTGGGATGCGGTTTTGGAGCGGGGGGATACGGGCGCGGACGCAGGTGCAATCTTTACCGCAATCCTAAACATCATCACCGAATTACGGCAGGCATACCCAGAAGCAAGTAGGGAAGAAAATGAGCAGCGGGAGGCCTATATGCGGCAAGAGATTCGCAAAGCGCAGAAGAGCGGGGCGGAGCGGATCGCCATCGTAGTAGGAGCCTTCCACGCCCCGGCGGTGAACGACCACACCCGGTACAAAGTCAGTACCGACCGCGCCCGCCTGAAGGGACTACCGAAAGTGAAGATCAGTCAGGCCTGGGTTCCCTGGTCTTTTCCGCGGCTGGCCCGGGAGGGGGGCTACGGGGCAGGCGTCACGTCGCCGGCCTGGTATGCTATGCTCTTCGACTATCCCGAGCAGGCCGTCGATCGCTATATGGCGACCGCGGGCAATCGGCTGCGGGCAGCGGGTTTTGACGCCAGCCCGGCCATGGCGACCGAGGCCGTCGCCCTGGCCCGCACGCTGGCCACCCTGCGCGACCACGCGATCCCCGGCATCGCCGAACTCGAACAGGCCCTGCTCGGCACCCTGGCGGCGGGGATGCCGGAGCGGCTCCAACTCATCCACGATCGCCTGACGGTAGGGGAGCGGGTGGGGCACGTGCCGCCGGGGGTGACGACCGTGCC
>CAZKPE010000143.1:0-10345 GCA_964554545.1 uncultured Lewinella sp.
ACGGCCGGGATCAACGTCTTCGAACTGCGGGCCAAGTGCCGCCGCCTCAAGCTGGAGAAAAACATCAGCATGGTCATCATCGACTACCTGCAGCTGATGTCCGGGGCCGGGGAAAGTAACAAGGGCGGGAACCGGGAGCAGGAGGTTTCTGGTATCAGCCGCGCCCTGAAGGGGCTGGCGAAGGAGTTGGAGGTGCCGGTCATCGCGCTGTCCCAGCTATCCCGGGCCGTGGAAACGCGGGGTGGGGATAAGCGGCCGCAGCTTAGTGATTTACGCGAGTCAGGTTGTCTTACCGGCGATGCGCTGGTCACCCTGGCCGAAGACGGACGGCGTGTACCCATCCAAACACTGGTCGCGAAGTACCCCCGGGGCGGATTCCAGGTATGGGCCATGAACGACGCCGGTAAACTCGTGCCCCGGATAGCTTCTGCGGCCTTCAGTACGGGGACCAAGCAAGTTCACCGCTTAACCACCGGTCTGGGCCGGTCAATCCGTGCCACCGCCAATCACAAATTCTACACACTGGAAGGGTGGAAGCGCCTGGACGAATTGCAGCCGAACGATCGCATCGCGCTACCCCGCCATATTCCCGAAGGCCAATCGCCCCCCGGTAGGAAGTTATCCGATGAAGAACTCGCCCTTCTGGGTCATCTTATCGGCGATGGATGCACGCTTCCCCGACACAGTATCCAGTACACTAGCCTGGAAGCCGATCTGGCCGAACGAGTGGCAGTTTTAGCGAGGGCCGTATTTGGAACCGAGGTTTCTCCGCGAATCAAGCAGGAGGGTTCGAAGCGAACGGGAAGTAGGTGGTTTCAGGTATACCTCACTTCGACCCGGCGACACACCCACGGGCGGGGCAGTGCCGTAGCCGACTGGTTGCGGGAGCTAGGTGTATGGGGTTTGCGATCACATGAGAAACACGTCCCTGCTGCCGTTTTCCAATCGAATCAGCGGCAAATAGCGCTATTTCTCAGCCACCTGTGGGCAACGGATGGTTGTATTCGGCTAAGGGGTGGTAAGAAACCCTATCCGGCGATCTACTATGCATCAAGTAGCAAGCAGTTAGCAGTCGACGTGCAATACCTGTTGCTGACTGTTGGAATTAATGCCCGACTGAAATGTGTCCCTCAACAGCAGGGAAGGGATCAATACCATGTGATCGTTTCCGGGAAGCAGGATATTCTGCGCTTCAGCAGTCGAGTCGGGGCGGTAGGTCATTACAAGTCTATAGCACTCGATCACATTTTGGCATTTTTGGATGAGCGGAAGGCGAACACGAATCGTGATGTTATTCCCCGTCAAGCCTGGAAACAATTGGTGGTACCGGCTATGTCGGAGGCGGGGGTCACGGCGCGGGAGCTTCATAAAGGTCTCGACATGTCCTACAGTGGTAGCTCACTATACCGAGCCAACCTGAGTAGAGAGCGGGCAAGCCGGGTAGCGTCGATAGTAGCTTCACCGGAACTAAATCAATTGGCTACCAACGATCTGTACTGGGACCGGATCGACACGATCACGGTTGATACGGTAGAAGAGGTTTTCGACCTTACCGTTCCCGGACCGCATAATTTCGTGGCGGACGGTATCCTCGTTCACAATTCCATCGAGCAGGACGCCGACATGGTCATGTTCCTCTACCGCCCCGAGTACTACAAAATTACCGAAGATGAACAGGGGAACAGCCTGGCTGGTATCGCGGAGGTCATCGTCGGCAAGAACCGCCACGGGGAAGCCAAAGACATCCGCCTGCGCTTCGAAAGCGACTTCGCCCGTTTCTCGAACCTCGACGACGATAGCTTCGACATGCTGCCCCCCGGGGTTATCACCAGCGGAGCGACCGCCGCCGGCCCCTACGGAGGCGGCACCCTGCCGAGCAAGATGAACGCGGACGAGGACGACATCCCGTTCTAGGCGGCTATCTTACCGGGAACCAATGGTTCCGCTGGTATGGTCACGCTTACTGAATTCCGGGAGGCCCTGTTGCAACTCCCACCTACCGTTCAACTACTCCTGTCCCTCGTCGGCCTGCTACTCCTGCTATTCGGCTGGCTGCTCGGTTGGCTGGTCCAGCGTAGAAAAACGCGACGAACACGAAAAGCAGTGGGCCAACTGGAACGGGAGCGCGACGATTTCCGCGAACGGCTGAAGGCCGCCGACGAAGAACAACAAAACCTAGCCCGGGAAGTCGTACAACTCACCACCGCAAAGGACGAGTCCCTCCTACAACTTCAGAACACCCGTCAGACCCTCAGCGATAGAAAAGCGGAACTGGACCGCCTCCGCGCCCGCGAAGAACAACTGATGGCAACCAACAGCCGCTTCGCCACCACCATCGAGGACCTGAACGACCAGGTGATCGGTCTGAAGACCCGCAATGAACATCTGCTCGGACAAGCCGACGGAAGCAGCGAGCGCATCCCCTCCGCTCTCGAACGACGCGTGGCCGACCTGGAAATCCGAATGGAAAAACTTATGCGACCTTCCGGCACCCCACCCCCGGAGGAGCGCCTCATCCTCGAACATCCCGGTCACCGGGTCACGATCGGGCCATCCGCCGAGGAGGAAGCCACGACATCGGAGGATGACCTGACCCGCATCGAGGCCATCGGCCCCTTCAACGCCCGCCAACTGGCGGAGGCGGGTATTTCGCGCTACCGTCAGATTGCGGATTGGTCCGAAGACGACATCGATCGCTACGCCAACGAAATCGGATATCCGGCTGAACTGATCCGGCAGGCTGACTGGGTCGGGCTGGCGCGCCAGTTCGCGCACGCGGATTAGCGCACGACGGCTACATCGCCCCGGTAGGTGAGCGTTACTCCGTCCAGGAAGGTGACTTGCATGGTATACACGTACACTCCGGCTTCCACCTCGCTGCCGTTCGCCGAAAAGCCGTTCCAGACGATGGTCCCGTCCAGACAGTTCGGTGGCAGATCGTCGATCGTGCTGACCAGCCCGCCCCAGCGATTGTAGATATTGACCAAGTCGATACGCACTACCCCCTGGCAGGCATAGATGCGCAACTCCTCGTTACGGCCGTCCTGGTTCGGGCTGATGGCATTCGGAATGTAGACATTTCGGTTGGCGTCCACGTCGACGAGGAAATCGGTGATGGCCTCGCAGCCATTCTCATTCGTAACGAGCAACGTGTAATTCCGACTCTGTAGTGGGAAGATGGTGGGGTTGCGTATACTATCGTTCGACAGGAAATCGGGGGGGGTGTATCGGTAGCGGTAATTCCCCGTAGCGGGTGTAACGATCGGATTCAGTTGGGTCAGGCTGTCTCCCAGCTCAATGATGATTCGGTCCGGAATGTCGATAAGAATCTCTTCGGGTTGGGTAACGATGACTGTATCCTCCGCAAAGCAGCCCACCGAATCGAAAACCGTAACCACGACTTCACCGGCGAAGGTGGTACCCGGTTGGTCGACCGGGATCAGAAAGCCGTCGTTATTCAGCGAGAAGGTGTACGAATCGAAGCCGGCGGCCTGCCCACCCGTAGCGCTGGATATGCTCAGGTTAGTCGTCTCGCCAAAACAAAGGGGAGGCACCGGATCGGCTACCGTGAAGGAGATCGGCGTCGGTTCTCCGATGGTGTAGGAGACGGTGTCCGAACAACCCTCCACGTCGGTTACCGAAACGGTGTAGGCACCAGGCCCGAGGTTGCGGGCGACGGCATCGTCGTTATCCTCCACGTTCGCTGACCAGGTGAAGGGGTCGTCTCCCAGGTCGTTGTTGTCGCTGCTGATGACCTCGACCGCGACGACCCCGTTGGAATCACCAAAGCAGGTCACCAGTGGTGTGCTCAACAACGGATCGATCGCCAGCACCAGCGGGTTCGGCTCACGAATGAAGATAGGAATGGTGTCGGGCGAACAACCTCGGTCGTCCGTCACGACCAGCTCGTAGAAGCCGGCACTGAGCTCATCGATCCGGGGATCGACCTCCCCACGTCCGACCAATTCGTAGCTGTATTCCGGCGTGCCTCCGGTAACGACCACTTCCGCCACCCCATCCATATCGCCGGCGCAACTGGCGTCCTCGACCTCGAGCGTGAAGTCGAAGTCCGGTGGACTACCAATAGTATCCTCGAATATTCGGGCACAGGTACCGTCGGTCACTTCCACGGTGATGGGGCCCCGGGTCAGTCCGGTAGCGGTAGCGGTGGCGACGTTCGTGAACGAGGTGTCGCGGGTGTTCCCGAAGAAGCGGAAATCGAAGGTCCCGCCACTGCCATCGGAAAGTTCGGCAGCGAAGGTGGCCGACCCGTCATCCGTGAAGGGATCGGGGCAGCTAACGTCTTCTATGGTGAACTCCCCGACGATACCCACCGGGTCGGTCAGTACGAAGGAGGTATCGAAGGCCGGTTGGCAACCGTTGACGTCGGTGATCGTCACACTGTAGGTGCCGGCCGCGAGCCCGTTCAGGTTGGTCGGGTCGGTGGGCGGCGGGATATCATTCCCGGTCGGCGAAGTCCAGGTGATATTATACTCCCCGAACTCATCCGGCGTGCCCCCGCTCGGGAAGATGAAGATGCTTCCGTTCGATTCCCCCAGACAAATTGGATCGATCAGCAGAAAAGAATCGAGCTGGACCAAACCGGGGCTGGCTACTTCCCCCAGTGCCTGGGAGGTGCATTCATTAGAAAGCAGGATCTCGACCACGTAGAAGCCGACGGTCAGGTTCGCGCTAGTCGTACGGCCGCTGGCAACCTCCTCGCCGAGGGTATTGTCCGGGTTCAGCCGGTACCAGGTGTAGCTTTCGATTTCCAGCGTGTCGCTCGGCGGGCGGGCCACGACGGTCAATTGTCCATCCGTATCTCCGGGGCAGGACACAAAGGCCGTTGCGATCGGCTCGATGATGGCCTGGGGCGGCGAGAAGATGTCGAAATCGAAGGTGTCCGCCACACAGCCGTTCGCGTCGGTGACAATGACGTAGTAGTTGGTATCGGGCTGCAGTTCTTCGAGCACGTTCAGGTCGGGATCGACCAGCGTCGTGTCGAAGGTCATCGTCGTATCGGCCGGGTTCGGGATGCTGTCGTTGACGAAGCGGTAGGTATAGGGCAGCGTACCGCCGGTCACCTCTACGGTAGCGGTACCGGTGATGTCGGGGCAACCGACATCGGTGGTGACCACGTCCGCGATCTCGAGCAGTTCGGGCTCGGTGATGGTGACGGTGTCGCGGGTTTCGCAGCCTTCGGGATCCTGATCCTGAAGGACGATGATGTACTGTCCGGGGCCAAAACCGTCAAACTCCACCGGGTCACCGCCTTCGTCGAAGTCTTGGGGGGCGCGGGCGCTGGTGCCGTCTTCATTCAGGACTTCAATCGTCAGGGGGTAATCCGGGGCTACCCCATCGAAATCGGGGGTGACGGTGATCGTGCCGTCCGCCTCCCCAAAACAGCTGACGTTAGTGGAGTCGGCGTTGATGAGGAGGGTCTTCAGGGCCTGGACGGTGAATTGGCTCTGGGCCTCGCAACCGTTTATATCGGTGATGACTACCGAATAGTTACCCGGCTCCAGGTCGCTCCGCTGTACGCGGGTGGCCTGCTCGCTAAATCCATCGGAATAGGTGACCGTGTATTCCCCGTTCGTATCCTGGGTGCCCCCGGAAATAGGGATATCCACCGAACCGTCCGGCACGCCGTTGCAGGTGGCGGGGTCGCTGGTGCCGTCGCTGTTTTCCACGATTAAGCGGCTGGGCGCGCGCAGATTGATGGATTCGGTGCTGACGCAGCCCGTCGTACTGTTCGTAGCGGTGACGGTGTAGTTACCGGGGGTCAGGTTATCGATAATGCGGGTGGTGGCTCCGTTGCTCCACGCGAAGGTGTAATCGCTAGGATCCGTCGGGTTGGCGCCGTCGAAAATGATCGCCTCCAGGGAACCGCCCTCGACATCGTCAAAACATTCGAAGCCCTGCACGACCTGAATTCCAACTGATTCGTTCGGTTCGATGATCTCAATGCCCGGTTGCGCTTCACTGTTGCCAAAGGCGTCGAATACGGTTACGGCGTACACACCGCTGCTCAGGTCTTCAAAAACGACCGCTTCGCCGTCCGCACCGGCGGTCAGTTCCCGCGAAAAGGGCGGTGAGGCCGGGGTGGTGCGGACTAACCGAACGGTATAGGGAGCAGTACCGCCGGTAGCCAAAACGGTGACCGTGCCGTCGGTATCGCCGGGGCAGGTCACGTCGGTGGGCGTTGCGGTAATCTCGATGTCCGCCACGACCGGGCACGCATCGTGGGTGACGACCAGCCCGTCAAATTCACAACTGATCTCATCCTGCACGTTGATGCGGTAATCACCGGGGCTGGGTACGGTATAAGAGACGACGTCTCCACTCCGGTAAATCGAGAGGTCATCCACGTTGACCTCCTGGTTGGTCGCCGTATTCGTCAGGGTAATAATGTAGTCGGTCGTGCCGCGGAGTTCGGCTACCCCCCCACGGATGATGAAGGAGCCACTGCAGTCATTCTGCTGGGGGTCTCTCACCTCGATCGGGTTCAGGAAACCCACGGTCACGTACTGGTCGGTCGCCACGTTGATACACTCCGGAGTGATCTCGTTTCCGAGCGAGTCTTCGACTGATTCGCTCTGGAAGACCGGTGCATTGGGGAAAGTAAGGTCCAAAGAGTCCGCCGTGATCGGGGCTAGCGTTAGGACGACCGGACCGGGCTCTCCGTCCGGGCCGGGATAGAACTCCGTATTGAAAGGGGGAAGGATGTTCTCTACCCGCAGGCTGTAGTCCCCCCCGAAGTAATCGGTCGGCGTGGAAATAAGAAAATCGCCGGATGCGAAAGGGGGTAGCCCCTCGTCCGGATTACAGGGGTCGGCGTTTACTTCAGCTACGGAAGTACCCGTCACCGTAGGCAGACACTCATAGATCGCCCACCCGATCCCGGCCTGCGTTTCGGGAACGGGATCGCCACTCAGGTCCTCACTTCCCTCGTTGAAGTCGATGGTGAACTCATCTCCCCGACAGAGGAATATGGTATCCGGACGCGCACTGAAGGGTAAGGAAGACCCCGGGGCCGCGCCTCCGAGTCCATCGTTCGACACATTGATATCCGTGAACCCGACAATGTTGCCGGCGCTGTTCGTACAGAGTGCTTTCGGGCTAAAGCCGGGCGAAGCCACAACCGGGCTCCGCTGCAGGGGTTGAGGCAAAGTTTGCTGGGCAGCGACCGTCCATCCACCGCCAAATATCACTAGAGCCGACCAGAGCAGGCGGAAGGGTAGGCAATTACGCATAGTCATTAAATTCAAACGCTTTGCGGAGGGCCGCTAGGCGGGAAAAGAGTCTCTCGGATAACTCCGAACGAACGTCAGCTTCCCGGAATAGATTGCACCTGTCCCGCAATACTGCGGGACCAAAACCACAATTGTCGGCCACGGCTAAAACATGACCCCCAGGAAGATCACGATGGAGTTCAGCCGCCCCCGACTGTCGTCCTCGAAGGGGTCGACGCGGGCGGGCCGCTGTAGGCTGGTGTCGTTGTCCGTCGTGATATCCAGGAAACCCGACTGGAAGCCCAAACCGCCGATCAGCGAAGTGCTGGTCGACACGCTGTACTCCACCCCGGCGGCAAAACCCCAGGATAGGTTGAGGGGGTTCATCTCGCTATTGATCTTGAAGGTCTCGTCCGAGTCGATCCCGGTCACGCCATCGATCGTCCCCCGCGAACTGGTCAGGATGCCGAGCGTGATGGAAGGGCGGGCCCAGTAACGCAGGTAACCAAATTCGCGGGTCCGGAGGGTAAGCCCCAGGGGGATTTCCAGGTACTGCAAGCGATAATCGAAGGTGCTGCCGCTCAACTGCGCCGGAGTGGGCGGAGCGGTGAAGGTCTCGGACAGCGACTCCCGCCAGATATCCACGCTGGTGAATTGATCGTCGTAGCGCAACGCACCGCCCGTACCGAAGTGGAAGTTGATACCGGTATGGAAGCTGTAGTTCTCCTGGAAATAGTATTCCGCTATCAACCCAAGTTTCAGTCCGACGTTGGTGCCGTCGCCCTCGATCAGGTTATTGTCGGTATTCATGTAGCTGAAGGTCGGACTGAGCTGGACGCCGAACTGGATCGGGCTCACCTGGGCCGTAAGCCAGGAGCAGGCAAGCAGCAGAAGGGGAAACAGGGCATAGGTTTTCATACGGTACTATTGTCGGGGCGTAAGACGTTACCAAACGAGCCGCCGTGCCCGGTGTTTAGCCCCCGATGAAAGTAAAGTTGTTCTACCCTACCACCCGACATTCCGCCATTCTGCCGTTACTGCTCCTTTTTGCCTGCAATGGGGAAGGACCACCACCACCGGACGTGAGCGATATCCGGATGGACCTCACCGTGCTCCGCTTTGAGAAAGCGCTGTTGGCCATCGATACCACCGACCTGGCTGCCGAGATCGATCGCCTTGATCGCACCTACGGCAACTTTACCGACGTCTTCCTCACCCACCTGGTGCCCGTGCGGCGGGGCGATTTCAGCCCGGAGGAGGGGCGGGAGGTGCTGAAGGCCTATTTGGGCTACCCGCTCACCCAGTATGTCGATTCCCTGGTGGACGCCGAGTTTGAGACCGCGTCAGCGGGGGGAGGGGCCCCCGGTGTAAGCCAGGTGCAAGGGTTAGCGGAAAATCTGGAGCAGGGACTGAAATACTACCGCCATTACCTCCCCGAAGCCCCGATCCCCGACACCCTGGTCACCTTCGCCAGCCACTTTGATCTGGCGGCCTTCATTTACGGCGACGGACAGTTGGCCGCCGGGCTGGATTTCTTTCTCGGCCGCGACTTCCCCTACGGGCAGGTCGACCCCAACGAGCCGATCTTTTCCGACTACCTCATCCATACCTATACGCCCGATCACTTCACCGGTAAGCTGCTCCGCGTTCTGATCGAAGACCGCTTCCCGCCGCCCCGTAGCGGCCGGCTGATCGATTACCTCATTTACGAAGGCAAGAAACTTTACCTGCTCGAGCTCCTCCAGCCGGAGACCGAGCGCCACCTCGTCTACGAAGTCACCCCCGAGGAGATGGACTGGCTGGAAGAAAATGAAACGGCCATCTACACCTATCTTCAGCAGGAACGGGAACTCTACGCCACCGAGGTCGACAAGATCCGGAAGTATACCCGGCCTGCCCCCTACTCCCCCGGTATGCCCCCGGAATCCCCCGGCGGGGCGGTCAACTACCTCGGTCGGCAGATCGTGGCCAGCTATCTGTCCGTCAACCCCGACGTTTCCATTGCGGAATTGATGCGGATGGAGGACGGGCAGGACATTTTACAGGGGGCACGCTACAAACCGCGGTAGTAGAACGCTGTTTGCAACAGCGAAAGCACGAAGCGACTTGTAGTCGCGGCTTCCCTTCGCGACTGCAAGTCGCATTTTGCTATCGCGACTGCAAGTCGCGTTTACTTATCCTCGCATGACCCGTACCATCCCCCTAGTCGATCTTTCTACCTACACCAAAGGCGACGATGTCCAGCGCCGACAATTCGTAAACGACCTCGGCCACGCCTTCCACGAAATTGGTTTCGTCGGCGTCACTGGCCACGGTATCCCGAAGGACCTGATCGACGATTTCTACGCCGCCGCCAAGCAGTTCTTCGCCCTGCCGGTGGAAACGAAGCGGAAGTACGAGGTAGCGGGCGCGGCCGGCCAGCGGGGCTATACCAGCTTCGGGAAGGAGCACGCCAAACAATCGCAGGTGGCCGACCTGAAGGAGTTCTTCCAGATCGGACAGGAGTTTGCCGATACCTCCGCCCCCGGCTACCAGAAAAATCCTGACGTAGACGAAGTTCCGGAATTCATGACCCTCGGTCGCCAGCTCTACCGCGCCTTCGAGGCTGCCGGATCCGATCTATTACGGGCCATCGTGCTTTACCTCGGACTGGAGGAAGGCTACTTCGACCAGTACACCAACGACGGCATGAGCATCCTGCGGGCCATCCACTACCCCCCGATCACCCAGGAGCCGAAGAGCGCCATCCGCGCCGAGCAGCACGAAGACATCAACCTGATCACCCTGCTGGTCGGGGCCAGCGCCGGCGGGCTGCAGCTACAGAACACGGCCGGCGAGTGGCAGGAGATCGTACCGGAGAACGACGAAATTGTCATCAACGTCGGTGACATGCTTCAAAGACTTACCAACAACTACCTGAAGTCGACCACCCACCGCGTCGTCAATCCGCCCCGGGAAGAATGGCATAAGCCCCGGCTGTCCATCCCCTTCTTCCTCCACCCCCGCCCGGAAATGCGGCTAGACGTGCTACCGAGTACCGTTACTGTCGATCGGCCCCGGGCTTACGACCCCATCACCGCCGGCGAGTATCTGGATGAACGGCTGCGGGAGAT
>CAZKPE010000144.1:0-10331 GCA_964554545.1 uncultured Lewinella sp.
CGAACATCGGCAATTCTACTATTCCGTGGTAGCGGCCTAGGGGAAGGCTACACTAAAGGGCATAGTCCCAGGGCCTATTCCAGATGAAGAGGGATTAAGACCTGGTTCAGATTCTCGGCGGGGGTAAAGGATGTAATTTTACAGTCCCAGGGCCTATTCCAGATGAAGAGGGATTAAGACGGTTACCGCAACCGATGCAGTGTCATAACACTGCCCGTCCCAGGGCCTATTCCAGATGAAGAGGGATTAAGACGTGTCGGTATAATCCAACACCAACCCGGCCGAAACAGTGTCCCAGGGCCTATTCCAGATGAAGAGGGATTAAGACTTCGGCGAAAGCCTTACCGGTACTAGCCTTAACGGTCCCAGGGCCTATTCCAGATGAAGAGGGATTAAGACCGTACTCCGTGAGGCTGCGTTGGGCACAGTCTTTTCCCCGTCCCAGGGCCTATTCCAGATGAAGAGGGATTAAGACAACCGGCTGTTAACACTGTTAGGACTGGCCGTAACGGGTCCCAGGGCCTATTCCAGATGAAGAGGGATTAAGACAACCTGTTTTTCCGTTCCGGCCGGTACAGCAGTCAGACGTCCCAGGGCCTATTCCAGATGAAGAGGGATTAAGACTCGGTACAGACAATATGTATAAGAACGTTAAAGCAAGGTCCCAGGGCCTATTCCAGATGAAGAGGGATTAAGACTCGAAAAGCGCCGCCCGCCCTTCATACGTGAAGTTGGTCCCAGGGCCTATTCCAGATGAAGAGGGATTAAGACTAGATGAGTTCCCCGCTAGTGGCGCGAAACCAGCCCTGTCCCAGGGCCTATTCCAGATGAAGAGGGATTAAGACAGTATAATCCAACACCAACCCGGCTGAAACGGTATCTTGTCCCAGGGCCTATTCCAGATGAAGAGGGATTAAGACGCGCAACTCCTCAACCTGCGCAGGATTCAGCCGGTGTCCCAGGGCCTATTCCAGATGAAGAGGGATTAAGACCAAATTCCGGGAAGCGGTCACGCAATTTTGCGACTAGGTCCCAGGGCCTATTCCAGATGAAGAGGGATTAAGACTGCACAACGCAATTACGTCAAGTTCGATCCCTTCGCGTCCCAGGGCCTATTCCAGATGAAGAGGGATTAAGACCACTAAAGCTTTTTCAACATACCGCTCAAACGGTCCCAGGGCCTATTCCAGATGAAGAGGGATTAAGACCCCCGAAGGGTGTTTCGCCTAAATCGAGCGAGGACGAGTCCCAGGGCCTATTCCAGATGAAGAGGGATTAAGACTAGGGGTTTTATCCCACCAGTAGAGTTACTTGGCAGGTCGTCCCAGGGCCTATTCCAGATGAAGAGGGATTAAGACCCCTCATAAGTAAAATTGTCGCCCCGCCCCATACGGGTCCCAGGGCCTATTCCAGATGAAGAGGGATTAAGACTTTTTTGCGGTTTTGGCGTTATCCTTCGCGATTGGTCCCAGGGCCTATTCCAGATGAAGAGGGATTAAGACCTGGAAGGTGAGTTTATCCAGTGTTGCCGGGTCCAGATTGTGTCCCGGGGCCTATTCCAGCTGAAGAGGGATTAAGACCGGCCCGCAGCAGGCCGCTAACGACATAAAACACCCCGTCCCGGGGCCTATTCCAGCTGAAGAGGGATTAAGACCTACCTTGATTACGTTGCCATGCACGATTACCGTTTGTCCCGGGGCCTATTCCAGCTGAAGAGGGATTAAGACTCGCTTAGACCGCCCCCAGAAACCCCAACTTAGTTACTGTCCCGGGGCCTATTCCAGCTGAAGAGGGATTAAGACCCGCCCAGATAAGGAGCATATTGGCTGCAATCAGGCCCAAGTCCCAGGGCCTATTCCAGATGAAGAGGGATTAAGACCCGTTCCGACCGGGACGGAAGAAAGGCCCAAGGCCCGTCCCAGGGCCTATTCCAGATGAAGAGGGATTAAGACTATGTATTCCATTGCGGACGGGCGTTAAGATCGTGTCCCAGGGCCTATTCCAGATGAAGAGGGATTAAGACCAGCCCTCGGAGAACACCCCGTCAATTACCATGGTCCCAGGGCCTATTCCAGATGAAGAGGGATTAAGACCGGTGAACAGCATCTTGCCCTGGATGGCAGGCTGGTCGTCCCAGGGCCTATTCCAGATGAAGAGGGATTAAGACTCCGGCCGGGACGGAGGACAAACCCAAGGCCCGACAGTCCCAGGGCCTATTCCAGATGAAGAGGGATTAAGACAGGAGTAGGGGGAACTCGGCGAACAACGCCTCGACTAGAGTCTTAGGATCTGTTTCAAACGACAAGAGACTGTATCTCTGCTCAATTTAGGCAGGGATACCGCCCAAAATGCTCTCTGCGAAGATGAGGCTCAGGGCAGAGCCCCTCGACTTCAGCTTTCCTCCTCCGCCAACTGCCGCTCCACGATCTCGCTATAGTATCCCCCGTTCGCCAGTAACTCCTCGTGGGTGCCGACCTCCGCCACGCGCCCCTCCTCCAGTACGATGATCTTATCGAAGGTGAGGTGACCGTAAATCCGGTGGGTGATGATGATGGCGGTCTTGTCCTGCAGGGCCTCGTTGAAGTAGCCGAGGATCTGCTGCTCGGTGTTGGTGTCGACGGCGCTGAGGCAGTCGTCGAGGATGACGATGTCGGGTCGCTTGATGAGGGCGCGGGCGATGGAGACGCGCTGCTTTTGTCCACCGGAGAGGGTGACGCCCCGCTCACCCACCAGGGTATCGAAACCGAGGGTGAGGTCGGCGATGTCCTTGTACACGGCGGCATGGCGGGCGAAGGCTTCGATCTCGGCATCGTCGGGCTCGTGGTCGGCCCCGAAGGCGATGTTGGCGCGGATGGTATCGCTGAAGAGGAAGACATCCTGGGGCACGTAGCCGATCTTGCGGCGCAGGTTAGCCAGTCCGTGTTCGCGCACGTCCTTGCCATCTACCAGAATACGGCCCTCGGTAACATCGTACATCCGCAGCAGCAGGTCGGCCACGGTGGTCTTGCCGGAGCCGGTGCGGCCGATGATGGCGAGCTTCTCGCCGGGTTTGAGTTCGAAGCTGAGGTTGTCGAGGGCCCGGATACCGGTGTCGGGGTAGACGAAGCCCACCCGGTCGAAGGTGATGGCCCCGGTAAGCTCCCCCCGGTAGTCGGGGTCAGGGTCGGTGATGGCCGTTTCGGTACTCAGGAACTCATTGATCCGTTTCTGGCTGGCCGCCGCCTGCTGCACGATACTGGCGATCCAGCCGATGGCGGTCACCGGCCAGGTCAGCATATTGACGTAGATGACGAATTCGGCGATGTTACCGGCCGAGATTTCGCCGGCCACGACCTGTAATCCGCCGACGTAGACCGTAATGATCGTCGCCGCCCCCACCATGAAGATCATCAACGGAAAGAACCAGGCATCCACCTTCGCCAGGTCGACGCTCATGTCTTTATAGGTGTTGCTCTGGGTGGCGAAAAAGCGAATTTGCTGCCGCTCCCGCACGTAGCTCTTCACGACCCGAATGCCGGAAAAGACCTCCTGGGCGATGCTGGTCAGTTTAGACAGCTGCTGCTGGATCAGCGTCGAGCGGGTGTGGATAATGTTACTGACGTAGTAGATACTCACCGCCAGCACCGGCAGAGGGATCAGCGTGTAGAGCGTCAATTTCGGGCTCACCGCCAGCATACTCGCCACCACGAAGATGATGGTCGAGATCAGGTTGGCCAGGTACATCACCGCCGGCCCCAGGTACATCCTCACCTTATTGACGTCCTCGGTGATCCGCGACATCAAATCGCCGGTGTTGTTGCGCTTGTAGAACTCCAGGCTCAACTCCTGATAGTGATCGAAGATGACCTCCCGCAAGTCGTACTCGATGAGCCGCGACATGACGATGATGGTCTGCCGTGTCAGGTAAAGAAAGAACCCCATTACCAGCGCCAGCAGCAGCACCAGCCCCGCAAAGAGCATCAGCGTATGACTGAGAATGCCAAAGAATTCGCTCTGCACCCCGAAGCCATCGTAAACCCGGTAGGTATTCACGTAGTCGATCACCAGATCCAGGGCCTCCCGAATCACCTTCGGCTGCAGTACCTGAAAGTAGTTGGAAATACAAATGAAGACGATCCCGAGCAGGAGACGCCAGCGGTACCGCCAGAAGAATCGATTGAGGAATTTGAGCTCGCCCACGGTGGGAGGAACGTTCTTTGGGCTTTAGAGTTTTTAGTATGGTTTGGGTAGTATGTAGTATGTAGTAGGAAGTATATAGTATGTAGTAGGAAGTTCCAGCCTGGGCATACTTCCTACCTCCTACTTCCTACTTCCTACTTCCTACTTCCTACTTCCTACTTCCTACTTCCTACTTCTAAACTCTCACAAACTTCCTCCAGCCAGTCGACCTCCTCCGGTTCTAGTAGATCGACTAATTTCTCCCTTACCCGCTCATGGTATTCGTTTAACCACTGCACCTGCGGCCGCGCCAGCATCTCCACCTCGATGAGCCTGCGGTCGATGGGAAAAAGCGTAACCGTCTCGAAGTGGCACCAGCCCTCCGTCTCGCTCTCGCGTACGACGACTAGATTTTCAGTTCGGATGCCGTACGCCCCCTCGCGGTAGTAGCCCGGCTCGTTGCTCAGCACCATACCCGGGAGCAGGGCGTGCTGGGCGCTAGGTGATTTCGGATTCGGACTGATACCCGCCGGCCCCTCGTGAACGTTGAGGAAGAAGCCGACGCCGTGGCCGGTGCCGTGGCCGTAATTGAGCTCCTCCTGCCAGAGGGGTCTGCGGGCCAGGACGTCGAGCTGGACCCCCGAGGTGCCCCGTGGAAATCGAGCCATGGCCAGATCGATATGTCCCTGCAGGACGAGCGTGAAGTGCCGCCGTTGCTCGGCCGTCGGCTCCCCCAGGGCGAAGGTGCGGGTGATGTCGGTGGTGCCGTTACGGTATTGTCCGCCGCTGTCGAGGAGTAGGATGCCCTCCCCGCGCACGGTCGCCGCCGTCTCTTCTTTTGCGCGGTAGTGGACGATAGCCCCGTTTCCGCGGTAGCCCACGATGGCCGGGAAACTTTCGCTGACGTAGTGGGGGTAGGCGGAGCGAAATTCGGCGAGCTTCGTCGCGATTTCGTCTTCCCGTACGCCCTTGTCCAGTTGGGTATCCAGCCAGCGGCGCAGTCGGAGCAGGGCTACGCCGTCGTGCCGCATCACTTCCCGCAGGTGCTCCAGGGCGGTATCGTTCTTAGTGGCCTTCCAGAGGGGAATGGGACTGTCTACGCCGCAGTCCTCTACTCCGCCGGCCGCCGTAGCGAGATATACGGAGGTGGTGGACGGGTCGAAGCCGATGTCGGCATTCCCGGCATTTAATTCCCGCAGGTAGCTATGAATAGCTGAATAGGGATGGCGGCGGGGCGCGGGTATGAGCTCATCATAAACGCCGAGGGCTTCCCGTTGCTCGGCGAAGAGCGCGTGATCCCCCCGGCGACCGGCCACCAGGTAGCCGACCATGAGGGGGTTGAAGTCGATGTCCGTACCCCGCAGGTTGAGTAGCCAGGCGAGCTCGTCGAGGGCCGAGACCAGGAAGTAGTCCAGCCGCTGCTCCGTCATCCAGTCAGTTAACTGGCTGAGGCGATCCTCCCACTTTTCCCCGCTGAATTCGGTGAGGTGCCGACTGATCGGCCGGTTCGGCAGGCCGGGCCGGTCGGGCCAGATCGCCTGCACGAGGTCGCTGCGGGTATCCAGATCGATCTTCTCCTTCGCTAATTGCTTCTTCAGGCGTCGGGCGGCGCGGGCGCTGAAGACGCGTCCGTCCACCCCTACGGTCTGCCCGTTCAGCAGGTGGTCGGCCAGCCAATCGGCGTACTCGGGGGTGTGGGGCGTTTTGAGCTTCATCAGCCGGATGCCGCTGCCGTCCAGTTCGGTCTCGGCCTGCAGGAAGTAGCGGCTGTCGGTCCACAGCAGGGCGTCGTGCAAGGTCACCACCAGGGTGCCCGCCGAGCCGGTGAAGTCGCTCAGCCATTCGCGGGCGGCCCAGCGGGGGGCGGGGTATTCGCTCTGGTGGGGGTCGGTGCTGGGTATGACGTAGGCATCGAGTTGGTACTCAAGCATGTGTTGGCGGAGGGCGGCGAGTTTTTCGGGGGCGGTCATCGGGCTAAAATAGGGAGTGGGACGGGATAAGGGGGCGGGGGGCGGCGGCGCGCAGGTGCAATGTGTAACTTGTGAATTATCGATAACCCGCCTGGTGAAAGCATGAAGAGGTACACCTACACTTACGGGCCGATCTGGCGTACGGCCGCCTTGTCCGCGCTCATCCCCTTTACGATTCGGATACTTATTGATTTCAGCTACGAAGGGTTACTGGATGCCCTACAGTCTGCCTTGGTGTTCATTCTGGTTCTACCCCCTTATGTCCACTACTGGGAGTTGACCACGTGGATGGAACTGGGAATGCACGAACTGATTCTACACCGCCGCATCGGCAGGGACCGGAAGCTCGCTTACGTGGATATCAACCGGGCCACGGTGCGGCAGACGGAGGGGCAACTCGGGCGGGATGCGCTGGAGTTAAAACTTGCGATGCATGATGATATCGTAACTATCCCGATTACCTACCTGGAGGATCGGGATGCGTTCGTCCGTAGCCTTCGGCACCGCGTTGAAGAGGGGAACAGCCGACTACTCTTTCAGGATGCGCAGGGGGAGTTTTTGCCATCCCTGACGGCCCTGGTCCGAAAAAACCTTGCCTAAAGGGCAGTGCAACCTCCCGACTGCCTTGACTGGGTCCCAAACGAGCGAGCGTACCTTAGCTCCCCATGTCCTATCCAAAAGACATTTTCACCAAATCGGAAAACGAAGTAGCCGCCGCTCGTACCGAGGTCGGCGTATACGACTTCCTGCCCGCCCCGGCTGCCGGCTCCGCTATCCCAAACTACGTGGAGCACTACCAGCTCGACGCCCTGGCCTTCGATTATTTTGCCCCCTCCACCGATCCGGCCACGGTACACGAGGAGCGGCGATTGCACGAGGAAATCCTTTCCCGCCTCCCCGAGACCGCCCGTACCGTACTCGACGTGGGCTGCGGCCGGGGCTGGGTGGCCGACGCCCTCTTCCCCCGTGGAAAGTGCGTCATCTCATTCGACCTGGCCCGACCGAACGTGGAAGAAGTCGCCCGCCGTCATTCCGGAAATAACCACCTGGCCGTGGTGGGCGACGTGCTCGATCTCCCCTTCCGAGATCACAGTATGGATGCCATCATCTCCTCCGAGGTCATGGAGCATGTCGCCGACCTTCCCACCTACCTCGTGGAGCTCATCCGCGTCACGAAGCCGGGGGGGCGCATCATCATCTCCACCCCCTACGCCGAGAAGATCCAGTACTCCCTCTGCATTCACTGCAACCGGGCCACACCGCTGCACGCCCACCTGCATAGCTTCAATGAGAGGGCCATTGCAGAGTTATTGGCCCCCTTTCCCGGCATCCGCTACCGCACCCACACTTTCTCGAATAAGGCCCTCACCCTGCTGCGTACCTACCCCCTGCTGCGTTCCCTCCCCTTCCCCCTCTGGCGGTGGGTGGACGGACTGGCAAACCGGGTGGTCCGGAGGCCGAGCCGGCTGATCGTCGAAATTTTCACGAATTCTGCGAACTGAAATTCCCAGCTAAGCCCCTCCCCTCCCGGCCTGGAAGGCCGGGTCCCCCCCTCTCCCAAACCTTCAGGTTTGGGAAACTCCCCAATACGCCAAAACCAGCACCCCCAAGTACCCGAAGTACCACCGCAGATCAGCGTAGGCCTCCCAGTCGGTCCCCGTCCGGTAACGCAGATAAAGCACCAGACAAAGCTCATGGAAATAGCTGGCAATGACCGTCCCCCAAATCACCCCCTGCAGGCCATAGCGGGGCACCAGCAGGAGCGACAGTACCAGGTTGAAGGCCAATTCCAGCAGTCCCCACAGTGCAAGCCGCTTCGTGATGTCGAGAGCCGTCAGTACGGTCATGGCGAATACCAGTCTGCACCCCACCACGAGCAGATAGGTCCGAAAAATCGGCAGACTGGGCGCGAAGGTTTCCGTGAACACGACCGTCCACCACCAGTCGGCGGTCAGCATCAGGAGCAGGGCCAGGGCGAAGACCAGGTGGTAGAGCTTGCGCGACTGCTCCCGCAGCAGGGGCAGCCCCCCCTCCGCCCGCCCGGCGATGTGGGGAATGGCCACGACCGTCATCCCACTGATCAGGGCCGCCAGAAAGGGTAACTCCCGCACCCCATAACGGAAGATGGCAAAGGTAGCCGGGTCGCCGTCGTACCAGTAGTTCACTACCCAGGGGTCGACGGCCGTAACCAGCGCACCCACCGTCGCGTAGGCGATGAGGGGAAGGGACGTTTTCAGCCAGGGTCGGAGTGACGATGGGAGGTCAGAAGTAGGATCGGTAGATTTTAGGTACGTCCGGCAGGTCCACATTCCGATTCCGATCGACTTTGCACCTGCGTACGCGCCCAAACATTGCATGCTCGTCAGGAATTCATAGCCCAGGTACAGCGGCAGCAGAAGGGAGAGTAGTAGCCCCGCCGCATTCAGGCAGGTATAGACCAGCAACCCCCGCACCTGACCAAGCAGCAACAGCGCCTGCTCGAAGCAGTACGACGGCCAGCGCGCCAGCAGCAACAGAAAGAAGAAGGGCCAGCCCAGCGGTGCTGATTGCAACCGCAGCGCTCCGAAAAACCAGGGATGCCCGACGGCCAAGAGCAGCAGCAGCCCCGCCGCGATCACGAAGGTCGCCCCGATGGCCCCGGCGGCGAACCGGCGCGATGCCCCCCCGGAAAGCCGACCGAAGCGGATAAGAAAACCCTGCAGCAGACCGCTCGTCCAGCCGAAGCCTAGCAGGTAGCCGATGAAGAGCAGCGCCTCCCACTGCCCGATCAGCTCCCGCGCCACCCCCAGTCGGGGCAGGGCCAGGGCAATGAGGATGTAGGCCCCCTGGCGAACGGCCTGGTTGAACTGCCCGGCGCGGATCAGCCCGCTAGCCCGCAACTGTCTGGTGACTGAAGCTGAGCCCGTACTGTTTCATTTCCTCCAGCACCGGCTCGTAGACCTCGCGCATAGTGGGGATGTGCACGCCGGTAGCCTGTATCTTGCCTTCGCTCATCAGCCGCACGAAGATGCCGAGGGGCAGACCGACCAGCCGCGACATGGCGGTATCCTCGGCGTCGTTGCCGTGCATGACGAGGTTCGAAATGTCCCGGTAGGGCTGGCCATCCCGTTCGTAGTCGATCTGGTGCTGCATGACGATCAGGTCCTTGTCGTCGGGCTTGAGTTTCCACTTGTCAAGCAGTAGGTTCTCCAGGATCAGGGCGGGGGTGGCCCCCTTGAGTTTGATGCGTTTTTTGCGGAAAAGCCCCAGCCAGACCAGTCGTTTCATTACTTCCCCCTTCGTATCTACCTTCAGCATGGTGGCGATGCGGTCCTTGACGGAGCCGGAGCCGCGGGGGGCCAGGGCCTCCATCAGTTCGTGGTAGGTAATCTTGCTGCTGTCGAGGATGGGGAAGTCGCCGTCGGTCATCCCGATACGGACCAGCGCGTGCCAGGCGGCACAGAAACCGGGATAACGGAGGGTCCCGCGCAGAATGGTCGGGATGTCGTTGAGACTGTACTGCTCGCGGTAGAGCAGACTATCGCGGTTGGCGTAGGCCTCGAAGTCGCCGATCCCCTCGATAGTTACGTCCCAGGTATTGTTGAACAGCCGGTTGTAGGGCAGGAACTTCAGCTTGCCCTGGTCCAGATACTGGGCGGTTCCCTGTCCGGCGAGCACGACGTTGCGCGGGTTCCAGGTGAATTTGTAGCCCCAGGGATTGTCGTTGCTTTCCGGGGCGATCAGTCCGCCAGTGAAGGAGCGGAAAGCGGTGATCGTGCCTCCTTCCTCCCGGATCGTATTGATGCGCTGCATGGCCGACATATGGTCGATGCCGGGGTCCAGTCCCATCTCGCCCATGAACATCAGCTCGCGGTTGCGGGCCTCGTCGCCGAGCCGGTAGAGCTCCTGGCTGACGTAACTGGCGGTGACGAGGTGTTTCTTAAGGCGGATGCAGTCCTGAGCAACCTCAATATGAAGGTGGGCAGGCAAGAGGGAGACGACCATATCCGAGCGGCCGATGAGCTCGCGGCGGTCGTTGGTTTTGGTCACGTCGAGCCAGGCGGTGGTTCCACGTGGGTGGTTATTGACTTTAGCGGCGGCGGCGGCGGGGTCGGCGTCGGCTACGGTGACGGTCCAGCCAAGCTCCTCGCTCTTGTCGAGGGCGTAGTTGATCAGGGCGGTGGAGGAGCGGCCGGCACCGATGATGAGGATACGGGAGGGCAT
>CAZKPE010000145.1:0-10259 GCA_964554545.1 uncultured Lewinella sp.
TTCGGGAAAGCTGCACTGGTTCCTGGATACGGTGGCGGCGATGGAAGTGGGATACTAGCATCGGCCTGCAAAATCCCCTATCTTTGTACCCCCAAATCGAATCGAATGACCACTGACCGCGCCACTACCGCTACCGAACAGACTCAGACCAGCACGGGAAAGTACTGGCTTTACTTCTTGATTTTCTTCATCATTTTCATTCTGATGCTGATCTTCATGAACCAGTGGTTCTGGGTAGCGATGCCCTTCATGCTGACCTTTCTGGTGATGGCGCTGGGCTATATGTAAGCCGGCCCGTGCCAGGACCTACCCAAACATGACGAGTAGCGATGCAGTCCGATCCGCGCGCCGCTCGGCTAACCGGGCACTGTGCTACCTCCTGGTACTCAATGCCCTCGTGCTGATCGGAACCCTGATCGGTGCCTGGTTGCGCCCCCCTACGGGACGAAGCCACTTTGGGGAAGAAACGGTGATCACGCTGCTTTCCGCCGCCTTGCTGCTAGCTGTTTCCGTGCTCTGCTTCATGACCTACCGGGCGGCACGCGTAAGCCGGGGCCGGGCTACCTTCTGGCTGCTGGCGGCAATGGGTACCCTCTTCCTGGTCTGTGACGAACTCTTCCTGATCCACGAGAACGCGGACCGGTGGATCCATACCGCGCTGGACCTCCGCGAAACCCCGCTCACCGATTCCATCGACGATGCCCTGGTCGCCGCCTACTTACTGGGAGCGCTGGTGGTGATGGGTTACTACCGCCACTACCTAACCAAATTCCGGCCGGCACTCCCCTATTTTATCGGCGGCTTCGTTTTCGCTGGCCTGATGGTGGTCCTCGACGTTACCAGTAATAATCAGTGGACGTTTTCATCGGCCCTTCTGCAGATTGTACTCAGCGATCTTGAGGAGGTATGTAAGGTGACGGCGGGAGCCTGTTTTGTAGCCGGAGCCTACTGCTGTTATAAATTAGTAAAGCTGTCCGCGGCAGCCGGGGACGGAAATTAGTACTGCAGGTACATCACCTCCTTCTCCGCGAAAAAAGGCTCGCTGAACCAGCGGTCGATGGGGTATTCCTCTACGTAGGCCCGTTTGGGCAGACTGGCTAATTCCTCCTTTAACCCTTTACCCTTCAGGGCCAGGATGCCGTTCGGTAGCGGATTGCGTTGTTTAGGGGTGATGAGCCGCATACTCCACTGGGCGAGTTGATCGATCCTGGCTACCGCGCGGGTGACGACGAAATCGTAGCTCGGCGTCTTGATCTCCTCGGCCCGCTTCTGTTTCGCGTTGGCATTCGTCAGCCCCAGTTCCTGAATGACCTCCTGGCAAACCCGGATTTTCTTTGCCGTCCCATCGATCAACCGAAATTCCGTGCGCGGAAACAGGATCGCCAGGGGAACGCCCGGAAAGCCTCCCCCCGTCCCGAGATCCAGCACCTGCGTCCCCGCCCGAAACGAAATCACCTTAGCGATAGCCAGAGAATGCAGGACGTGGTGTACGTAGAGGTTGTCGATATCCTTCCGGCTAATGACGTTGATCTTCGCGTTCCAGTCGCGGTACAGGCTATCCAGCGCCCGAAACTGCTCCCGCTGCCGCTCGGACAGCTCGGGGAAATAATGAAAAATACGGTCTACCATAAGCATCCTCCGGATGCGCCCTAACGTGCATCCTCCGGATGCACCGCGGACAAGTGAGCAAATCCCCCCCACACCGCCCCCTCCGGCACCGGTGCCCGCAGCTCGACCCGCCCCCCGCTCACCGGATGATCGAAGGCCAGGGTATAGGCGTGCAGGTCTATCGTACCCCCCTCGTTACTTCGCTTGAAGCCATACTTCGTATCCCCCCTGAGCGGACAGCCGATCGCCCCGAGTTGCGCCCGGATCTGGTGCTTCCGCCCGGTCACGAGTTCGACTTCCAAAAGATGGTAGCGATCGCTGCTCCCCAGATAGCGGTAGCGCAGTTCGGCCCGCTTAGCCGCCGCGTCCGAACGGTCGACCACGGCCGACGTATTTCCCTTTCCTTCCCGGATGAAATGCTCCAGCGTCGCCGCATCCTCGGCCGGCCGCTCACCCACGATGGCGAGGTAGGTTTTCCGGACCGACCGTTGTTTGAATTGCTCGGATATCTTAGCCTGGGCGCTTGTCTTCTTGGCGAATACCACCACCCCCGACACGGGCCGGTCCAGCCGGTGGATGGGATACAGGTCCTGGCGCGCGTAGGCCGCTCCTACCTGGAGCAGGTTCGGGCTCTTCTGCTTATCGGGCACGGTGGCCATCCCGCCGGGCTTATTGAAGGCGATGAGTTGGTTGTCCTTATACAGCACCCAGTCGCCGGGGCGGCCAGGAAAACGGGGAGCGGGGTCGGCCATGCTTACTTTACTTCTTCGTAATCGATGAAATCGTCATTATCCTCGGGTTCCTCCGGTCGGGGATCGAGGGGTGGACGACGATCGTGGCCGGACCCGACACGCCCCTGCAGATTGGTATACCACTGATAACCCCGGTAGGCCAGGTAGATCGCAACGAGGGTGAAGATGAAATCCATGGGGCAAAGGTACGACCCGTACCGGCGCTAACTCCAGCGGAAAATGCGCCGCGCTAATTTCTTCACTTTGTCGGTGTAGGGCGGGTAAGCCATGGAAAGGTCCAGGAATTTACGCTCCATCACCCCCCGCTCATTGGTGAACTCCAGGAAACCGTGGTGACCGTAGCTTTTTCCGATCCCGCTGTTATTCACCCCGCCGAAGGGCAGGGCGGGGTTAGCCGGCCCGATGAGGAACTCATTGATCAGCGTTCCGCCGGCGCTGGTATCGGCCAGCAGTCGCTTGATCGTCCTCCGGTCGTGGGTCTGAATGTAGAAGGCCAGTGGCTTGGGCAGGCGGTCGATGACGCTGAGCGCCTCGTTCAGGTTGTTGAAGTCAAGGACCGGCAGAATGGGGCCGAAGATCTCCTCCTGCATCACCTTCATTTCCCGGGTGACGCCGGTCAGAACCGTCGGGGCGAAGTAGCGGCTCTCCCGCTCGTGCTGCCCCCCGTGGGCTACGGTGGCTCCTTTCTCCAGGGCATCCTCGAGCAGGCCGACCAGGTGGTCGAATTGCTTATCGTTCACGATGCGGGCCAGATCGTCTGATGTCTGTGGGTCTTTCCCGTAGGCTTGCGTGATCGCCTCACCCAGTTCTGCTACGTAGCGCTCCCCAATGTTGTCGTTCACCAGCAGGTAATCGGGTGCGATACAGGTCTGTCCGGCGTTGAAGAATTTCCCCCATGCCAGGCTGCGGGCGGATTTGCCGATGTTCACGTCGTCCTGTACCAGGCAGGGACTCTTCCCCCCGAGTTCCAGCGTCACGCTGGCCAGGTTTTCGGCGGCGGCGGCCATCACCTTCTTGCCGATGGCGGGGCTGCCGGTGAAGAAGATGTGGTTGAAGGGCATCCGCGTCAGGGCGGCGGCCGTATCCCCCTCCCCCTCCACCACGGTGATCTCATTGGCCGGGAAGAGCTCGCCGAACATCTCTTTCATGTAGGCGGTCGTGGCCGGACTGTACTCCGAGGGCTTCAGCACGACGGTACAGCCCGCGGCGATGGCGTAGAGAACGGGAAGAACGGCCAGGTTGAAGGGATAGTTCCAGGGGGCGATCACCAGTATACAGCCCTTTGGCTCGGGGTAAATGTAGCTGCGGGTGCCGATCAGGGTCAGGGGGGTGGAGACCTTGCGGGGCTCCATCCACCGCCCGAGGTGGCGCTTGATGTAGGCCGCGTGGGTGTATACGATGCCCACTTCCGAGGTGAGGGTTTCGACCTCGTGCTTCCGCAAATCCTGCCGTAGGGCTTCGAGCAAACGATCGAGATTGGCTTCCCGATCCAGGTAAGTGGTGATCCGGTCGATCTTGGCCTTGCGATCCCGGGCGGAGGTCCGTGCCAGGGCGGGGGCCAGGGCCTGTTGTTCGCTCAGCAAATAGTCCAGGGGGGGAGCGGTGGTGGTAGAATCCATATGGCTATAACCAGGCGGCGGCGCGGAGGTTTTGGCGCGGACGCAGGTGTGGGCAGGATAGGAAAAGAGAAGGAATCATCAAAACCAGACCCAGTTATGGCCGCTGGGCGACAATTCTTTTTATTGGCCTGAACATGGGGCAATAAAGTTTTTTGCTCTGTATACTAGATAGATATACATATAACATTGCATGATAAGTTCCCATTTACCCCTCTCAAGCGGCGACAAATCTCAAATGGTTGTCTGGATTTGCGAAAAGTTCAGAGAAATACAATAGTTTTGAGGTGGTTTAAGGAAGTACTCTTCCCAACCCTTAGTTTTGACTATTGCGTATTACGACACTGAAGCTTTAAGAGACACTTTGAACAACAAACCCCACAGGCTACTTCCCTGATTTCGTCTCACCTTAACCGCACCGCATCTTCGGATGCCCTGCCGGGAATGTGTAACATCCGGTCCGATTGGTACCGGTGATCGGGAACCCCCTCGGGACGACGCTGTCTCCAACAAGTTTGGTTTGCTTCCACCGGATCGATGCTATCGTACTGGTCGGACTCCGGAATAACCAGTAGTGGTATTTCCGGACGGATGGTGCCTGCTGGTTCCGTAAGGGAGCCGTATGCGCAGTTCGGCATATGACGTGATTCGTGATAGTCACCCCGATTAGGTAGACTATTTACGAAGATGCTATGAACTACACACCAGTTATTACACCAAGCGCATTCCGTCACCTCCTGTTGTTGCCGGTCCTCCTGCTATCCACCTGGCTGGGGGCCCAGTGTCCCCCGGTCAGCCCGGACCCCTGCGGCGGCCTGGACGTCACCCTTCCCTATAGCCTGGCTTTTACAGGTAGTGAAGGAGGGCTCGATGACGCAGCGGGTTCGGAAACGGGCTTTACCCTCGCCCTGGAGCATAGTGAAGCGCGGATGCCGGAAGACCTTCCCATCACCGATCCGCAAATCAATGGCTACGAGCCCGGTAAACTGGACGTGACCAGTGGGAATCTGGTCATCACGGCAGGCCGTGGTATCGCCTTCCGCAAGCCGGGCGGCAGTAGCAACAACAATAACCAGATCAATACCCTGGGTGTCGGTTTTACGAACTGGTCATCCGCCGGACTGGACGTGGAAACGAAGGTACTGACGAACAATACCGGCGGCGCGTCGGCGCAAAATGGCCTTTGGTTCGGCCTGGACGAGGACAACTTCGTCAAACTGGTCGCCGTCAGCAACAATCAGATCGAACTGCGGATCGAAACGAACGGGAACTCGGTCAACACCGACGCGGCTCGTATTCAGGTCCCTAATCTCAGCCTGACGGGCAAGGACGTAACCCTGCGCTTGCGCCTCGACCCGGTGGCCGGCACGATCGCCGGTTACTACCGTATCGATGGCGGTGCCGAAGTGCTGGTCGCGAATACGAATGTGAATTCCCTTGCCCTACCCCAGTCCTTCGTTACCGGGCGGGTATTCGGAACGGAACCCGCGATGAGTCTCGCCGGGGTATTTGCCACCTATCGGAACGGATCGGTTTTTGATGCCACCTTTGATTATTTCTCCATCACTCCGGAGGTCGTCACTCCGGATCTCACTTTCGCTCCGGGGCAGTTAACGGTTACGGCGCAACAGGGTGAGACGATCCCCGCGCAGCAGGTCACCCTATCGGCTAGCGACGGCGGCACACCGGCGGTCACGCTTTCCGACGATCCCGATGCTTCGGGTTGGCTGATCCTACCCACTTCCCCCGCCGTCGGGCAAATGCAGTTCGATATTCAGCCCAACCTACCGGTAGGTAATTACAGTACTACCATATTCGCTACCGCCACGGGCTACGAAACCGCCCAGCTGGACGTAACGGTCTCCATTGCCGCCAACGAGCCGGAAATCACCGTGAATACCCAACGGGTCATCCTGGATGCCGTAGTGGGTGCGTCGCGAAGTGCGACGATTCAAATTACCAACACCGGAATGGCGGTGCTGAACAATCCAACGGCAACGCTTTCCGGAGCAGGTGCTTCGACGTTCACCGTAAATACTTCCTCCCTGCCAGCCTCCATCCCGGTAAGCGGCACCGCTTCCCTGACCGTGACCTTCGATCCGGTCGCCGAGGGCAGTTCGACGGCTACGCTCAGCCTGGGGGGCGACCAGGCCGACGCCGTCCAGATCGAATTGCGCGGCCTGGGTAAAGACGGTACCGGTGGGTCGGCCGAGCCCTCGCTGCAGTATATCTTCGATACTTACGATCTGGAGGTCGCGGTCGGCGACGCGGATGCGGCCACCAATCAGATCGACCTGTCGGGTGCTGCCACCTACAACGACCTGCTGGGTGATGAGGTAGCCGCTCCCCTCTTTACCCGGGCCGGTACCGATCCGGTTACGGTCGAGGTACTCTCCGTCTTCGGACCCGAGGCGAATGACCCCATCGTAGCCTTTGGCTGGTACCCGGCTGGTCAGCCTGCCACCACTACCGAGCTCTTTACCGTCAGCAACGCGGTATCCGGGAACGGCCAGACCCTCAACCCGGTAACCACCGGTACGACCTCCTTCGACCCCGGTACCGATGCCTTCGGGCTCTTCAGTCGCTGGCCCTTCTTCAATAATCGCCAGCTCTACAGCGAGGATGCGCTGAACACCTTTTCCGGCAGCATCCCCCACCACGTACGCGTATACCCCATGCCCGGGGAAAGCAATGCCTACATCGTCGCTACCGAGGAACATACGAGCGGCTACGATTATCAGGACATCGTGGTCGTCGTACGGAACGTGGACATCGCCGCAACGCCCGGTACCCTGCGGATCAATTATTCGAATGCTACCACCCCGCCTCCGACCGGTTACCTGCGGGATCACGGGCAGGCCTACGGTAATCGGGGAAACTGGGACTACGGCTGGGTCGTACCCGGAACGTCCACCCCACTCAGCCTGGTTGGAAACGGGCGAAACCGGGACCCGGACCCAGACCTGAACACCCTCAGCGAAACCCTGATGCACATGCAGTACGGGGACACCGGCGGCTCGAACGGAATAAGCGCGGACGGGGCCTGGGAAGTGGCACTGACCAACGGAAGCTACCGGGTGACGGTACAAGCCGGCGATACGGACAACGAAACCTTGTCCGGAACCCATCACCTGATCCGCGTTGAGGGCACGACCGCGATCGACGAAGTGGCGACTCAAGGGGCACCGAATGACTTCAGCGCTACGGTCGATGTCGTAGTGAGTGATGGCCGACTCACGGTGGATGCTAGCGGCGGTTTCAACTCGAAGATCAAATCCCTGGTCGTTGAGCCGGCGACCACGACCTCCCTGGCATACTTCTCTGACCCGGACCCGGCCGACGGCACGACGAATGTGCCGACGACCAGCTTCCAGATAGCGGTGAACGTAAACACACCGACGGACTACGAACTGGACAAGGCCTCCATGGCCGGTAACGTGAAACTGTTCGAGCAAACGGCCCTGGGCCCGGTAGCGGTACCTGCCAACTTCAACGATACCGGTGGAGGAGACGCCATCGTTTTGACTCCGAACGACGCCCTCAAGCCATCGACTACCTATCAATTTCAAATCGACGGCGTGGAGGCTAACCGGATCGGAGACCTTACCGACCGCATCACCTTCACCACTTTTATTTCCACCTTCACGACTAACTCCGGCTCGGATACGAACCCGCCCGCGGACCTGAGCGGGGTGAGCTTCACACAGGTGAAGGGTACCGCGCTTGGACAGGGCGTAGCGGACCGCTTCTCGAGTCTCGTGATCGGCCCCGATGGTAAGCTCTACGCCTCCACGACAGGAGAGATCATCAAGCGGTGGACCATCGAATCCGACGGTACCCTCTCCAATCTGGAGGAACTCACCATCAACCTGACGGGTGCCAACCACCCCGTCACCGGCGATCCGCTCGGAAACGACCGCCTCATCATCGGCCTCACCTTCGCCCCCGACGCGACGGCCCAGAACCTGGTAGCCTACGTGACCCATAGCGCCGCGACCCTGACGGCCGGCCCGGAATGGGACGGTGCGCTGGCCCGACTGAGCGGCCCCAATCTCGGGACGGTAGAGAACGTACTGGTACACCTGCCGCGGTCGGTCAAAGACCACCTGACCAACAGCGTAGTCGTAGGTGAAGACGGAGACCTCTTCATCGTACAGGGCTCGAATACCGCCGGAGGGGACCCGGATGCCTCCTGGGGATTCCGGCCCGAGCGCCTGCTGGCGGCCGCCGTCCTGCGACTGGAGATGGATAAATTACCCGCCCAGCTGCCGTTGAGCGTATACACCACCGACGACATCACCGTGATCAATAACGCTCCAGCTACCGGGCTCACGATGTCCGACGGAACGTATAATCCGTACTCCGCCGATTCACCCCTCACGCTCTACGCGACTGGGGTCCGGAATGCCTACGACATGGTGTTCCATACGAATGGCTGGCTCTACATTCCAACGAACGGAACGGCCGGAAACAACAGTACCTCACCGGTCACCCCGGCCAGTGCCGACTACGTAAACCGGGATGCCTCGGGCAAGGGAGTTCGTCGTCCGGATGGGACTTTTTTCGTGGACCCGAATATCCCCGGAGTAGTGGGTGGGGAAACCCAGAAGGACTGGTTGTTCAAGTCCCTGGGTGGTAGCTACCATGGACATCCGAACCCCTATCGCGGCGAGTTCGTCCTCAATCACGGGGGGCAGCCCTATTCCGGTCTGCCCGGCCAACCCGCCGGATCGTATACCGACGTGGCGAAATACCCCGATAACCTGGGGCCAGACCCCAACTACCTGGAGGTAGCCTACGATTTTCTGAAGAATAAGTCTCCGAACGGGGCCATCGAGTACCGTTCCAATGCCTTCAACGGAATCATGCAGGGGATGCTGCTGGTCGTTCGCTTCAGCGGGCAGGATGACATCATCGTCATGCAGCCCGGAAACACGACCGGCGATATCATCGAGGTCTTTGAGGATGTTCCCGGACTGCAGGGGTATGATGATCCGCTCGACGTAGTGGAGGATACCCGGACCGGCAACCTGTACATGGCACAGTACGACCGTTCCGGCAACAACCAGCAGTTGATCCTCATGCGGGCCGACGTTGCCGCCCAGCCGGAGGCCGTCATCGCCGCGAACCCGGAGGAGCTACTCTTCGAAGTAACCGTAAATACGGACGGCGATCAGACTTCGAGCCACGCCTTCAGCATAAGCAATACCGGGTCGGTGGCTCTCGATATCACCAACGTGGCCCTTACCGGACCCTTTGCCAGTCAGTTTAGCTTCAGCGGTCCGCTTACGGTCACCCTTGCACCTGCGTCCGCGCAATCTTATTCCATCACGTACGCGCCTGCCCTCGATGGCACCGACCTGGGTCATCAGGAGGCCGCACTCACCTTCACGAGTAACGGAAACGACGGCGATGACTTTGCCGTCGGTCTGCACGGACTGAAAAAGGCCGGTCACGGGGGTAGCGAAGAGCCGCCATTACAGGAGATAGTCGACGCACTGGGCATCGGGATCGATGTCGGATGGACCGGGCTGACCGGCCCCACTACGGCCGCGGCCACTGGTGATGAAGTACTGGAACCCTTGTTCGTAGCGGCCGGCACCGGCCAGGTCGAAATGATTCCCGTAGCCCGTTACTCCCCGGCGGAGGCGCTGCCCTTTGGCTGGTACACCGACGCGGCGGGTAACGTGACCCTGAATGAAATCGGAACGCAGGCGGATGGTGGCGCAAACGCGCAAACGCTGTATCCCGGTCTCGCAATGGGCGCGCAGACCTTTGACCCTCAGGGAGCCATTTTCGGCCTATACCTGACTTCCGGTGTATTCAACCGGACCTACTACACCGAAGACGGACGCAATACGGGTAGTGTCGCTCACCGCGTCCGGGTATATCCGGCCAAGGACCGCGGGGGCGTAGCCGTCCCGAACAGCTACCTATTGGCCTTCGAGGATGCCGCTAATGGGGACTACCAGGACTACGTCTTCCTGCTCACGAACGCGAAACCGTACGTGCCGGTACCGAAGGAACTGGACTTCGCACCGGATGCACTGGCCTTCCAGGCCTTTGTTGGAAGCCAGTCCGCCGGGCAGACCAGCGTGCTATCCGCCACTACCCAGCTGAATGCCAGCCAGGTAAGCCTGCAAGCGAGTGAGACGTGGGTAAATCTACCAAGCACCTTCACCCTGGGTGCCTCGTTGGAATTTTCGGTCGATGCCACTTCCCTGGTTGCCGGAACTTATCAGGCGACCGTCACGGCAACCGCCCCGGATTTCGCACCGGCAAC